>NZ_JBSFGB010000004.1:0-400017 GCF_053596375.1 Streptomyces sp. NPDC001709 | reverse complement strand
CCGGAAGCTAAGCCTCACAGCGCCGATGGTACTGCAGGGGGGACCCTGTGGGAGAGTAGGACGCCGCCGAACAATTCTTGGGAAAGGCCCACGCCGCAGGCGTGGGCCTTTCTGCGTTTCCCCCCAAAAAATCCCCGGAGGGTGGCGGAGGCAGAGCTGATCAGAGCCTGCCCGCCGCCTTCAGAGCCAGATACGCATCCGCCAGTGCCGGCGCCAGATCCTCCGGCGTCGCATCCACGACCGTCACCCCATGACGACGGAGCTGCTCAGCGGTGCGCTGGCGCTCGCTCTGGGCCTGAGCCGCCGCCGCGGCCTCGTACACCGCCTCCGCGCTGCCTCGAGCCTCGGCCATCCGGGCGATGTGCGGATCCGCCACCGCGGCGACCAGAAGCGTGTGTCGTTGAGTGAGCTGCGGAAGCACGGGGAGGAGACCCTGCTCCACCGGGGCCGCGTCGAGCGTCGTGAGCAGCACGATCAGGGAGCGGCGCGGTGCCGTGCGCAGAGCCGCCGCGGTGAGCCCGCGGGCGTCGGTCTCGACGAGCTCCGGTTCCAGTGGTGCCATCGCGTTGACCAGGCCCGGCAGCACGTCTCCTGCGGAGCGGCCCTGGACCAGCGCGCGTACCCGGCGGTCGTATGCCAGGAGGGCCACGCGGTCGCCGGCTCGGGATGCCAGTGCCGCCAGGAGGAGTGCCGCATCCATGGCGGCGTCGAGGCGTGGTGCGTCGCCCACACGGCCGGCGGAGGTGCGGCCGGTGTCCAGGACGAGCAGGATGTGACGGTCGCGTTCGGGGCGCCAGGTGCGGACGGCGACGGCGGACTGGCGGGCGGTGGCCCGCCAGTCGATCGACCGGGTGTCGTCTCCGGGGACGTACTCGCGCAGGCTGTCGAACTCCGTTCCCTCGCCGCGTGTCAGCACGCTGGTGCGTCCGTCGAGTTCACGCAATCGGGCGAGTTTCGACGGGAGATGCTTTCGGCTGGTGAACGGGGGCAGGACTCGTACGGACCAGGGCAGCTTGTGGGCGCCTTGGCGGGAGAACAGGCCGAGGGGGCCGTAGGAGCGGATCGTCACGCGGTGGGCCTGGCTGTCGCCGCGGCGGGTGGGGCGCAGGCTCGTCGTCACGCGCCGGCGTTCGCCCGGTGGGACGGTCAGGCGGTGGCGGGAGGCCTCGATCTCGGTGCCGGGCTGCCAGCTGCTGGGCGGCCATGCGTCCCGTAGCTGTGCCCGCAGGGGGCGGCGAGAGGGGTTGGTGATGGTGAGCGTGACGTCGGCGGTCTCGCCGAGACGGGCGGAGGTGTCGCCGGAGCGGGACAGCACGAGCCGTCGTACGGGCGCGGCGAGCGCGTAGTCGCAGGCGCAGGCGAGGGCCAGGGGGCCGTTGACCGCGAGGATGCCCGTCCAGCCGGGTTCCAGGATGCCGACGGGGATCGAGCCGAGGGCCGCGAGGAGGGCGGCGCGTCCGGTGAGCGCCATCAGCGGGGGACCGGGACGTGGGTGAGGATGGCGTTGATGACGGAGTCTGCCGTCACGCCTTCCATCTCCGCTTCGGGGCGCAGCTGGACCCGGTGGCGCAGGGTGGGCAGTGCGAGGGCTTTGACGTCGTCGGGGATGACGTAGTCGCGGCCTGTGAGCCAGGCCCAGGCGCGCGAGGTGGCGAGGAGGGCGGTGGCACCGCGCGGGGAGACGCCGAGGGTGAGCGAGGGCGATTCGCGGGTGGCGCGGCAGATGTCCACGACGTAGGCGGTGATCTCGGGGGACACGGTCGTCTTGGCGACGGCGGTGCGGGCCGCTTCCAGGTCGGCGGGGCCGGCGACGGGGCGTACGCCGGCGCCGCGCAGGTCGCGCGGATTGAAGCCCGAGGCGTGGCGGGTCAGGACGTCGATCTCGTCCTGCCGGGAGGGCAGAGGGATCGTCAGTTTGAGGAGGAAACGGTCCAGTTGGGCTTCGGGGAGGGGGTAGGTGCCCTCGTACTCGACCGGGTTCTGCGTGGCGGCGACCAGGAACGGTTCGGGGAGCGGGCGCGGGGTGCCGTCGACCGTGACCTGGCGCTCCTCCATGGCTTCGAGGAGGGAGGACTGGGTCTTGGGCGGCGTGCGGTTGATTTCGTCCGCGAGCAGGAGGTTGGTGAAGACCGGGCCTTCCTGGAAGGAGAACTCGGCGGTGCGGGTGTCGTAGACGAGGGAGCCGGTGACGTCGCTCGGCATCAGGTCGGGGGTGAACTGGACGCGTTTGGTGTCGAGTTCGAGCGCGGATGCGAGGGTTCGGACGAGCAACGTTTTGGCGACTCCGGGGACTCCTTCAAGGAGAACGTGTCCGCGGCAGAGGAGGGCGACGACAAGGCCGGTCACGGCGGGGTCCTGGCCGACCACGGCTTTGGCGATCTCGGCGCGCAGGGCTTCCAGGGAGGCTCGGGCGGTGCCCGCGTCCCCGGTGGTCCCGGCGTTGTCAGTGGTCGGGTCCATCATGAACGGCGTACCTCTCTTTCGAGGGCGTCGAGTTGGTCGGTGAGTGCGATGAGGGCCGCGTCGTCGCCGGGCGGCCGCCCGAAGAGGAGGGTGTGAAGGGCCTGCTGGTCGCCCGTCAGGTGGTCGGACAGGGCGGGGAGCAGAGCCTCGGGCGAGTGCGCCTGGGTGACGGGGACTCCGACGAGGGGGGCGAGGCGGGTGCGGGTGGTGGAGCGAAGAGCGGAGGCCGCGCGGTCGCGGGCGTCGGCCTTGCGGTAAAGGCGGGCGCGGCCTTCGGCGGTTTCGGAGGCGCGGATCGCGACGGGGAGTCTTTCGGGCACGAGGGGGCCGAAGCGGCGTGCCCGCCAGAAGGCGGCGAGGGCTGCTGCGATGAAGAGCTGCAGGGTGCCCCAGAGCCAGCCCGAGGGGAGCAGGTCGAGGAAGTCCTTGCGGTCACCGGTGCCGGTGGCCGAGGCGTCGGACAGCGAGGGGAGGTACCAGACCAGATGGGGGCGGGAGCCGAGGAGTTGGAGGGCGAGCGAGGCGTTGCCCTGCTTGTCGAGGTGGTCGTTGAAGAGGATGTCGGGCGCGCCGAGCACGACGGTGTCACCGCCTCCGGATGCCTCGGGGATGCGCAGCAGGGTGGCGAGGCGTGCGCTGGGGTAGCAGGAGTCGGCGTTGAGGTGGGTCGTGGTGTAGCGGATGCCGCCGGTGTCGGCGCTGCCTGCCCGCCGGGCCTCGGGCAGAGCGCAGTCGGGGGCGAGTGTGCTGCCGGTGCTGGTGGCGGGGTCGGCGGTGACTCCGGGGGCGAGTTGCTCGACGGACGAGCTGCCGGCCGCGACGAGGATCGTGCGCCCGCCGGAGGCTGCTGTGGCCCTGCGCAGCTGGGCCTGTTGACTTCTCGTCAGCAGGTCGGGTACGGCGACCAGGAGGGTGGTGTCCGGTCCGGCCGCGGTGCGTGCCGCGCCGAGCGTGGTGACCACCCGCGTGGAGACTCCTCGGTCGGCGAGGAGTCGGGCGACGGCACGGCTGCCGTAGGGGTCGGTGGAGCGTGGGTCCAGTTCGCCGTGCCGGTCGGTGGAGCGTACGGCCGCCATGGCGACGGCCGCCGCGAGGATCAGTACGGCGGCGAGCGTGATGCCTCGTGCGCGGGTCCACACCTGGCGGACGGTGAGCGCGCTGGAGGTCGTCGGGGTGGCCTCGGCGGTCACTCGGCGGCCCCCTGGCGGGTGTTGTGGTCCGTGCTGGTGGTGCTGTGGGCGAGCGCGGGCCTGGTGCGCTCCAGGTCGCGGTCGAGTTCGGCGATGCGATGGTACGACTGGTCGGTCGCCCTGCGTCCGCCGTATGTCACGTCGTCGAACTCGTGTGCCGCGGCGCGTAGTCGGTCGGTGTGTGCGGGCAGGGTCCGGCCGGCCTCGGCGGCTGCTTCGTCGGCGGTGCGGCCCGGGCGGACGTCGAGCAGGGTTCGCTCCTCCAGGGAGCGGACGATGGCCCGCATGCGTTCCTGCAGGGCCTGGTTCCAGTGGCCCTGGGCCGCGTGTGCCTCGGCGGAGGCACGGTGTTCGGCGGCGCTGCGGGGGCGGTCGTCGAACAGGACGGCGGCGGAGGCGGGTTGCCGGCGAGGGGTGCCGAGGCGCCACCAGAGGGCGGCCAGGACGGCGACGACGAACAGGACCACGACGATCAGGCCGACCGTGCCGCCGGGCGTGGCCGACGCGGCCGAACCGAGCATCCGGTCCAGCCAGTCCCAGAACGCGTTCAGTGCGCGTTGGAACAGTCCGGGGTCGTGCTCGTGGTACATCCGCTTGGACAGCTCGCGGCGAGCTGCCTCCCGTGCGGGATCGCGCGGGATGGTCACGGGTGGTTCGTCACCCGAGCCGCCCGCCGCGCGGACGGCCGTGTCCGCGGCGCGCAGCAGGCCGCGTACGACCGTGCCGCCGGCGCCGGACGGGACCGCCGCCATGAGCACTCCCCCCGTGAGACTCACCGCATCAGCTCCCCGGGACGGGACCGGTGCCGCCGGCGGCCTGGACACCGGCGGCGCGGGCGAGTTCGAGGTCGAGGGCCTCGCGGCGGATGCGCTGGTCGATGTAGAGGAGCACGGCGACGCCCGCGCTGATCGGCAGGGTGAGCGTGGCGCCGATCAGGGCGCCGACCCCCTGGACGATCAGGGTGGCCCAGCTGATGTGTCCGCCGCTGGTCCCGAGCAGGTCGCCGGTGCTGTCGCCGCCCACAGCAGCCCCGATGAGGGTGAACGGGATGGTGATGACCGACGCGACGATGCCGGTGAGGAGCAGGGTGAGCAGCACGATGCCGAAGGTGCGCCACCAGGAGCCGCGGACGAGCTTGGCGGAGCGCTTCAGGGACTTCACGACGCCCTGCCGTTCCAGCATCAGGGCGGGAGCGGCCAGGTAGAAGCGGATCCCCAGCCATACGACGATGACGGCGGACGCGAGGATGCCCAGGGTGAGCAGGGCGGTTCCGCCGTTGCTGTTGCCGGCGAGCAGGAGGAGGAGGCCGGGCAGTGCGCCACCGATGACGACACCGGTGAAGATCAGGCCCAGCAGGATGAGCAGTCCGAAGAGCTTCGGGATCTGCGGCCGGGCTTCGCGCCAGGCCTCGCCGGCGCTGACCGGTCTGCCGAGGACGGCGCGGCTGGTGATGGTCGTGAGCAGGGCGGTCGCGATGATGACGGCGACCGAGCGGATCACCGCGATGAGCCCGGTGCCGATCATGGTCTCGCGCAGGGCCTGGAGCGCTTCGTGGGGGCTGGCGTTCGGGTCGTTGAGCGTCGTCCGGACGACGGTGTCGTTCAGGAGGAAGCCCTGCAGCAGGACCATGCTGGTGTTCAGCAGGAGAGCGACCGCCAGCGAGATGCCGAGGACCGTGCGCCAGTGGGTGCGCATGGTGGAGACGGCGCCGTCGAGGATCTCGCCGACTCCGAGCGGGCGCAGCGGGATGACACCGGGCTTGGCCGCGGGCGGAGGGCCGCCCCAGCCGCCGCCCCAGGCTCCATAGCCGCGGGGGGTGCCGTAACCGCCGTAGCCGCCGGGGGCGGGGCTGCCGGGAGGACCTCCGTAGCCGCTGGGGCCGTCGGTGGGTCGGCCGCCCCAGCCGGGGCCGGGCGGCGGGGGCGGCGGGGCCTGGTGGGGGCCGGGGGCACCGGTGGGCGCGGACCACTGGCCAGGGGGCGGCTGCTCTTTCGACCACTTGACGCCCGAGCCCTGCTGGTTCGCGTCCGGCTGGGGTGCGGTGGCGTCGGGGTGGTCGGCGGGCTCGGAGGGACTGGACGCGCCGGGTTCCCGCCCATCGTTCGACGGGGCGGATCCGGGCGAGGCCCAGCCCGGAGTGTCTGTCATCGAAGCTCCTTCTCGGTGCCCGTCCGCGGTCGCGGCGGCAGGTTGGCAGCCATCGTGCCATGGGGCAGTCATGTGGAGACCGGCCGCGGTGGGGGCTGGACGCCTTCAATTGTCCGCCGGATCCGGGGCAGACTGACCGCATGGCTGATCAGCAGGCGCGAACCGACGGGGACAAGCGGCCGACCGAGATACCTGCGATCCGATGGGAGGAACCACCCGAGGGCCCTGTGCTGGTGCTTCTCGATCAGACACGGCTGCCGGCCGAGGAGGTCGAGCTGGTGTGCACGGACGCACCGGCGCTGGTGGAGGCGATCCGTTCGCTGGCCGTGCGCGGGGCGCCGCTGCTCGGCATCGCGGGCGCGTACGGTGTCGCGCTCGCCGCCGCGCGCGGCTTCGACGTGGCCGAGGCGGCACGGGCGCTCGAGGGCGCCCGGCCCACCGCGGTGAACCTGTCCGTCGGCGTGCGCCGGGCGGAGGCCGCGCATCGGGCCGCGCTGGCGAAGACCGGCGATGCCACCGAGGCGGCTGCGGCGGCGCTGGCCGCGGCACAGCGGCTGCACCGGGAGGACGCCGAGGCCAGCGCTCGGATGGCGGCCCACGGTCTGGCGCTCCTGGACGAGTTGCTGCCCGGCGGCGGCCACCGGATCCTCACCCACTGCAACTCCGGTTCGCTGGTGTCCGGCGGTGAGGGCACGGCCTTCGCGGTGGCGCTCGCGGCGCATCGCGAGGGGCGGCTGCGACGGCTGTGGGTAGACGAAACGCGTCCCTTGCTGCAAGGTGCTCGCCTG
Source organism: Streptomyces sp. NPDC001709 (assembly GCF_053596375.1). Lineage (NCBI taxonomy): Bacteria > Bacillati > Actinomycetota > Actinomycetes > Kitasatosporales > Streptomycetaceae > Streptomyces > Streptomyces sp. NPDC001709. Next base: position 393,428 of record NZ_JBSFGB010000004.1, on the reverse strand, counting down.
ACGGCGTACGAAGCGGCCCGCACCGGCATGGCGTACACCTTGCTCACCGACAACGCGGCGGGATCGCTGTTCTCGGCGGGTGAGGTGGACGCGGTGCTGATCGGGGCGGACCGGATCGCGGCCGACGGCTCGGTGGCGAACAAGGTGGGGAGCTATCCGCTCGCTGTGCTGGCGCGGTACCACCATGTGCCGTTCATCGTGGTGGCGCCGGTGACGACGGTCGACCCGGGCACCCCCGACGGGGCGTCCATCGAGGTCGAGCAGCGGCCCGGCTTCGAGGTGACCGAGGTCACAGCACCCCAGGTGCCGGTGACGGGAGCAGGAGGCGGGATTCCGGTGGCACCCCTGGGGACCCAGGCGTACAACCCGGCGTTCGACGTGACGCCGCCCGAGCTGGTGACGGCCATCGTCACCGAGGAGGGAGCCGTTTCACCCGTGACGGGCGAGGCTCTTGCGGAGCTGTGTGCCAGGTCACGCCAGGTAACGATTAGCTAATGGGATGATGTCGTTTATGAAGGGACGAGTCCTTGTCGTCGACGACGACACCGCACTGGCCGAGATGCTCGGCATCGTGCTGCGTGGTGAAGGTTTTGAGCCGTCTTTCGTAGCCGACGGCGACAAGGCGCTGGCCGCTTTCCGGGAGACCAAGCCCGATCTGGTGCTGCTCGACCTGATGCTGCCCGGACGGGACGGCATCGAGGTGTGCCGGCTGATCCGGGCGGAGTCCGGGGTGCCGATCGTGATGCTCACGGCGAAGAGCGACACCGTCGACGTGGTCGTGGGCCTGGAGTCGGGCGCCGATGACTACATCGTCAAGCCGTTCAAGCCGAAGGAGCTGGTCGCCCGGATCCGGGCGCGGCTGCGCAGGTCGGAGGAGCCGGCGCCGGAGCAGCTGACCATCGGTGACCTGGTCATCGACGTGGCCGGGCACTCGGTGAAGCGGGACGGGCAGTCGATCGCGCTGACCCCGCTGGAGTTCGACCTGCTGGTCGCGCTCGCCCGCAAGCCGTGGCAGGTGTTCACGCGCGAGGTGCTCCTCGAGCAGGTGTGGGGCTACCGACACGCCGCCGACACGCGGCTCGTCAACGTGCACGTCCAGCGGTTGCGCTCCAAGGTCGAGAAGGACCCGGAGCGGCCGGAGATCGTGGTGACCGTCCGTGGTGTCGGTTACAAGGCCGGGCCGAGCTGACATGTCCGGGGACAGTGCCGCTTCGGTTCCCGGTCGGTCCGGGGACCGTCCGGGGCGGCCTGTCGGCCGGACGCCGGGTGCGCGACTCAGGAGTCTCTTCGAGGGCGGGTTGCTCGAGGGCGGGGTTCACGGCAGCCCGGTCATCAGGCTGTTCCTGCGCTGGGTGCGCCGTCCGCTGCTGCCGGTGATGCGGCTGTGGCGGCGCAACATCCAGCTGCGGGTCGTCGCCACGACGCTGGTGATGTCCCTGGGTGTCGTCCTGCTGCTGGGCTTCGTCGTGATCGGACAGGTCCGCAACGGCCTGCTGGACGCGAAGGTGAAGGCCTCGCAGAGCCAGGCCACGGGCGGTTTCGCGGTGGCCAAGCAGAAGGCCGACGAGGCGGCCAGCGGTGCTGGTACCGGTGCGGCGGCTGCCGGGGCGAGCACCGCCGACGGCACGGCGACCGTGGACGGCCGGCAGTCGCAGAACGTCATCCAGTGGATGAGTGACCTCGTGGAGTCGCTGTCCAGCGGTGGCGCGGGCGCCTTCGACGTCGTCACGCTGCCCGTCGGTGACGACAGCGGCGGCGGTCGCAGCCCGCGCGGCTCGGGGAACGTGAACCCGACCTCCAGCGTGCCCGCCGACCTGCGCGAGCGGGTCAACAGCGGTATGACGGCCGCCCAGAGCTACACCCGGATCGTGTACTCCAACGGCAAGGAGTCGCAGCCGGCGCTGGTCATCGGCAAGCAGGTCAACGACCCCAACGGACGGCCGTACGAGCTGTACTACCTCTTCCCGCTCACGCAGGAGGAGAAGTCGCTGAGCCTGGTGAAGGGCACTCTCGCGACCGCGGGGCTGTTCGTCGTCGTCCTGCTCGGCGCCATCGCCTGGCTGGTGGTGCGCCAGGTCGTCACGCCGGTGCGGATGGCGGCTGGGATCGCGGAGCGGCTGTCCGCCGGGCGGCTGCAGGAGCGGATGAAGGTCACCGGCGAGGACGACATCGCGCGCCTGGGCGAGGCCTTCAACAAGATGGCGCAGAACCTCCAGGTGAAGATCCAGCAGCTGGAAGACCTGTCGCGGATGCAGCGCCGGTTCGTGTCGGACGTCTCGCATGAGCTGCGCACTCCGCTCACGACCGTCCGCATGGCCGCCGATGTCATCCATGAGGCGCGCGAGGACTTCGACCCGGTGACCGCACGGTCGGCCGAGCTGCTCGCCGACCAGCTGGACCGGTTCGAGTCGCTGCTCGCCGACCTGCTGGAGATCAGCCGCTTCGACGCCGGAGCCGCGGCGCTGGAGGCCGAGCCGATAGACCTCAGGGAGGTCGTCCGGCGCGTGGTCAGCGGCGCCGAGCCGCTCGCCGAGCGCAAGGGCACGCGCATACGCGTGCTCGGCGATCAGCAGCCCGTCGTCGCCGAGGCCGACGCCCGGCGCGTGGAGCGCGTGCTGCGCAACCTCGTCGTCAACGCCGTCGAGCACGGCGAGGGCAAGGACGTCGTCGTCAAGCTCGCCGCGGCGGGCGGCGCGGTCGCCGTAGCGGTGCGCGACTACGGCGTGGGGCTCAAGCCGGGCGAGGCGACACGCGTCTTCAGCCGCTTCTGGCGGGCGGACCCGGCACGCGCGCGTACCACCGGTGGTACGGGCCTCGGGCTGTCGATCGCCCTGGAGGACGCGCGGCTGCACGGCGGCTGGCTGCAGGCCTGGGGTGAGCCGGGGGGTGGCTCCCAGTTCCGGCTGACGCTGCCGAGGACCGCGGACGAGCCGCTGCGGGGTTCGCCGATACCGCTGGAGCCCAAGGACTCGCGCCGCAACCGCGGCCTCGACGAGGCCGGTCTGCCCGGCGGGGGCGAGGAGAAGCGGGCGACCGTTCCCCTCCAGCAGGGCGGCTCCCAGGCGCCCGCGCTGCCGCCGCGCGCCCCGATCGCGCCACGGCTGGCCGCCGTCGCACCCGCCGCCGACCCGGCCGCACTGCCCGGAAACGGCAACGGCGCGCGTGTGGTGCCCCGGCCCACCGGCGGCGCGCGGCGCGCGGACGACAGACCCACCACGGAACCGGCACCCGAGGCGGGCGCGGCCCGCCCGGAGACAGCCGAGGCGGAGGACTCGACCGAGCCAGGGGAGGCATTTCGTGGGCGCTGACCGCGAGGGGGGCGCCCGGCCTCTGCCGGGGCGCGCGGTGGCGTACGCCGCCTTGGGAGTCGTACTGCTGGCCGGGTGCGCCTCGATGCCCGACAGCGGGGATCTGCGGAACGTGGAGTCCACGCCCCGGCAGGACACCGGGGTCCGGGTGTTCGCCATGCCGCCGGCCGACGGCGCCGGTCCCGCCGAGATCATGCAGGGCTTCCTGGAGGCGCTGACCAGCGACGACCCGGCGTACGACACGGCCCGCAAGTATCTGACGTCCGACGCGGCGCGCGTGTGGCGGCCGGAGCGGTCGACCACGGTCCTCGCGAACGGGCCGAGCATCGAGCCCGACTGCCGGGCGGGCGGCGGCACGGAGCCGACCAGCAGTGTCACCTGTGTCCTGGCGGGCAACAGGGTCGCGACCGTGGACGCACAGCAGGCGTACGAGCCGGCCGACGGTTCCTACCGCAAGAAGGTGCACCTCACGCGGGACGCCAAGAACGGGCAGTGGCGCATCGACGCACTGCCCGACGGCGTCGTCATGGGCAAGTCGGACTTCCAGCGCAATTACACGTCCGTCGACAAGTACTACTTCGCCTCCGACACGACCGTCGGTCCCACGGCCGAGCCGGTGGCGGTCGCCGACCCGGTGTTCGTGCGCAGCAAGGTCGACCCCATGACGCAGATGGTCAGCTCGCTGCTGAACGGCCCCACCCGCTGGCTCCGTCCGGTCGTCAGGTCCAGTTTCCCGACCGGCACGGCCCTGCAGAAGGATGTGTCCGGGCTGGCACCGGACGACCAGAACAAGCTGACCGTGCCGCTGAACCTCCAGGTGTCCCAGGTCGCGGCGACCAAGTGCACCGAGATGGCGACACAGGTGCTGTTCACACTGCGGAACCTCGCGCCCACGCTGGAATCCGTCGAGCTGCAGGGCGTCGGCGGCCACCGGCTGTGCGATCTGAGTGAGGAGCGCGCCGAGTCCACCGCCTGGCGGGGGTCGGCCAAGAGCCCCGAGAACCTGTACTACCTCGACGGCAAGCACCGGCTGGTGCGGATACCGACGGGGAGCACGACCACCAGCGCCGTTCCGGTGCCCGGCCCGCTGGGCGAGGGCGGCAAGGCCCTTGACTCGGTGGCGGTGTCGCGGGACGAGCACAGCGGGGCCGCGGTCGGCGACCAGGGCAGGTCGTTGTACGTGACGTCGCTGGCGTCGGGCGGCTCGCTCGGCGGCGCACTGGTGACCAGCCAGGGCCCGACCTCGGACGACCGGCTGACGACGCCGAGCTGGGACGCCCGCGGCGACCTGTGGGTGGCCGACCGTGACCCGCACCGTCCGCGGCTGTACGTCCTGGAACAGGGCGCCGCCAAACCGGAGGAGGTCGCGGTCCCGGACCTGTCCGGCCGGATCAAGGACGCGCGGGTCGCCGCCGACGGAGTGCGGATCGCACTCGTCGTGGAGAAGGACGGCAAGCAGTCCCTGCTCATCGGCCGGATCCAGCGCGACGACGGTACCGGGCAGGGCGCGTCGGTGGTCCAACTGCGGTCCGCTGCACCGGACTTGGAGCAGGTCAGTGCCCTGTCGTGGGCCGGGGACAGCAGGCTGCTGGTCGTCGGCCGGGAGCAGGGCGGCGTGCTGCAGATGCGGTACGTCCAGGTCGACGGCTCCACGCTCGACGGTCCGGCGCCGGGTGCGCTCACCGGTGTGAAGTCGATCGCCGCGTCCGAGGACGAGCGGGTGCCGCTGGTGGCCTACTCGGAGGACGGGATCGTACGGCTGCCGTCCGGCGTGCAGTGGCAGAAGGTGGACAAGGACGGGACGGCACCGGTCTATCCGGGCTGAGCAGTGCCGCGCGTACGGCCGCGTCCCTCAGGTGGGTGAGGCGCGGTGCGTGCTGCTCCGGGTTGTCCACAGGGGGTTTTCCACAGGGGTGGCCGGGTGGCTCCGGTGTTGGCACAGTGGTGGACATGCGGGGGTGGTGGCGGGACCTCACCGACCTGGTGCTGCCGGCCGACTGCGCGGGCTGCGGGGCACCTCGTACGGTGCTCTGCGCGCGGTGCCGGGCCGCGCTGTGCGGACGCCCACCGCGGCGGGTGCGGCCGGTGCCGGAGCCGGCCGGGCTGCCGGTGGTGCATGCGGCGGCGCCGTACGCGGGCGAGGTGCGCTCGCTCCTGCTCGCGCACAAGGAGCGGGGCGCGCTGGCCCTCGCGGGAGCGCTGGGGACGGCCCTGGCGGCGGCCGTGCGGGCAGGGCTCGGCGCGGGCGGTACGGGGCCGCCCGTGCTGCTCGTCCCCGTGCCGTCCGCTCGTTGGGCCGTTCGGGCGCGTGGGCACGATCCGGTGCGGCGGATGGCGCTCGCGGCGGCCGGAGAGCTGCGGCGTGCCGGGAGGCCGGCCCGGGTGGCGGCCGTACTGCGCCAGCGGCGGCCGGTGGCGGACCAGGCCGGACTCGACGCGCGGCGGCGCCTCGCGAATCTCGCGGGCGCGCTGGAGGTGACGGCGGGCGGTGGCCGCCTGCTCGGCGCGGGACACGTCGTGCTCGTCGACGACCTGATCACGACGGGCGCCAGCCTGGCGGAGGCGGCTCGAGCCCTACGGGAGGTGGCAGAGGAGCGAACAGGAGTGAGAACAGTCGTGTACGGGGCCGTAACTCGGGAAGGAAGGGATGAACGACAGAGCGGAGCGCGGCGGGAGAGCGGGAAGTGGGTGCACGGTGCACCGGAAAAGGCGGTGGTGAACACCCTCGGGCATACGCTCCATGCGGCCGTGATCGCCGCTCCGCGGGATTCTTTTGAAATAAACAGGAACTGACCGCCAGCTTGCGTCGTTGCAGGTGACGAGAGGCGCAATTCACCTGAACGGAGGTACGCCGGAGTAGAGGGTGACGACATCCGTCCAGGCGAGATATGTTCGGTTGTGAGGAAAGGCGCAGGCCACACCTCGCATATCCGAATGCCGTGCCACGGGTTTTCGGCAATCACCCGTGCCGGTGGGGTGGAGGTCTCGCCCTCGGGGGAGGAGGAGGTGGAAGTCACCGAGTCCGAGGTCCGGTACTCGCCGGACCTGGTGCAAAAGGGAGATGCTCCGCCGATCGAGCGGAGCGATCCGGGAACGGAGTTCTGCGTGGACATCGTCGTCAAAGGCCGCAAGACCGAGGTGCCCGAGCGGTTCCGCAAGCACGTGGCCGAGAAGCTGAAGCTGGAGAAGATCCAGAAGCTCGATGGCAAGGTGATCAGCCTCGACGTCGAGGTGTCCAAGGAGCCCAACCCCCGACAGGCCGACCGCTCTGACCGAGTGGAGATCACCCTCCGCTCCCGCGGTCCGGTGATCCGGGCGGAAGCGGCGGCCAGCGACCCGTACGTGGCACTCGACCTGGCGGCGGAGAAGCTGGACGCCCGGCTGCGCAAGCAGCACGACAAGCGTTTCTCGCGCCGAGGCGCACGCCGGATCTCGGCGGCCGAGGTCGCCGACCACGTCCCGGGCGCGGCGACGCTGAACGGCAACGGTCTGCCCGTCCACGACGAAGAGACGGACGGAGTGCCGACGAAGAAGATCGGCTCGCTGGAGGTCAAGGGCGAAGGTCCCCTCGTCGTCCGAGAGAAGACCCACGTCGCCGCCCCCATGAGCCTCGACCAGGCCCTCTACGAGATGGAACTGGTCGGTCACGACTTCTACTTGTTCGTCGACGCAGAGACGAAGGAACCGAGCGTCGTCTACCGGCGGCACGCCTACGACTACGGCGTGATCCACCTCAGCACGGACCCGATGGTCGCTGAGGCGCAGCCCCCCGCGGCGGGTGGCACGCTCGGCGGCTGACCACCCGGCCCACGTCGATCCGGTGCCCCTGGAAGCGCGTGTGCGCCCCCAGGGGCACCGGTGTGCGACCACTTCACGCCCCGCACGTCACCCCGGTGTCGCCCGGGCATGAAATCATGGCCGGACCGGCCCAACCGGTGGGCCGCTGCCTTGGGTTGGCGATGGCACAGGACCACAGGCCACAGCCTCAGGGGGAGGAACGATGGCGGACACCTTCGGACCGATGCGGGACGAGGATGCCGACGACGGTGTCATCGGCACGGGCCCGGACAAGGGCTCCGTACGCGCGGAGCCGATCAGAGTCCTGGTCGTGGACGACCACGCCCTCTTCCGGCGCGGCCTGGAGATCGTGCTGAAGGCCGAGGAGGACATCCAGGTCGTCGGTGAGGCCGGTGACGGCGCCGAGGCCGTGGACAAGGCCGCCGACCTGCTGCCCGACATCGTGCTGATGGACGTCCGCATGCCCAAGCGCGGCGGGATCGAGGCCTGCACCTCCATCAAGGAGGTCGCCCCCAGCGCCAAGATCATCATGCTGACGATCAGCGACGAGGAGGCCGACCTCTACGACGCGATCAAGGCCGGCGCGACCGGATACCTCCTCAAGGAGATCTCCACGGACGAGGTGGCGACCGCCATTCGCGCGGTGGCCGACGGACAGTCGCAGATCAGCCCGTCGATGGCCTCCAAGCTGCTCACCGAGTTCAAGTCGATGATCCAGCGCACCGACGAGCGCCGGCTGGTGCCCGCGCCGCGGCTGACCGACCGGGAGCTGGAGGTCCTCAAGCTCGTCGCCACCGGGATGAACAACCGGGACATCGCCAAGGAGCTGTTCATCTCGGAGAACACCGTGAAGAACCACGTTCGCAACATCCTGGAGAAGCTCCAGCTGCACTCCAGGATGGAAGCCGTGGTCTACGCGATGCGGGAGAAGATCCTCGAGATCCGGTAGCGGAACCCGGCGGGGCTAGCCGAGGGCCCGGGCAACCTCCCTCGCCAGGGGCTCACGCAGGCCCGGCGCGTCCACCCGCTCCACCCGGACGCCCGTGCAGTTCACCCAGGTGGCCGCCTCGATCAGGGCCTGGGCGACCGCCGGCACCGCCTTCGGCCCGTCCAGGGTGACCTGCTTGGCCACCAGCGTGCGCCCCTCGCGCGCCGGGTCCACCCGCCCGACCAGCCGGCCGCCCGCGAGCACCGGCATCGCGAAATAGCCGTGGATCCGCTTCGGCTTGGGCACGTACGCCTCCAGGCGGTGGGTGAAGCCGAATATGCGCTCCGTGCGGGCCCGCTCCCAGATCAGCGAGTCGAACGGCGACAGCAGCGAGGTGCGGTGCCGGCCGCGCGGCGGCGTCGCCAGGGCCGCCGGGTCGGCCCAGGCCGGTCTGCCCCAGCCCTCGACCTCGACCGGCACCAGACCCGAGTCGGCGATGACCGCGTCGACCTGCTCGCCCTTGAGCCGGTGGTAGTCGGCGATGTCCGCGCGCGTGCCCACCCCGAGGGACTCGCCGGCCAGCCGCACCAGGCGGCGCAGGCACTCCGTGTCGTCCAGCTCGTCATGCAGCAGCGCGTCCGGGACGGCGCGCTCGGCCAGGTCGTACACCCGCTTCCAGCCGCGCCGCTCGACGCACACCACCTCGCCGTACATCAGTGCGCGCTCCACGGCGACCTTGGTGCCGGACCAGTCCCACCAGTCGCTCGTCTTCTTCGCGCCGCCCAGCTCCGTGGAGGTCAGTGGGCCCTCGGCCCGCAGCTGCTTGATGACCTGGTCGTAGACGCCGTCGGGCAGCTCGTGGTTCCAGTGCGGGCGGTTGCGGTACGCGCGGCGGCGGAAGGCGAAGTGCGGCCACTCCTCGACGGGGAGGATGCACGCCGCGTGCGACCAGTACTCGAAGGCATGGGTGTCCTTCCAGTAGGCGGCCTCGACCGTTGTGCGGCCGACCGCGCCGAGGCGGGCGTAGGGCACGAGCTCATGGGAGCGGGCGAGGACCGAGATCGTGTCGAGCTGGACCGCGCCGAGGTGACGCAGCACCCCGCGGACCCCGGCCCGCCGGTCGGGGGCGCCGAGGAAGCCCTGGGCCCGCAGGGCGATACGGCGGGCGTCGTCCGCGGTGAGAGTGGTGGTCGGGCGCGGCAGGGTCGTCATGCCCCCGGACGATAGAGGGTGCCACTGACAGTCCGCGGTGACCTGCGCAGATGCGCCCGGGCGGTCAGGAGCGGGCGGGCAGGTACGGCGCTGTGGAGGGCAGGCCGAGGTCCGAGGGGAGCAGGGAGCCGACCCAGCAGTCCCGGCGGACTCCCTTGTTGTTGATCGCGGAGCGCAGGGTGCCCTCCATGGTGAAACCCGCCCGTTCGGCCACCGCGCGGGAGGCGTGGTTGCCGACCTCGGCACGCCATTCGACCCGGTCGACACCGACCTGGGTGAAGATCCACCGGCAGGAGGTGAGCGTGGCCTCCGTGACGTAGCCGTGGCCGCGGCGCTCCTTGGCCGCCCAGAAGCCGACCTCCGCCACGCCGAGCGAGCGCATGGTGAGACCGAGCATGCCGGCGAGTTCCCCGCCGGTGAGGAACACACCGAAGGTGAACATCGAACCCTGCGCCCAGCCGTCGGGGACCAGCTCCTCGGTGAAGCCGCTCGCGTGCTCGGGTAGATACGGTGACGGCACCGTGGTCCAGCGCTGGATGTCGGGATCCTGCACGGCGTCGTACACCGCCTGGGTGTCGTGCGGGCCGACCGTGCGCAGGACCAGGCGGTCCGTGGTGAGTGTGACGGGTTCCATCGGCCGATTGTGCTCGGCGGCCCGCGTCGCTGCCATCGGTTTTCGCAGCGCGTGAGCACGCGATCACATTTCGCGCAATTCCTTGCCTGGATGCGGCACTATCCGTGTGACCCGTCCGTTGTCCTGGATGAAGCAGCCGTCGGGCTGCCAGGCCTCCCGGCCCAGCCGGGTCCTCGCATACGATGGCCGTTGCTCAGTACGTCAAATGGAAACCGACCGTCCCAGGCCCGACCGGCAAGGAGACAAACCCCCGTGTCCGTCCTCTCGAAGATCATGCGTGCAGGCGAAGGCAAGATCCTGCGCAAGCTGCACCGCATCGCGGACCAGGTCAACTCCATCGAAGAGGACTTCGTCGACCTCTCCGACGCCGAGCTGCGGGCCCTCACCGAGGAGTACAAGCAGCGGTACGCCGACGGTGAGAGCCTGGACGACCTGCTCCCCGAGGCGTTCGCCACCGTCCGTGAGGCCGCCAAACGCGTGCTCGGCCAGCGGCACTACGACGTGCAGCTGATGGGCGGCGCCGCCCTCCACCTCGGTTACGTCGCCGAAATGAAGACCGGCGAGGGCAAGACCCTCGTAGGCACCCTGCCCGCGTACCTGAACGCGCTGTCCGGCGACGGTGTCCACATCGTCACGGTCAACGACTACCTGGCCGAGCGCGACTCCGAGATGATGGGCCGCGTCCACAAGTTCCTGGGCCTGGACGTCGGCTGCATCCTCGCCAACATGACGCCGGCCCAGCGCCGCGAGCAGTACGCGTGCGACATCACCTACGGCACGAACAACGAGTTCGGCTTCGACTACCTGCGCGACAACATGGCGTGGTCGAAGGACGAGCTGGTGCAGCGCGGCCACAACTTCGCCATCGTCGACGAGGTCGACTCCATCCTGGTCGACGAGGCCCGTACGCCGCTGATCATCTCCGGCCCGGCCGACCAGGCCACCAAGTGGTACGGCGACTTCTCCAAGCTGGTCACGCGCCTGAAGAAGGGCGAGGCGGGCAACCCGCTCAAGGGCGTCGAGGAGACCGGCGACTACGACGTCGACGAGAAGAAGCGCACGGTCGCCATCCACGAGTCCGGTGTCTCCAAGGTCGAGGACTGGCTCGGCATCGACAACCTCTACGAGTCGGTGAACACCCCCCTCGTGGGCTACCTGAACAACGCCATCAAGGCCAAGGAGCTCTTCAAGAAGGACAAGGACTACGTCGTCATCGACGGCGAGGTCATGATCGTCGACGAGCACACCGGCCGTATCCTCGCCGGCCGCCGCTACAACGAGGGCATGCACCAGGCGATCGAGGCGAAGGAAGGGGTGGACATCAAGGACGAGAACCAGACGCTCGCCACGATCACCCTGCAGAACTTCTTCCGCCTCTACAGCAAGCTCTCCGGCATGACCGGTACGGCGATGACCGAGGCCGCCGAGTTCCACCAGATCTACAAGCTCGGCGTGGTCCCGATCCCGACCAACAAGCCGATGATCCGCAAGGACCAGTCGGACCTGATCTACCGCACCGAGGTGGCCAAGTTCGAGGCGGTCGTCGACGACATCGCCGAGAAGCACGAGAAGGGCCAGCCGATCCTCGTCGGCACGACGTCCGTCGAGAAGTCGGAGTACCTCTCGCAGCAGCTCAGCAAGCGCGGCATCCAGCACGAGGTGCTGAACGCCAAGCACCACGAGCGCGAGGCGTCGATCGTCGCGCAGGCCGGCCGCAAGGGCGCGGTCACGGTGGCCACCAACATGGCCGGTCGTGGTACGGACATCAAGCTCGGCGGCAACCCCGAGGACCTCGCGGAGGCGGAGCTGCGGCAGCGCGGCCTCGACCCCGAGGAGCACATCGAGGAGTGGGCGCACGCCCTGCCAGCCGCCCTGGAGAAGGCCGAGCAGGCCGTCAAGGCCGAGAAGGACGAGGTCGAGGAGCTCGGCGGCCTCTACGTCCTCGGCACCGAGCGGCACGAGTCGCGGCGCATCGACAACCAGCTGCGCGGTCGTTCCGGCCGTCAGGGCGACCCGGGCGAGTCCCGCTTCTACCTCTCCCTCGGCGACGACCTGATGCGCCTGTTCAAGGCCCAGATGGTCGAGCGTGTGATGTCCATGGCCAACGTGCCGGACGACGTGCCGATCGAGAACAAGATGGTCACGCGCGCGATCGCGTCCGCGCAGTCGCAGGTCGAGCAGCAGAACTTCGAGACCCGTAAGAACGTTCTGAAGTACGACGAGGTCCTCAACCGGCAGCGTGAGGTCATCTACGGCGAGCGTCGGCGCGTGCTGGAGGGCGAGGACCTGCATGAGCAGGTCCAGCACTTCATGGACGACACGATCGACGCGTACGTCGGTGCGGAGACCGCCGAGGGCTTCCCCGAGGACTGGGACCTGGACCGGCTGTGGGGCGCCTTCAAGCAGCTCTACCCGGTGAAGGTCACCATCGAGGAGCTGGAGGAGGCCGCCGGCGACCGTGCCGGTCTGACCGCCGAGTTCATCTCCGAGTCCATCAAGGAGGACATCCACGAGCAGTACGAGGCCCGGGAGGCCCAGCTCGGCTCCGAGATCATGCGTGAGCTGGAGCGCCGGGTCGTGCTGTCGGTCCTCGACCGCAAGTGGCGCGAGCACCTCTACGAGATGGACTACCTCCAGGAGGGCATCGGCCTGCGCGCGATGGCGCAGAAGGACCCGCTGGTCGAGTACCAGCGCGAGGGCTTCGACATGTTCACCGCGATGATGGACGGCATCAAGGAGGAGTCCGTCGGCTATCTGTTCAACCTGGAGGTCCAGGTCGAGCAGCAGGTCGAGGAGGTCCCGGTCGAGGCGGCGGAGCCGGTCGGCGAGGGTGTCCAGGAGACGGTTCCGGCGCAGGCCGGGGCGCGGCCGGAGATCCGGGCGAAGGGGCTGGATGTTCCGCAGCGGCGGGACCTGCACTTCTCGGCGCCGACCGTGGACGGTGAGGGCGGCATCGTGGAGCGCGACCTCGAGGACGACGAGCCGGTGCGGTCCGAGGCGGACGGGCTGACTCGGGCGGAGCGGCGGCGGCAGGCCAAGGGCGGGCGGCGGCGCAAGAAGTAGTAGCGCGAGTCGCCTGCGGCGCGTTGGCCGCTGAGAAGGGCCGGTTCCTCTTGGGAGCCGGCCCTTCTGCGTTGCCGGTTTCCGTCAGGGACGGGGGCCTGTTTCCACTGCCGTGCAGCGCCAGCGGAGGTCTTGGCCCAGTTCCAGGCGGAAGGCCAGGGCGCGGAGCTGGTTGCCGGCGGCGATGCGGGCGAAGACCTCCACGGCGCCCTCGGCGGGGACGTAGTAGCCGATGTCGTGGACGACGGGGCGGGTTCCGCGCGTGCGCAGGGGGCTGTGTTCGGCGAGGCGGGCCAGATCGTCGTAGGCACGGCCCGCGGTGTGCCGGAGCATCCAGTGGACGGGCCGCTGACCGCTCAGGACGGCCAGCAGGCGGTCGGCGAAGACGTCGGTGGGGCGTAGCGGCGGCTTGGTGGTCTGCGGCGCTGTGCGGGGCGTACTCGCCTTCTCGGGCGCCGCGGCCGGCGGCAGTTCACGCTTGCCCCTGATCGACGGGTTCCGGGGCGGGGCACCGCCCGGGCGGCGGGTGTCGTGGCGGGTCGGCGGGCGGTGGCGCGGGCGGGGCTGAGGGGTGCGGTCCAGCCCCTCGGGCGTCTTGGGCGCGGTGCGGCTCATGACCTTGTTCATGAAGTCCCCGTTCGGCGGGCCCGGTTGATACCGGGCGGTAACTCGCTGGTGGGGATCTTGTACGGGCGACGGGAGCGGAGCCGCAAGGGAGGCGGGGAGCGCTCCGGCGGCTCGGGAGAGTTCACCTATCCGAGGGATGGCCGGGCGGCTGAGGCCCGTGACCGGGGGCGTGGGCCGGGTGAATCCGTGGCGCGGGGTCGACGGCTCCCGGGGCGTGGGCACAGACCCGAAAGGGGACGCGCGCACGTATCCTAAAGGCTCTCCGGGAGGCGCGGCAGCCGCCCTTCCCGGGGGCCTCAGCGGAGCCTTTGAGCAGGAAAGAGCGGCCAGCATGCGCGTCTACGTCCCCCTGACCCTCCCCGGTCTCGCCGAGGCGCACAAGACGGGTGAGCTGGGGAGCGGCCCCTTCGCGGCGTACGCCGTCACGCCCGCGTTGCGCGAGTGGTACCTCTCCGAGGACATCGAGGAGCTGGAGTACGCGGCGCTCAGCCGGGCCGCGCTGGCCTCGCTGCGGCTGCTGGCGGCGGACCCGGGTGCGGTACGGCGCCGGGTCGTCGTCGCCGTGGACGTGGCCGACGGCGCCGCGAGCGTCGACCCCGACCGGGGGCTCGATCCGTCCGCCCTCGGCGAGGTGACCGTGACGGCGACCGTGCCGCTCGCCAAGGCGGCGGCGGTGCATGTCGACGCCGACGACGCGGAGCGGGACGTGGCCGCCGCGGCGGACGCGCTGGAGGCGGCCGACGGAGGGGACGACGACGCGCAGTTCGTCGTGGACGGCGCGGACGATCACGAGCTGCTGTGGTACGCCACGCAGGAGATCCCGAACCTGGTCGGGCTGGCCTGACCTGGCCGAACAGGCCTTCAGCCGTCGTTGTCAGTGGCGGCGGGTACGGTTTTCGGCATGGGGATGCACGACAGCGCGCACATTGTCTGGGACTGGAACGGGACGCTGTTCCACGACAATGACGCCATCATCGGGGCGACGAACGCGGCCTTCGCCGAGCTGGGGCTCGCGCCGATCACGCTGGAGCAGTACCGGTCGCTGTACTGCGTGCCGGTGCCGAAGTTCTACGAGCGGCTGATCGGCCGGCTTCCGACCGATGCCGAGTGGGAGCAGATGGACGGGGTCTTCCACCGGTACTACGCCGAGCACCGGGGGCGTTGCGGTCTGACCGAGGGGGTGACGGAGCTGCTCGCGGAGTGGCGGTCGGCGGGGCACAGCCAGTCGCTGCTCAGCATGTATATGCACGAGGAACTGGTGCCGCTCGTGCGGGGGTTCGGGATAGAGACGCACTTCCTGCGGGTCGACGGGCGTACGGGGCCGTCCGGGGGCAGCAAGGCCGAGCACATGGTGCGGCATCTGGAGGCGCTGAGCGGGGTTGTGGAACCTGCGCGGACCGTGGTGATCGGGGATGCGGCGGATGACGCGGTCGCGGCACGGGGGGTGGGGGCCCGGGCCGTGCTGTACACCGGCGGGTCGCACAGTCGGGCCAGCCTGGAGGAAGTGGGGGTGCCGGTGGTGGATACGTTGGCCGAGGCGGTGGAGGAAGCGCAGCGAATAGCGGCGTAGCCACGGGTTCCGGGGCTGGGGCGCCGGTGCTGGTGTAGGTGGCTGCGTGCGCCCCGAAGGGGCGCGGGGAACTGCGCGACCAGCCCCCACGCACCCGCGGTCAAAGACCAGCCCCCACGCACCCGCGGCCAAAAGTGCGGCCGCGCTGCACGCCCCTCAGCTCGCCGGTGCCGTCGCCCGCAGTACCTTCAGGAACTCGCGCATCCAGGCCGGGTGGTCCGGCCAGGCTCGGGAGGAGACGAGGGTGCCGTCGACCACGGCCTCGGTGTCCTGGAAGCCCGCTCCGGCCGCCTGCATGTCCGGCTCGAGCGCGGGGTACGCCGTGACCCGGCGGCCGCGCAGGCTGTCGATCGCCGCGGTGAGCAGTGGGCCGTGGCAGATCTGGGCGACCGGCTTGTCGGAGTCGAAGAACGCCTTGAGGATCTTGCGCAGCTCGGGGTCGTTGCGCAGGTACTCGGGGGCCCGGCCGCCGGGGATGACGAGGGCCACGTACTCGCCGGGGTCCACGTCGGCGAAGGCCAGGTCGGCGGGCCAGGTGTAGCCGGGCTTCTCGGTGTAGGTGTCGTAACCGGGTTCGAAGTCGTGGACCACGAACCGGAGGGTCTTGCGGGAGGGGGCGGCGATGTGGACCTCGTAGCCCTCCTCGCGCAGGCGCTGGTACGGGTAGAGGACTTCCAGGGACTCCGCCGCGTCGCCGGTGACGATGAGGATCTTCGCGGGCATGTCGGCTCCTCCGGGTACTCCGGTGCTCCTGCACTCCAGGGCGGGACGCACTGTCCCTGGGCAACGTGCCAACACCGGGCGTGCTTGCCAAGAGGGCCGTCGCGGTTCCGGCCCCCTCCAGGCGCCGGGCCGTCGGTCGCCGGACCTACCCGGTGGCGGCGTGCTGCCCTGCTCTCAGAGTGCGGTCGTGGCTCTCCCGGCGCGACCGGACGCCCTCGCCCCGAATACGTCACCACCCCCGCCCCCACCCCTGTGCAGAACGTCAAACTTCCCCCCTTGGTTTTGTACACATACGGCTCATGACGGGCCCCGGGTGAGGAGCGATAGCCTTGTGGCGTGATCAGCGCGATATCTCGCGGGGGCGATCCTGCCCCTGCCCTGCGCCCGGGTTGCACGGAACACCTCCGTGACCGGGCGGCGGTCGCTGGTCTTCGCGGGCGGGACGGGGCCGCAGGAGCCCCCGGGACGCCGAGGGCAACCCTGGACACGGCGGCGCAGAGAGCAGCGTCACACCCGACGAGCGCGTCGAGAATGGCCGAATTCCCCCCGCTCATCTCACCTCTCGGCATAGCGTCGATACGGACCGGACACCCCGGGCCGTGGCGTCGAGCCGGAGGGAAAGAGACCGTACTTCCTTCTACGTCACGCAACGGCGCGCGACAGGAGTCAGAGGACAATGCAGACCAAGCTGGACGAAGCCAAGGCCGAGCTGCTCGAGAGGGCTGCCCGGGTAGCTGAGAACAGCCCGGTCGGGGGGCACCTACCGACCGGGACCAAGGGCGAGGGCTCCCCGGACACCCCGGACAGCGAGTCCGTGCTCGCGTTCCTCCAGCGCTACTACCTGCACACCGCCCCGGAAGACCTCACCGACCGCGACCCGGTCGACATCTTCGGCGCCGCGGTCTCGCACTACCGCCTCGCCGAGAACCGCCCCCAGGGCACGGCGAACGTGCGGGTCCACACCCCGACCGTCGAGGAGAACGGGTGGACCTGCAGTCACTCGGTCGTGGAGGTCGTCACCGACGACATGCCCTTCCTCGTGGACTCGGTCACCAATGAGCTGACCCGGCGCGGGCGCGGCATCCACGTCGTCATCCACCCGCAGTTCGTGGTCCGCCGCGACCTCACCGGCAAGCTGATCGAGGTCCTGTCGACCCCGCTCGGCGGCGACCTGCCGCACGACGCGCACGTCGAGTCCTGGATCCACGTCGAGATCGACCGGGAGACCGACCGCGCGGACCTGAAGGAGATCACCGCCGACCTGCTGCGCGTGCTGTCCGACGTCCGCGAGGCCGTCGAGGACTGGGAGAAGATGCGGGACGCGGCGACCCGGATCGGCGCCGACCTGGAGAGCGAGCCCATTCCGGGCGATCTGCCCCGGCCCGAGGTCGAGGAGGCCCGCGAGCTGCTGCGCTGGCTGTCCGACGATCACTTCACCTTCCTCGGCTACCGCGAGTACCAGCTGCGCGACGACGACACGCTCGCCGCCGTGCCCGGCACCGGCCTCGGCATCCTGCGCGCCGACCCGCAGCACGCCGAGGACGACCAGCACCCGGTCAGCCCCTCCTTCGAGCGGCTGCCGGCCGACGCCCGCGCCAAGGCCCGCGAGCACAAGCTGCTCGTGCTGACCAAGGCCAACAGCCGGGCCACCGTGCACCGGCCGTCGTACCTGGACTACATCGGCGTCAAGAAGTTCGACGCGGACGGGAACGTCGTGGGGGAGCGGCGCTTCCTCGGGCTGTTCTCCTCCGCCGCCTACACCGAGTCCGTGCGCCGTGTCCCCGTCATCCGCCGCAAGGTCGACGAGGTGCTGCGCCGCGCCGGGTTCTCGCCCAACAGCCACGACGGCCGCGACCTGCTCCAGATCCTGGAGACCTACCCGCGCGACGAGCTGTTCCAGACGCCCGTCGCCGAACTGCAGTCCATCGCCACGAGCGTCCTCTACCTGCAGGAGCGGCGGCGGCTGCGGCTCTACCTGCGCCAGGACGAGTACGGCCGCTACTACTCGGCCCTCGTCTACCTCCCGCGTGACCGCTACACCACCGGTGTCCGGCTCAGGATCATCGACATCCTGAAGGAGGAGCTCGGCGGCATCAGCGTCGACTTCACCGCCTGGAACACCGAGTCGATCCTCTCCCGGCTGCACTTCGTCATCCGCGTCCCGCCGGGCACCGAGCTGCCGGAGCTGTCGGACGCCGACAAGGACCGCATCGAGGCCCGCCTGGTGGAGGCCGCCCGTTCCTGGGCCGACGCCTTCGCCGAGGCGCTGACCGCCGAGTGCGGCGAGGAGCGCGCGGCCGAGGTGCTGCGCCGCTACAACCACGCCTTCCCCGAGGGCTACAAGGCGGACCACACCGCGCGTGCCGCGGTCGCCGACCTGGTCCACCTCGAGCAGCTCAGCGAGGACAAGACCTTCAGCCTGAGCCTGTACGAGCCGGTGGGCGCCGGCCCGGAGGAGCGCCGCTTCAAGATCTACCAGAAGGGCGGCACGGTCTCCCTCTCGCACGTGCTGCCGGTGCTCAGCCGCCTCGGCGTCGAGGTCACCGACGAGCGGCCGTACGAGCTGCGCTGCGCGGACCGCACCACCGCCTGGATCTACGACTTCGGTCTGCGCATGCCGAAGGCGACGAGCGCCGGCGGGGATCTCGGTGACGACGCCCGCGAGCGTTTCCAGGAGGCCTTCGCCGCGACCTGGACCGGCAAGGCGGAGAACGACGGCTTCAACGCCCTGGTGCTGAGCGCCGGGCTGACCTGGCGGCAGGCGATGGTGCTGCGCGCCTACGCCAAGTACCTGCGGCAGGCCGGTTCGACCTTCTCGCAGGACTACATGGAGGACACCCTCCGCAACAACGTCCACACCACCCGGCTCCTCGTCTCGCTGTTCGAGGCGCGGATGTCGCCGGACCGGCAGAAGGCCGGTCTCGAGATCACGGACGCCCTGCTGGAGGAGCTGGACGCGGCCCTGGACCAGGTGGCGAGCCTGGACGAGGACCGGATCCTCCGATCCTTCCTCACCGTCATCAAGGCGACCCTGCGCACGAACTTCTTCCAGGAGGCGCTCGGCGGCGAGCCGCACGACTACGTCTCCATGAAGTTCGACCCGCAGGCCATCCCGGACCTGCCCGCGCCGCGCCCGGCGTACGAGATCTGGGTGTACTCGCCGCGCGTCGAGGGCGTGCACCTGCGCTTCGGCAAGGTCGCGCGCGGTGGTCTGCGCTGGTCGGACCGGCGTGAGGACTTCCGTACCGAGATCCTCGGCCTGGTCAAGGCGCAGATGGTGAAGAACACCGTCATCGTGCCGGTCGGCGCCAAGGGCGGCTTCGTCGCCAAGCAGCTGCCGGACCCGGGCCAGGACCGCGACGCGTGGCTGGCCGAGGGCATCGCCAGCTACAAGACGTTCATCTCGGCGCTGCTCGACATCACCGACAACATGGTCGCCGGCGAGGTCGTGCCCCCGCAGGACGTCGTCCGGCACGACGGCGACGACACCTACCTCGTCGTCGCGGCCGACAAGGGCACCGCGACCTTCTCGGACATCGCCAACGAGGTCGCGAACAAGTACAACTTCTGGCTCGGCGACGCCTTCGCCTCCGGTGGCAGCGCGGGCTACGACCACAAGGGCATGGGCATCACCGCGCGCGGCGCCTGGGAGTCCGTGAAGCGGCACTTCCGTGAGCTGGGCGTGGACACGCAGTCCGAGGACTTCACGGTCGTCGGCATCGGTGACATGTCCGGTGACGTGTTCGGCAACGGCATGCTGCTGTCCGAGCACATCCGCCTGGTCGCCGCCTTCGACCACCGGCACATCTTCATCGACCCGACCCCGGACGCGGCCACCTCGTACGCCGAGCGCCGCCGCCTGTTCGAGCTGCCCCGCTCCAGCTGGGCCGACTACGACACGGAGCTGCTGTCCGCGGGCGGCGGGATCTTCCCGCGCAGCGCCAAGTCGATCCCGGTCAACGCCCACATCCGCGAGGCCCTCGGCATCGAGGACAAGGTCACCAAGATGACCCCGGCCGACCTGATGAAGACGATCCTGCACGCGCCGGTCGACCTGCTGTGGAACGGCGGCATCGGCACGTACGTGAAGTCGTCGGCGGAGTCGAACGCCGACGTCGGCGACAAGGCCAACGACGCCATCCGTGTCGACGGCAAGGACCTGCGGGTCAAGGTCGTCGGCGAGGGCGGCAACCTGGGCCTGACCCAGCTCGGCCGGATCGAGTTCGCCCTGCACGGCGGCAAGATCAACACCGACGCGATCGACAACAGCGCCGGTGTGGACACCTCCGACCACGAGGTGAACATCAAGATCCTGCTGAACGGCCTGGTCGCGGACGGCGACATGACCGTCAAGCAGCGCAACAAGCTGCTCGCCGAGATGACCGACGAGGTCGGCGCGCTGGTGCTGCGCAACAACTACGCGCAGAACACCGCGCTCGCCAACGCCCTGTTCCAGGCGGGCGCCATGCTCCACGCCCAGCAGCGGTTCCTCCGCCACCTGGTGCGCGAGGGGCACCTGGACCGGGCGCTGGAGTTCCTGCCGGCCGACCGGCAGATCCGTGAGCGCCTCGCCCAGAGCCAGGGCCTGACCGGTCCGGAGACGGCCGTCGTGCTGGCGTACACCAAGATCACGGTCGCCGAGGAGCTGCTGGCGACCTCGCTGCCGGACGACCCGTACCTGCGCGGCCTGCTGCACGCGTACTTCCCGACGGCGCTGCGCGAGCGCTTCACCGAGGCGATCGACCACCACCCGCTGCGCCGCGAGATCACCACGACCGTGCTGGTCAACGACACGGTCAACACGGGCGGTACGACGTATCTGCACCGTATGCGCGAGGAGACCGGCGCCTCCCTGGAGGAGATCGTCCGGGCGCAGACCGCGGCCCGCGCGATCTTCAGCTCGGCGCCGGTGTGGGACGCGGTGGAGGCCCTGGACAACAGGGTCGACGCGGCCGTCCAGACCCGGATCCGGCTGCACTCGCGCCGGCTCGTCGAGCGCGGCACGCGCTGGCTGCTCAACAACCGGCCGCAGCCGCTGGAGCTCGCCGAGACGGTCGAGTTCTTCGCGGAGCGGGTCGAGCGGGTCTGGCAGGAGCTGCCGAAGCTGCTGCGTGGTGCGGACCTGGAGTGGTACCAGCACGTGTACGACGAGCTGTCCGCGGCCGGCGTGCCGGACGAACTCGCCACGCGCGTGGCCGGGTTCTCCTCCGCCTTCCCGACGCTCGACATCGTGTCGGTGGCCGACCGCATGGGCAAGGAGCCGCTCGACGTCGCCGAGATCTACTACGACCTCGCCGACCGGCTCAACATCACCCAGCTGATGGACCGCATCATCGAGCTGCCCCGCGCCGACCGCTGGCAGTCCATGGCCCGCGCCTCCATCCGTGAGGACCTGTACGCGGCGCACGCGGCGCTGACCGCGGACGTCCTCGCGGCCGGCAACGGCACCTCTACTCCCGAGCAGCGCTTCAAGGCCTGGGAGCAGAAGAACGCGCCCATCCTGAGCCGGGCGCGCACCACCCTGGAGGAGATCCGCGGTTCGGAGACGTTCGACCTCGCCAACCTCTCGGTGGCGATGCGCACGATGCGGACGCTGCTGCGCACGCACTCGTAGCGGTACGACGGTGAAGGCGCCCCGGGCCGATGGGGAATCGGCCCGGGGCGTTCCGTTTCTTGCCGACCCTTAGCTAAAAAAGATCACCGAATTTACTGTTTCCTGCTAATCGATGGGTGTCGGATAGGGTCGGCGCTGTGACTGTTCAACTCACCGAGACCCGCCCGGCACCAGCACCAGCATCAGCGCCCGCGCCGGCTCCGGCTCGGCGGCCCGTCACGCGGGTCGTGCTGGAGGTCGTGAAATTCGGGATCGTCGGCGGCAGCGGTGTCCTCGTCAATTTCCTGATCTTCAACCTGCTGCTGCGTGGCCTCGGTTGGCAGGCGATGACCTCGACCGTGCTGGCCAGCTGTATCGCGATGGCGACCAATTACCTGGGCTTCCGCTATTTCGCCTATCGCGACCGGGCCTCCCGCACCCGCGGCCAGATCATCCTGTTCTTCGTGTTCAGCGGCCTCGGTGTCCTGATGGAAATCGGCCTGTTCTGGGTCGGTTACCACGGTCTCGGCCTGCACAGTGTGCTGCAGTCCAATGCGGCGAAGGCACTGTCGATCGTGCTCGCCTCGGCGTTCCGTTTTCTCGTCTACCGCACATGGGTGTTCCAGCAGGATGCACACCGCACCGTCTGACACCGAACCGGTGAGCCGCACACAACCCCCGCAGGGCGCCCTCCGGGCCGGCCGGGCGCTGCCGCAGGCCGCCGCCGCGCTCGTCGTGGTCCTGCTCCTCCTGGTGATCGTCCGCCTGCCGTGGGCGGGCGACCTCGGCATGCACGCGGCCACGATCCAGCGCTTGAGCCACAACCTGCTCCACCCCGGCAATCCGCTGGTGGACGCGGACACGCCGAGCCCCTACTACTCGCCGTGGATGCTGGTGCTGGGCCTGGTCGCCAAGGTGACCGGGCTATCGGTGTTCGTGGTCCTGCGGATCGCCGCGTTCGTCGCGCTGACACTGCTGGTCACCGGTGTCCGGCGCTACGTCCGCACGCTCAGCGCCCACCGCGCGGCCCCCGCCCTGGCCCTGCTCAGCCTGGTTCTCCTCTGGGGCCCGCTGCTGTTCAACTGGTCCGGGTTCCTGGGCCTGAACTCCCTGGCGCTGACGGTGTCGTACCCCAGCGTCTTCGCGCTCGGGCTCACCTTCCACTTCTGGGCATGGCTCACGCGGGCGGTACGGACGGACACCGCGTGGGGAAGGTGGCTGTGGCTCGGCGTGCTCTGGGCCCTGATCCTTCTCTGCCACCAGTTCACGGGCGTGGTGGCCTCTCTGGGCGCGCTGGCGATGGTGATCGCGGCACGACCGGCGCGGGCCGTGGCGCTGCGGCTGGCCGCGGCGCTGGCCCTGGGCTTGCTGCTGCTCTGGCTCTGGCCGTACTACGACTTCTTCTCGCTCTTCTCCGCGGGCGCGGATCTGGAGGCCATCCACCGGCCGCTGTACGAGGACCTGGCCGCGCGGTTCGGCCTGGTGCTGCTCGGGGTGGCGGCGCTGGTGCTGCGCTGGCGGCGGGACCGCTGGGATCCGCTGGTGCTGTTCTTCCTGCTGGGCGTGCTGGTGTTCGCCGCGGGCGGGCTGAGCGGCCACTACTCCTGGGGCCGCGCCCTGCCCGCCGCGCTGATCCCGGCGCAGCTGGCCGCCGCGCTGGAGGTCGTCTCGGCCGGGCGGCGGGCGGTTCGGGCGGGGTGGGCGTGCGTGCTGGGCGCCGCGCTGGCTGTCGGGGCGTGGACGCAGGTCGGGACGCTCGGGTATGTGACGGGGAAGGGCGCGCTGCCCTCGGTCGTCGCGGCGAAGTACCGGACGCCGTGGGTGGGGTATCACTGGATCACGCCGTGGGTGAAGTACGGCGATGTGGTGATGGCCCGGACGTTTCCCGCGCGGCAGATTCCCGCGTATGGGGCGTACACCGTGGCGCCGGGGTATCCGGATGTGTTTCTTCCGGACGCGGGGCGCAGGGAGACGGCGGTCGAGCGGTACTTCGCTGCGGGGACGCCTGCGGGTGAGCGGGCCGGGATTCTGCGGGAGTACGACGTGCGGTGGGTCGTGGGACCGGGGAGCTTGGCTGGACCGGGGCTTCGGAAGGTGACGGTGGGCCCCGACGCACAGGTCCTGTACCGAGTACTCCCCTGAGCGGCCGGCGGCGGCGCCATGAAGCCGACGGCGCTGCCGCTCCCCAAGGGGTGCGGGGAACTGCGCGATCAGCCACTACGGGCCCGCAGTCGCCCCCGCGCCCTCGGTTCGACGGCGCTTCGGCCACTACGGACCCGTAGTCGTCCATGCGCCTTCAGTTCGACGGCGCTGCGAACCCGCCCGTTACCTCAGCACGCTGGACAGCAGCTTCGCCGCCTTGCGGACCCGGGGACGGGCCACCCTCTGTACGAGCGGGCGGATCACGCGGGCCGTGACCCCCACCGGGCGCCAGCGCAGCTGCAGGCGGCCGGGGTTGCGGCCCTCCGGTTCGATGGTGAGCTCGTGCGGGGTCGCGCCGGAGCGGTAGTCGATGCGGGCCGTGAGCGTGGGGAAGGACAGCGGGGCCAGCAGGACGCCGGAGTGGGACAGGCCCTGCTGCTGGAGGCGGATCAGGGGGTGGCGCAGGCCTGCGAAGCCCTGCAAGGGGAGCGGGGCCTCGGCCAGGTCCAGGTGGACCCTGCCTTCGAAGAGGCCGGGGCCGACCGGGTCCAGCCGGAAGGGCACCGTCATACGGCGGTTGCCGGGAGAGACGATCAGGCTGGCCCGCTGCGGCCCGACGGGGAGCCGCAGACCCGGGTCGTACGTGCGGATGGAGAGAGTCAGCGAGGCCCCCGCGCCGGGCGTCAGTTCCGTGATCTCGTGACGGAACTGCGCGCTCGGGAACGGGCGCGTGTCCAACTCCAGGTCGGACACGTCCAGTTCGCGGCGGGCGCGGTCCGTGGAAGGCACGCTGTCGCCCCAGTACGGCACGCCCGACGCGTCGGCCGTGATGTGCCGCGGTGCCACCCCCTGCCCGAGACCGCGGGCCGCGAGCCCGGCCTCCTCCAGCCGGCCTTCCCGCAGCAGCTCCAGGATCACGCGCTCGGGGCGGGGCAGGCGGGCGTATGCGCCGGGGGCCAGGGTGTCCAGGTAGGGGTTCATGATGTCCGCGAAGGCCTTCAGCCACTCCTCGTCCCGGTAGGGGAGGTCGCCCGCGTACATCCGGAAGTCGTGCTTGAGGAACTTGTAGTCCTTGTCCTCCCGCAGCCCCGCGTGCCCGCTCTCCACCAGGAAGTCGTCGATCAGGCGCTGGACGTGGACGCGGTCGCGGACGTTCGTGACCTTGTGCCGCTGGTTGGAGATGGAGGCCGAGGCCGCCGCCGCATACGGGTCGATGTACCAGATGTACACCGGGTCCGGAATGATCGTGAACGCCTTCGCCAGGCAGTACGCCTGCGCCGAGAACAGCTGGTCCTCGTAGTGGATGCCCTCCGGGAAGCGCAACTCGTGCCGGTCCAGGAAGGAGCGCGCGTACATCTTGCTCGTCGACAGGTGCTCGAAGAGCAGCCGCGGGTCGGCCTCGATGCCCTCCACCGTGCGGCGCTCGGCCACCAGGTGCGGCATCCACGTCGAGCGGCGGCCGTTGTCCACCCGCACCCGCCGTACCGCGCCCATGGTGAAGTCCACCTCGCGCTCGCGGTGCGCGGCCAGCAGCAACTCCACCGCCTGGGGCGGGAGTTCGTCGTCACTGTCGAGGAACATCAGATACGGCGCCCGGGCGATCTCGACGGCCCGGTTGCGCGGGGCGCTGCAGCCACCGCTGTTCTCCGGCAGGCGGAGGTAGCGGATGCGGTCGTCCTGCGCCTCCAGCCGGCGCGCCACCGTCGGCGTGTCGTCGGTGGAGTGGTCGTCGCTGATGATGATCTCGATGTTCGCGTGCGTCTGCGCGCGCAGCGAGGCGACCGCCCGCGGAAGGCGGGCGGCGTCGTTGTAGACGATGACCGTCACCGTCACGTCGGGGGTCGTCATGCCGAGGCCTCCTCGGGGGTCGGGGCGGGGGTGCGTTCCTCGAGCGGGATCACCGGTGGCAGTGCCGCCTCCGGCTCGCCCAGGAACACCCGTCGTACGACCCGTTCGGCGGCGCGTCCGTCGTCGTACTCGCAGAACCGGCGGCGGAAGGCGGCTCGCGCCTTCGCCGCGCTCTCGTCGCGCCAGGCGCCGGAGGCGAAGATCTCCGTCAGCTCCTCCTGGGTGCGGGCGACCTGGCCGGGGTGTTCGGTCATCAGGTCGAAGTAGACGCCACGGGTGGTGCGGTAGGTCTCCCAGTCGTCGGCGTAGACGACGATCGGGCGGTCGAGGTTGGCGTAGTCGAACATGATCGACGAGTAGTCCGTGACCAGCGCGTCGGCGGCCAGGCACAGCTCCTCGACGGGGTCGTAGGAGGAGACGTCGATGATCCGGCCGGAGCGGCGCAGGCCCGTCAGCGGGGAGGCGGCGCCGCCGTAGAAGTAGTGGGCGCGGACCAGCAGAACCGTGTTCTCGCCGAGCCGGTCGGCGAGTTCGGCGAGGTCAAGGCGCGGGGTGAAGCCGGCCTCGTAGTCGCGGTGGGTCGGGGCGTACAGGACGGCCGTCTTGCCCGGCGCGATGCCGAGGCGTTCGCGGGCGGCCCGTACGTCCGCGGCCGTGGCCGTGTAGAAGACGTCGTTGCGCGGATAGCCGTGGTCGAGGGAGGTGTAGCGGGCCGGGTAGGCGCGCTCCCACATGCGCGTCGAGTGGCTGTTGGCGCTGACGCTGTAGTCCCACTTGTCGATGCGGGCCAGCAGGGCGTTGAAGTCGAGGCCCTTGGCGGCGGCCGGGTGTTCCATCTGGTCCAGGCCCATCCGCTTGAGCGGGGTGCCGTGGTGGGTCTGGAGGTGGATCGCGTCGGGGCGCTTGACCACGGCGTTGGGGAAGTTGACGTTGTTCGTCAGGTACTTGGCGGTGGCCAGGGTCTCCCAGTAGCGGCGGGTGCCGGGCACGACGTGGTCGGTGCCGGGCGGCAGCAGGGCCGCGTTCTCCTTCGACACCGTCCACACCTGGTGGATGTGCGGGGCGAGTTCGGCGAGCTTGGCGGCGATCGCGGCCGGGTTGCAGGCCACCCCGCGGTCCCAGTAGGCGGCGAACACGGCCAGGTCGGGGTTGACCGGCCGGCTCAGGGCGCGCCGGTACTGCTGGTCGCGGAGCTTGGCGCCGACCTGGCGCTTACGGGTCCGTACGGCCTTCTTGGCGGCGCGGCGGGTGCGGTTGGCGGCCTGGAACGCGCGGTACTTGGTGTACGCGCCCTCCTCCAGCAGGGCGTGCCGTACGCCCTCCAGGCCCGCCGGGCGCTCGTGGTTCTCGGGGCGCCAGCGGACCGCGGCGAGGGAGGCGCGGCGGAAGAACTCGCGGGCCACCTCGTCGGGCAGGTTCTCCCTGGCGAAGGTGCGCACGAGGTCGCGCATCATCAGGTCGTACAGCACCGCGCGGGCGGCGCGGCGGTCCTTGGTGAACGCGAGCAGCGACTCGTAGCGCTCGATCAGCTCGAACCGGTCCTCGGGGGCGAGCGGCGGCAGGCTCTCGGGGCGCAGTTCGCGGTTCTCGTACGCCACCTGGTTCAGACAGGCGACCCGGCCGGCGTGCAGCAGGGCGGCCTGGGCGGCGCGTGGTTCGTCGTCGGTGGTGAGCCGCTCCTCGTGCGCCCGCCAGAAATCGGCGCGCAGGGCGCGGTTGCCGAGCAGCGGGGTGAGGCGCAGCAGGTCGGCGGACTCGTCCAGGGGCAGGCTCTCGCGGCCGACGGCGGCGAGCAGGCGGCCGTCGCGGGAGGGGGTGGCGGCGGTCTGCCAGGTGGTGGTGACGTGGTCGAGGAGGAGGACGTCCGTGGTCGCGTCCGTCGCGTCCAGTTCGGCGGTCCGCTCGGTGATCAGCCGGGGAGCACCGGCCGGCAGGCCGTCCTTGGCGTGGACGAAGTGCAGCCAGCGGCCGGTCGCGCGGGCGGCGCCGGCGGACCGGGCCGCCGCGTCACCAGTGCCCTCCGGCAGCGGTACGACCACCGTCTCGGGGGCGTGGCCCTCGGCGGCCTCCCGCGCCCAGTCACCGACCGCGGCGACGATCACCTCGGCGTCGGAGAGGGGGTGGGCCTCCAGAGAGTCCAGCAACTCTGTCAGATGCCCCTGTGCGTTCGGTCCGTAGACGATGACGCTGAGTTGGGGCATCGCAGTGGACTCCTTTGGTTTGTCGACTTGGGCGGCCACCCTTCATAACATACTGTCACTAAGCGGATGAAAGGGATAACCGCGCTTGGAGTAAGAGACGCCCAGGAAGGAAGAGGGAGTTCCGTGGCCTGAGGTTTCTCTTCCGGTAACTCTTACGCCGCCTTCTTACCGGTGGTCTTCTTGTCGCTCTTGTCGCCGGTGAAGGCCTCGTACTCCTTCATGACGTCCTCGGTCGGTCCGTCCATGCGCAGCTCGCCGCGCTCCAGCCACAGGGTCCGCTCGCAGGTGTCACGGATCGACTTGTTGTTGTGGCTGACCAGGAAGACCGTACCCGCCTGCTCGCGCAGCTCGCGGATCCGGTCCTCCGAGCGCATCTGGAACCTGCGGTCGCCGGTGGCCAACGCCTCGTCGATCAGCAGCACGTCGTGGTCCTTGGCGGCGGCGATGGAGAAGCGCAGCCGGGCGGCCATACCCGAGGAGTACGTGCGCATCGGCAGGGTGATGAAGTCGCCCTTCTCGTTGATCCCGGAGAAGTCGACGATGTCCTGGTAGCGCTCCCTGACCTGCTCGCGGGACATGCCCATGGCGAGCCCGCCGAGGTAGACGTTGCGTTCACCCGTGAGGTCGTTCATCAGGGCCGCGTTGACGCCGAGCAGTGAGGGCTGGCCGTTGGTGTAGATGTGGCCGTTCTCCACCGGGAGCAGCCCGGCGACGGCTTTCAGCAGCGTCGACTTGCCGGAGCCGTTGGTGCCGATGAGGCCGATCGCCTCGCCCTTGTAGGCGACGAACGACACGTTCTTCACCGCGTGCACCCGGCGCACGCCGGCCGCCTTCTCGGCCTGCTGGCGGCGCAGGATCCGGTTGAGGGCGGCGGTGGCGGAGCCGCGGCCGGCGCCGGTGCCGTTGACGCGGTAGACGATGTCGACGCCGTCGCAGACGACGGTGGGGATCTTCTCGCCGTTCTCGCGGGTCACGGGAGTCTCGGAGGTCACGGGCGTCTCCGGGGTGTCGGGGGTCTGCTCAGCCACGGCCGTACTTCTCCTCAGCCTTCCAGAAGTAGATGAACCCGCCGACGCCGGCGAGCAGGGCCCAGCCGGTGGCCGTCGCCCACACGTGCGGGGGCAGCTGCTTGGCGTGGAAGCTCTTGATCAGCGCGTAGCGCATGAGGTCGATGTAGATCGCGGCCGGGTTGTTCTCCAGCAGGACCATGACGATGTGCGGCAGGTGGTCCTTCTTGGTGAGCTTGCTGATGCTCCACATCACGCCCGAGACGTACATCCAGGTGCGCAGCACGAACGGCATCAGCTGGGCGATGTCGGGGGTCTTGGCGCCCATCCGCGCCATGATCATCGCCATGCCCGCGTTGAACAGGGACTGCAGGATCAGCGCGGGGATCACCAGCAGCCAGCCGGGGGTGATCGGCAGGCCGAAGGAGAGCAGGATGACGACCAGCGCGGCCATCGAGAACAGCAGCTGCTGGAGCTGCTGGATGCAGAAGGAGATCGGCAGGGCGGCGCGCGGGAAGTGCAGGGCGCGCACCAGGCCGAGGTTGCCGGAGATCGCCCGGGTGCCGACCTGGATCGAGCTCTGGGTGAACGTCCACACGAACACGCCGGTGACCAGGAACGGGACGTAGTCCGGGACGCCCTTCTTGGTGCCGAGCAGTACACCGAAGATGAAGTAGTAGACCGCCGCGTTCAGCAGCGGGGTCATGACCTGCCAGATCTGGCCGAGCTTCGCCTCGCTGTACTGAGCGGTGAGCTTGGCGGTGGCGAAGGCGGTGATGAAGTGGCGCCGTGCCCACAGCTGGCGGACGTACTGCGGCAGGGAGGGGCGGGCGCCGCTGACCGACAGACCATGCCGGGCGGCCAGCGCCGCGAGGTCGTCGTCGGCAGGGGCCTGGGTGGGGGGCGGTGTGTCGAGGACCTGGCTCACATCCGCTGCTTTCGCTCGGGGGAGGGGGTGGCGCGTCCGGCTCGGGGGTGCCGGGGGCGCGTCGAGGGCCCGCCGTCCGACGTGCGTTCGTTTCCTTACGCTTCTCTTCACGTTCTCTTACGTCGGAACGGGACCGTATCGTCGCAACGTGAGCGTAGAACCAATCGACGTCGGAACGCAACCGTTTCGTCGTAACGGCCTATGCTGTGCGTCATGACGACGAACGCCGACGAGCCCTCGACGCGTCCGCGCCGCCGGACCCCTGCCGGGGCCGCCGTACTGCGGGAGGATGTGACCGAAGCCATCCGGGCGGCGGTCTTCGAGGAACTCGCGGCCGTCGGGTACGCGCGCATGTCCATCGAGGGCATCGCGCGGCGGGCGGGCGTCGGCAAGACGGCGGTGTACCGGCGGTGGCGTTCGAAACTGCACCTGGTCCTGGACGTGGTGTCGGCGATGGCGGTGCTGGGCCTGCCGGTCCCGGACACGGGGTCCCTGGAGGGCGACCTCCGCCTCCTGTACGAGGTGACCTCCCGTGCCCTGCGCCACCCGGTGGCCTCGCAGATCATCCCCGACCTCCAGGCGGAGGCCGCCCGCAATCCCGACATCGCCGACGCCTTCCAGAAGGCCCTGCGGGACGGGCAGGAGGGCGTGGCCAGCAAGATCGTGGCTGCCGCGGAGGGGCGCGGGGAGGTGCGGGCGGGCCTGGACCCCGACCTCGCGCTCGACCTGATCTCCGGACCGCTGTACTGGCGCGCGGTCGTCATCCGCTCCCCAAAGCTGCCGAAGGGCTACCTGGACAACCTGGCCCGGGCTGCGGCGGGGGCGCTCAAGGCGTTGTGAGGGGGCGTGCGCCGGCGCCGGGCGGGGGTTGGTTTCGCTTGCCCGCGCCGGCGCTGCCGCTGGACGACGGGGCGTTGCGCTTGCCCATGCCGGCGGGGTGAGGGGTGCTGCCGCTGGGCGACGGGGTGTTGCGCTTGCCCGCGCTGGCGGGGTGCCGCTGCGCCCACCCGTGCCGCCCCAGCGGCACGACTGCCCGCAGCTACGGCGGCATGACGGGCGCCGCCCCAGCGGCACGACTGCCCGCAGCTACGGCGGCATGACGGGCGCCGCCCCAGCGGCACGACTGCCCGCAGTTGCGCGGATACGGCCGCCGCTCCAGCGGCACGACTGCCCGCAGATCACTTCCGGGCCGAGCCGCCGGCGCAGGCTACGCGCGGGCTGCCTCCGGGTGGTGGTGGGTCCAGCCCTCCCAGGCCGAGGCGATCATGTCCTGGACGTCGTACTTGGCCTGCCAGCCCAGTTCGGTGGCGATACGGGTGGCGGAGGCGACGACGCGTGCGGGGTCGCCGGGGCGGCGCGGGGTGACGGTCGGCGGGCGGTCGTAGCCGGTGACCGCGTTGATGCGGTCGATCATCTCGCGGACCGACACACCCTCACCGCGGCCGATGTTGAGGGTCAGATCGGTGCCGGGGGAGGACGCCAGCGCACGGGCGACGGTGACGTGGGCCTCGGCCAGGTCGACCACGTGGATGTAGTCGCGGACGCAGGTGCCGTCCGGCGTCGGGTAGTCGTCGCCGAAGATCCGCGGCGGCGCGCCCTCGGTGAGCTTCTCGAAGACCATGGGGATGAGATTGAAGACGCCGGTGTCGGCGAGTTCGGGGCCGGCCGCGCCCGCCACGTTGAAGTAGCGCAGGGATGCCGTGGACATGCCGGTCGCCTTGCCGGTCGCGCGCACCAGCCACTCGCCGGCCAGCTTCGTCTCGCCGTAGGGGGACAGCGGCAGGCAGGGGGTCTCCTCCGTGACCAGGTCGACGTCCGGCATGCCGTAGACCGCCGCCGAGGAGGAGAAGACGAAGGACGGGACCTCTGCCGCCGTCACCGCTTCCAGGAGGGTGCGCAGGCCCTCGACGTTCTCCCGGTAGTAGTGCAGCGGGAGCTCCACCGACTCGCCCACCTGCTTCTTCGCCGCCAGGTGCACGACCCCGCTGATCTCGTACTCGGCGAGCGTGCGGGCCACGAGCTCCGCGTCCAGGACGGAGCCCCGCACCAGGGGGACCTCCGCCGGCACGCGCTCGGCGACGCCCGTGGACAGGTCGTCGTAGACGACCGTGCGTTCGCCCGCCTCGGTCATCGCCCGTACGACGTGTGCCCCGATGTATCCGGCACCGCCGGTGATCAGCCAGGTCATTGCGGCCGTCTCCTCGTTCAATTGGCCCGTCGGAACGTTCTTCGTCACACCGCGGGCGTCTCAGTGAAGCAGGCGGCGCAGGCGGCGCAGGCGGCCGCCCGCCACCTGTACCAGCCCGCGCACGCCGGTTGCCACGCGTACGGCCAGTGCGCCGGAGTGCGTGGCGTACGGCTGCACCAGGAGCACACCGTGCCGGGCGCTCGGGACGACGCGTCGGCCCAGCCGGCCGGCGCCGGTCAGGGCATGCGCCGTGACGTCCCGCTGTGCGCCGTCCGTGAAGCGTACGGTCATCCGCAGGTCCCAGGTACCCGCGCCGAGCGCGCCCAAGTGGACGGGCAGCTCGGCCGACCAGCTGCCCGCGCCGGCTTCCGCATCGGTTTCCGCGCCGGAGGGCGAGAGCGGGACCGTCGTGCGCCCCCGTGTCCGCTCGTCGTCCCGGGACTGCCACTCCACGTCCACCTCGCGCGGACCCGCCTCGGCCACCCTGCCGTACAGCTCGTGCAGCCGCAGGCGCAGCAGCGAGGCACGCGCGCCCGGCCGCAGTTCCGCGTCCACCGTGAGCGGGAGGAGGGACGGCGGGCGGGTCAGGAGCGGTGCCAGGGTGACCTGGGGAAGGTCGGCGGACCAGACGGGGACGCCGTCGGGGGTGCGGGCGTAGGGCGGGAGCAGGCGGGCCGGGCGCGCGGCCAGCTCGCGCAGCCGGGGCAGATCACGGGGCTCGGGCGACTCCAGGACCACCCGTGCGAGCAGCCGGCCCGGGGCGCCCGGGTCCAGCTCCCAGTCGGCGGCGTCGTAGCGCGCGAGGTACTCCTGGGTGTGCGCCCACCACGCGCTCCGGTAGTGCGCGTCGCGCAACCCCAGCTCGCGCGTGTACATGCGCACCTCGTGGTCGAGGAACTTGGCCCGCGCCGCGCGCGCCAGCTCCTTCTGACCGGAGCCCAGCAGGATGTCGTACGCCAGCGCGCACGCCTCCACGCGCGCCTTCCAGTTGTCGATGTGCTCCCGGTCCAGCGAGAGCGACAGCTGCTCGGCGCTGCGGCGCACATGCCACACGTACACGCGGTCCGGTACGAGCGCCATGCGCGGGCCGGCGGCCAGCACGCGCGCGGTGAAGACGATGTCCTCGTAGAGGAAGCGGCCTTCGGGGAAGCGGATGCCGTGTGCGCGCAGGAAGTCGGTGCGGTACAGCTTGTTGACGCACAGCGTGTCGTGGACCAGGAGCGGGCGCTGCAAGGGGCGCGCGAGAACGGTGTGCGCCGTGTAGAGGGGCTCCTGCCAGGGCTGCTCGCGCCCCGAGGGCAGCTCCCGGCGCACACACAGCCCGCTCGCCACCTCGGCGCGCGCCCCCGTGGCCGCCGCCAGCAGCGCGTCCACCGCACCGGGCGGCAGCACGTCGTCGCTGTCCAGGAACATCACGTACGGTGTCGTCACCGCGTCGATACCGTCGTTGCGCGGGCTGCCGCAGCCGCCGCTGTTCACGCTCCGGCGCACCACGCGCAGCCGGGGCTCGTCCGCGGCCAGCCGGTCGAGCAGCTCGGCGCTGCCGTCGGTGGAGCAGTCGTCCACGGCGACGACTTCGGCCACCGCCGGCCCCTGGGCGAGGGCCGAGCGCACGGCATCGCCCACATGGGCGCTGTCGTTGTAGCCGATGACGACGACACCGACCCGCGCGGGGAGCGGCGGCTCGGCGGTGCCTGCTGGGTCGGGGGTGCCTGACGGGTCTGGTCGCATCGGGTCCACGGGCCGGGAGCGTAGAAAAATTCGGTAATAGGCTGTTAAGAGAGGCTTAGGGTTCGGTCCGGAAGACGTTCGGAATCGGGCCGGGGTTGCGTTGTTCGCATGCTCTTCACATCCGGTCGCGCCGACCGCCACAGCCGGACGAACGACAGCACGGCCGCCGATGCCAGGATCCCGTTGCGCACCAGCATCAGCAGACAGCCGGTCCAGGTGCCGTTGACCACCTCCTGGTAGTACATCGGGAAGACCACGGTGCTCACCGCGGCCGCCGCGAGGACCAGCGCCGCGACCGGCCGCTGGCCGGTGTGCCGCGAGGTCAGGCACACGGCGGCCAGTCCGACCAGCCAGATCATGTACTGCGGGCTGATCACCCGGCTGGTGACCGTGAACAGCAGCACCGCGCACAGCGCCGTGTCGAACGGCGTGGCCTCGCTCCAGCGCCGCGCCCGCACCCGCCACAGCACGAGCAGCGCGAAGGCGAGCGCCGTCAGGCCCAGCGAGGCGGTGGCGACGGCGTGCACATGGGGTCCGACCAGCTCGACGGCGCCGTACTGGTACGCCGCCCGGCCCGGCCAGCCTGCCTTGCGCGCCAGATTCAGGGCCGTACCGCCGAGCGACTCGATCTGCACGCCCCGCCCGCCCTGCTCCCGCAGGAAGGACAGCGGATGCTGGAACAGCACGGCGAGCACGGTGAGCGAGGCGACCCCGGTGGCCGCCGCCCATCCCCACGCCCCGCGCGTCGCCCGCCCCCGGGGCGTGCCCAGCAGCACCAGCGCCGGCCACACCTTCACCAGCGCGCCCAGCGCCCCGAACACCCCGCACGCGCGCGGGGAGCGCCCCAGCGCCAGCAGGCAGAGCACGGCCAGCGCGGTGACCGGGACGTCGTAGCGGGCGAGCGGGAGCTCCAGCAGCAGCGGCAGGCCGGCCGTCCACAGGGCCGCGCCGAGCAAGGAGCGCCCCGGCAGCGTGCCCGCGCGGGCCAGCGCCGCCGTGACCAGCGCGTCCATGGCCAGCGTGAGCAGCACGAACGCCTGAAAGTACGACAGCCACGGCAGCAGGCCCGGTGCCAGCAGCACCGCGCCCGCGCCCGGGGGGTACTGCCACAGCGAGTCGTGCGTCGGGAAGGAGCCGTGGGCGAGGACGCCGTACCAGTCGGAGTACAGGCGCCACACCTCACGGGCCACCGACCCCCCGCCCAGCACGGGGGCGCTGTCGTGGACGAGGAGCCACAGCATCAGGCCACGGGTGCCCAGCCAGAGGGCGGTGACGGCGAGGACCGGGCCGGAGTTGACACGGAGACGGTTCATCGCATGGGAGCCTAAGCGGCGCGGATGGCGTATCCATGGCGATACGCCGTCATGACAGGAAAAAGATTTGTTAATCGCAAAAAGGTCGGTTGGTGCTGAATGTCGGGCTTCCTGTGAAACCGCGGTCGCGTGCGACGGCCGCCGCGACAGTGCCCGCGCTGGTGATGCTGGCGGTCGGGCTCTGGGGGCTCGACCGGGGCGGGATGTGGCGCGACGAGGCCGTCAGCTTCCAGGTCGGGCGGCGTACGGTGCCGCAGATCTGGCTGCTGCTGCACGACGTGGACGCCGTGCACGGTCTGTATTACCTCCTCATGCACCCCGTTCTCGCCGTTCACCCCGGCGAGGTCGTGCTGCGGCTGCCGTCGGTGTGCGCGGCGGCGGTGACGGCCGCCCTGGTGGCGGCGCTCGGCACGCGGCTGGTCCGGCCGCGTGTGGGGCTGTGGGCGGGACTGCTGTACGCCGTCGCGCCGATGGCCGGGCACTATGCGCAGGAGGGCCGCTCCTACGCCTTGGTGGCCGCCGGGGCCACGGCCGCGACCTTGCTCTTCGTACGGGCCGTGGAGCGGGGTTCCTCTGGTTCCTGGGTGGCGTACGGCGCCGCCCTCGGGCTCAGCTGCTGGCTGCATGAGTTCGCGGTGCTGCTGGTGGGCGCCCACGCGGCGTCGCTGGCGCTGGCCCGGGCCGCGGCGCGGGTGTGGCGGGGATGGGGGTGTGCGGCGGGCGGGGTCGTGCTGTCGCTGCTGCCGATGGTGCTCGTGTCCCGGGGGCAGGCGGCACAGGTGGCGTGGCTGCGGAGCCCTTCGGGGGGTACGGCGGAAGAGTTACTGCGGGGGTTTCTGGGGCCTACGGACCTGATCTACGGGGTGTGTCTGTCGCTTGCCTTGGTCTCTTTGGTGGGACGTGTGGGGCGGGGGGACATCACCCTTTTGGGGGTGGCGTTGCCGTTGACCGTGGTGCCGCCGGGGGTGTTGATGCTGGCTTCTCAGGTGTCACCGCTGTATGTGGACCGGTATGTGCTGTACGCGTTGAGCGGGGCGCCGTTGCTGGTCGCTGCGGGGGCTGAGCGGGTGGCTGGGGTGGTGGGGCGGCTGTCCGCCGGTGGTCGGCCCAGGGGTCACCCCTTGTTGCGGTCCGCGTGTGTCGCCCTCGCCGGTGTTCTCGCCATCGGTCTCGCCTTCCTCCACCAGATCCCCGTTCTCCGTGCGGACCGCGACCCCGGTGCCCGGCCCGATGATCTCGCCGCCATTTCGCGCGTGGTCGCGCGGGAGGTGGCGCCCGGTGACCCGGTGGTGTTCCTGCCGGCGAACGCGCGGAACGTGGCCCTCGCCTATCCGGAGGCGTTCCGGGGAGCGCGGGACGTCGTGCTGGTGGAGGGGGGCGCCGAGTCGGGGACGCTGTACGGGCGCGAGGCCGGGGCGGGTGAGGTGCGGCGGCGGCTGGAGCGGCTGGAGCGGGTGTGGGTGGTGGCGGACCAGGACCTGCTCGCCGGGCGCTGGACCCCGCGCAACCCCGGTGAACAGGCCAAGCTCGCCGTGCTGCAGCGGGACTTCACCGTGCGGGAGGAGTTCCGGCGGGACGAGACGGTCGTACGGCTGTACGTCAGTCGGCCTCGTGCCCTGCGGTCAGGGCTGCCGCGTCCAGCGCGGTGGTGAGCCGGTCGAGGCGTTCGCGCAGCTCGGCGATCTCCGTCAGGTCGAAGCCGGTCGCCCCCATGATGCGGCGCGGCACCTCCAGGGCCCGCTCGCGCAGCGCCGTGCCCTCCTCGGTGAGCCGGACGTGCACCGAGCGCTCGTCCTCGGCGCTGCGCTCCCGGTGTACCAGGCCGGCCGCCTCCAACCGCTTGACCAGCGGGGACAGCGTGCCGGAGTCGAGCCGCAGATGCTCGCCGAGCTTCTTGACGGGCAGCTCGCCCTGTTCCCACAGCACCAGCATCACCAGGTACTGCGGGTAGGTGAGCCCGAGGTCCTTGAGGATCACGCGGTAGACGCCGTTGAAGGCGCGGGACGCGGCGTGCAGGGAGAAGCAGATCTGGCGGTCCAGGCGGAGCCAGTCGGCTTCGGGGGCGGGGGCGGGCGTGGCGGTCATGGGTCCAGAGTAGCTCCCGCGGGCCATTCAGTTGTGCACAACTGAATTGCGTGCTCTACTTGTACCCGCACCGGACACCGCATCGAGAAGATCGACGAGAGTCGAGAAGGACGGGTCACCATGGACGCGCTCTACACCGCAGTCGCCACCGCCACCCACGGCCGTGACGGTCGTGCCGTCTCCTCCGACGGCAAGATCGACCTGAAGCTGGCCCCGCCGGTCGAGCTGGGCGGCAACGGCGAGGGCACCAACCCCGAGCAGCTCTTCGCCGCCGGTTACGCCGCCTGCTTCGGCAGCGCCCTCGGCCTCGTCGGCCGGCAGGCGAAGGTGGACGTCAGCGACGCGGCGGTGACCGCCGAGGTCGGCATCGGCAAGCAGGGCGAGGGCTTCGGGCTGAAGGTGACGCTCCGCGTCGAGCTGCCCGACACCGTGGACCAGGAGACCGGCCGCAAGCTGGTCGAGACCGCCCACCAGGTCTGCCCTTACTCCAACGCCACCCGCGGCAACATCGACGTGGACCTCGTCATCGAGTGACCCAGGCAGGCGTCCCGAGGGTGCCGGTGCCGCTTCGGCACCGGCACCCTCGCGTTGTGGCGCCCTACGCCGAGGTCAGCACGTCATGTCCCGTGGCCTGGCCCGGCAGCCGGATCCGGGTGCCGGGCATCGCCTCACCCAGCAGCAAGGTCCGTACGACGCGCTCGGCGGCCCGGCCGTCGTCGAACTCGCAGTACCGGGTCCGGAAGTCCGCCCGCAGCCGGGCCGACTCCTCGTCCCGCCAGGATCCCGAGGCGAACAGCCAGGCCAGCTCCCGGTAGGAGTGCGAGACATGGCCGGGTGCCTCGGCGGTGATGTCGAGGTAGGCACCCCGGCTCGCCGTGTACGCGGGCCAGTCGTCGGCGTGCACCACGATCGGCCGGTCCAGGTTGGCGTAGTCGAACATCACGGCCGAGTAGTCGGTGACCAGCGCGTCCGCCGCGAGCAGGACGTCCTCCGCGCGCGGCTCGTCGGTCGCGTCGACCACGATTCCGCGCCGGGCCAGCTCCGCGAGGCCCATGCCGCGCGCGGGACCGTTCGCCAGCGACGGATGCAGCCGGACCACCAGGGTGTGCCCCTTGCCCAGATCGGCCGCGAACCGGGCGAGGTCGAAGCGGTCCACGTGCCCGGTGCGGCGGTAGTCCCGGCGGGTCGGCGCGTACAGCACGACCGTGTCCGTCTCCGGGATGCCGTACCGCTGCCGGAAACCGCTGCCGCCGCCGTTGACCGGCACGTCGTTGACCAGCACGTCGTTGCGTGGGCTGCCGGTGCGCAGCGAGGTGAAGTGGCAGGGGTAGGCCCGCTCCCAGACCAGCTCGGAGTGGCGGTTGGCGACCAGGCTGTAGTCCCAGCGGTCGGCGCGGCGCAGCATCTGCGGCACGTCGAAGCCGAGCCGGGCGCCCGGCTTGTCCAGCAGGTCGGCGCCCATGTACTTCAGCGGGGTGCCCTGGTGGGTGTGGATGTGCACGCTGCCGGGCCGCTTGGCCAGTGCGCCGGGCCAGTTGACGTCGTTCACGAAGAACTTCGCCCGCGCCGTGACCTCCAGATAGCGCCGGGAGCCCACGATCACGTGCTCGACATCGGGTGGCAGCTGTGCGGCGGTCTCCGTGTCGCGCACCACCCACACCCCGCGCAGCTGGGGCGCGATCTCCCGGGCCTTGGCATAGACGGCGGCGGGGTCGCCCAGCATGCCCCGGTGCGAGGACGCCGAGTAGACGACCAGGTGCGGGTCCAGCGGGCGGTGCGCGTGCAGGGACGCCCAGCCGGAGCGGGCCCGCGCGGCGGCCGCGCCACGGAGCAGCCCCGCCTGCTGAGCCGCCGCCTGCCTGGCCCGCGCCGCCTGCTGCCTGATCCGGTAGCCCGTCCAGGAGCCCTCCAGCAGAGCCACCTCGCCGTCGGCCGGGGCGCCCTCGGGCTGGTGATGGCGGAACATCCGCGTCGTACGCCGGAAGAACTCGGCCCTGTCGGCGGGCGGCAGCCGGTCCGGCTTGGCCAGGATGTCCAGGCAGTGCTCGCCCATCTTGCGGTGCAGATACGGCCGCCAGCGCGCGAGCTCCGGCCGCTGCTCGAGGAACGCGAAGACCCGCCCGTACTGGTCGTGGATGTCGAAGTGCTTGCGGCTGGTCGTGGACAGGATGTTGCCCTGCCTGCGCTGCCGGTAGTTCAGGCAGATCCGGTCCAGGGCGGCGATCCGCCGGGCGCTGAGCATGACCGGGAAGGTCCAGGGGGTGTCCTCGTAGTAGCCCGGCGGGAACTCGAAGCCCTGCGACTGGACGAAGCGACGCCGGTAGACCTTGTTCCACACCACCATCAGCAGGTCCAGGATCCGCGGGTAGGTGTCGGCGGTGAACGTGTCCGGGCCGGCCTCGGCGAGCACCTCGGCCAGGGCGTTGCGCCGGGTGCCGCCCCACCAATAGGTGCGGGCGTAGTCGAAGACCAGCACGTCCGGGTCATCGGCCTCGGCCAGCCGGTCGGCGATCGCCCGCAGCGCGCCCGGGGTGAGGGTGTCGTCGCTGTCCAGGAAGAACAGGTAGTCGCCGGTGGCGTGCGGCATCGCGGCGTTGCGGGCCCGGCCGAGGCCCACGTTCTCCGGCAGGTGCAGCACCTTCACCCGCGGATCGCGCCCGGCGTACTCGTCGAGGATGGCGCCGCAGCCGTCCGGGGAACGGTCGTCCACGGCGATCAGCTCGAAGTCGTTGAAGGACTGCAGCAGCACCGAGTCCAGGCACTCGCGCAGAAAGCCCTGCACCTTGAAACAGGGCACGATCAGACTGAAGCGGGGCACGGCGGGTCAGCTCCTCACGAGGGTCGCGGCGGCGGGGGCGGGGATGCGTTCCGCGAGCGGGATCACCGGCGGGACCGCCTGCGCCGGCTCGCCGAGCAGCACCCGCCGCACGACCCGCTCGGCGGCCCGCCCGTCGTCGAACTCGCAGAACCGCTCCCGGAACGCGGCCCTGAACGCCCTGGCCTCCGGACCCGCGTACGAGCCGTCGCGGAAGACGGCGGCCAGCTCCTCGGGGGTGCGGGCGACCAGCCCGGGCGGCTCGGTCATCAGGTCGAAGTAGACGCCCCGCGTCTCCCGGTAGACGTCCCAGTCGTCGGCGTACACGACGATCGGCCGGTCCAGGTTGGCGTAGTCGAACATGATCGACGAGTAGTCGGTGACCAGCGCGTCCGCGGCCAGGCACACGTCCTCCGAGGAGCGGTGCGCGGTGACATCGATGATCCGGTCGATCCGGCCGGAACCCTTCGCCGGGCCCCGGTCGTAGAAGTAGTGGGCGCGCAGGAGCACGACGATGTCCTCGCCGGCCGCCTCGCAGAACGCCTCCAGGTCCAGGCCGGGCTCGAAGCCGGTGTGGTGGTCGCGGTGGGTCGGCGCGTAGAGGACGGCCGTCTTGCCCTCCGGGACACCCAGCTGCCGCCGGATGCGGGCCACGTCCGCGGCGGTCGCCGTGTAGTAGACGTCGTTGCGCGGATAGCCGTACTCCAGGTGCTCGTAGGAGCCGGGGAAGGCGCGCTCCCACATCTGGGTCGAGTGGCGGTTGGCGGAGAGGTTGAAGTCCCAGCGGTCGACCCGGCCCAGCAGCCTGGTGTAGCTGCCCGACTGGGCGGCCACCACCGGGTACGTCGACTGGTCCACCCCCATCGTCTTCAGGGGGGTGCCGTGCTGGGTCTGCAGATGCACACTGCCGGGCCTCTTGACGACGCCCTCGGCGAAGTTGGCGTTGTTGATCAGATACGTGGCGCGGGCCAGCACCTCCCAGTAGCGGCGCGAGCCGATCACCGCGTAGTCCACGTCCTTCGGCATCGCGTGTTCCTGCCCGGCCTCCACCAGGAACACCGAGCGGATGTGCGGGGCGAGTTCGCGGGCCTTGGCATGGATCGCGGCCGGGTTGCAGGTGTAGCCGCGGCCCCAATAGGCGCAGTACACCGCCAGGTCGGGGTCGAGCGGGCGGTGCAGATCGCGGGCGTAGCGCAGCTTGGTGCGCACCATGTGCGGGCGCGGCAGGCCCTCGGTGGCCTTGGTGGTCACCTGGTTGGCGCCGCGCAGCGCGCGGAACGCGCTGTACGCGCCGTTGGCCAGCAGCCGGTGCTGCACGCCCAGGCTGCCGCCGGGCGCCCGGAAGCCGGCGGGCCGGTGGAGCCGGTAGAGCCGGGCCGCGCGACGGAAGAACTCCCGGCGCCCCGACGGCAGCCGCTCCGGCCGGGACGCCGTCTTGAGCACATACGTGAACAGCTGCTCGAACAGCGGCCGGAGCCGATCCGCGGGCAGCGCGCGCTCGGCGGCCCGGGTCAGCACCAGCTCCACCTGGTCGAGCAGGGCGTGCTGGTGCGGCCCCGGCAGATTGAGCCGGCTGCCCTGCCGGCGCAGCCGGTGCCGTACGACGACCCGGCGCAGCACCGCGATCCGCCCGGCGGCGAGCGTGGTCAGCCCGCCCCAGCCGAGGTCGGTGAAGTGGCTGTCGGGAAAGACCAGTTCGTGCTCGGTGAGGAAGGCGCGACGGTAGACCGCGCTCCACGCCGGGAGCTGGACGCCGGTCAGCTCCGGCAGGTCGGCGGGGGCGAAGGCGCCCTTCGGAGCCCTGACGAACAGCGGCGCGGCCGGATTGGTCGGCTCGCCCTCCCACCACGGGGCGCGCACGTGCTCGGCGTAGAGCACGTCCACGCCGCCGGTCTCGGTCAGCCGGGCGTCCAGCGCGGCCAGCGCTCCCGGAAGCAGCAGGTCGTCACCGTCGAGGAACAGCACATACGCACCGCTCGCCGCCCGCATCCCCGCGTTGCGCGCCCCGCTCAGACCGGCGGACGGCGGCGAGTCGACCGGGGCCACCCGGGAGTCCCGCGCCGCGTACGCGGCGGCCACCGCGGCGGCCAGGGAGTCGGGGCCGTCGCAGACCGGGATCAGCTGCAGATCGCCGAAGGACTGGCCGAGAACCGAGTCCAGCGCCTGGGACAGCCGGGCGGCGACCCCGTGGGACGGAACGATGATGCTGAAGCGGGGCATTCTGCTCTTTCTGTTGTCTTGCGGACGCGTGTCCTGCGGACGAGACCGACGAGACCTGCCCCGCGACCGGGCCGACCCACCGGACGCCAGGTGGACGGCCGGCTCGGGGTGGGCCGCGTCGAGCCGACGGGCACGGGAACTCCCGGACGGGTCAACGGTGTTCAGCGCCCCTCGGTGACGGGGAGGGAACCGGAAGGTTGCTCCACGGTGGCCTGCGGGGACCGCGCACAGGCCGACGGCACCGGCTCGCGTTTCTCCAGCGGCACCACCGGCGGCAGGCCCTGCTGGCCCCGCACCAGATGCCGTACGACCCGCTCGGCGGCGCGTCCGTCGTCGTACAGGCAGAACCGCTCCCGGAACGCCGCCCGCAGCTGGGTCGAGCGCGAACCGCGCCAGTGGCCGGTCGCGAAGATGTCGATCAGCTCGTCCTCGTCGCGCGCGACCGCGCCCGGCGGGAAGACACGCAGGTCGAAGTAGGTCCCACGGGATGCCTGGTACGCCGCCCAGTCGCCGGTGTGCACCACGATCGGCCGGTCCAGGTTGGCGTAGTCGAACATGAT
Organism: Streptomyces sp. NPDC001709; assembly: GCF_053596375.1. Lineage (NCBI taxonomy): Bacteria > Bacillati > Actinomycetota > Actinomycetes > Kitasatosporales > Streptomycetaceae > Streptomyces > Streptomyces sp. NPDC001709. The sequence goes on along the minus strand of NZ_JBSFGB010000004.1, from coordinate 350,934 downwards.
CGACGCGTAGTCGGTGAGGAGGGCGTCCGAGGCCAGGCACAGGGACTGCACACTCGGGTGATCGCGGACGTCGATGACCCGGGCACCCTCCGGGCGGTGCTCACCGGGGGTGCGGGCCAGGATCACGAAGCGCGGGCCGAGACGGCGCGCCATCCGCTCCAGGTCCAGCAGCGGGCGCTGGGTGCGCAGGTAGTCCCGGTGGGCCGGCGCGTACAGGATCGCGACCGCGTCCCCGGGGATGCCCAGCGACTCGCGCAGCCGGGCCACGTCCGCCGCGGTCGCCCGCTGGAAGACGTCGTTGCGCGGGGCGCCGCACTCCAGCGTGGTGTAGCCGCCCGGGAGGACCCGCTCCCAGATCAGGGTCGAGTGCCGGTTGCCGGACAGGACGAGGTCCCACTGGTCGACGGCCCGCAGCAGCCCGGCGAAGTCGGTGCCGCGGGCCGCCGCCGGGCGCTCCTGGAGGTCCAGGCCCATGTGCCCCAGCGGTGTGCCGTGCTGGGTCTGGACCAGGATCTGCCCGGGCCGCTTGCGCAGGCCCGGGTCCAGGACGTCGTCGGTGACCAGGTACTTGGCGCGGGCCAGCGCCGTCCAGTAGGCGACCGTGCCGGGCCGCAGCCGGCGCGGGCCGGGCGGGACCGGGTGCCGGTGCTCGGGGCGGGCGATCCACGCGGTGCGCACGTGCGGGGCGTGCGCGCGGAACGCCTCCTCCAGCGCGCCCGGGTCGCCGCCGTGGCCCTGGCCCGCACCGGAGGCGAACACCGCGCGGTCGGGGCGCACGGGCAGCCGCAACTGCACCCGGTAGTGCAGCCGCAGCACACCGGCGCGCAGGGCGCGGGCCAGCTTCACGGCCGCCTTCAGCATGCGCCGGCGCATGGCCGAGGCCAGCTGGAAGGCCCGGAACGTGCGGTGCAGGCCGAAGCGGACCAGGACGTTTCGCCGCCGCATCCGGGTGCCGGGGACGCGGTAGCGGCGGTAGTGGGCGCGGGCCAGGCGCAGGAACTCGCCGTGGCTGCCGCGCGGCAGCCGGCCCCGCCTGGTGAACACCGTCGCGTAGTGGTCGATCATGCGGCGGAACAACTCCGGCCGCCAGCGCTCCAGTTCGGGATGCTCCTCGACGTACGCGAACACCCGGTCGTACTGCTCGAACAGATCGAAGTGCCTGCGGCTGGTGGAGGAGAGGATGTTGCCCTGCCGGCGCTGCCGGTAGTGCACGCACACCCGGTCCAGGGTGGCGATCGACTCCGCCGTCATCAGTACCGGGAAGGTCCAGGGGGTGTCCTCGTAGTAGCCCGGCGGGAAGGCGAGGCCGCGCTCCTCGACGAACTCCCGCCGGCAGGCCTTGTTCCAGGCGACCATCAGCACCCTGAGCAGCCCCGGCCGGTCCTCCAGCCGGAACGCCGGGCCCTGCTCGGCCAGCTGGGCGGCGAGCTGGTTGCGCTCCGTCCGGCCGTCCCAGTAGGTGCGCGCGTAGTCGTACACCAGGACGTCCGGCTCGCCGGCCTCCTTGATCCGGTCGGCCATCGCCCTGAGCGCGTCCGGGGCGAGCGTGTCGTCGCTGTCCAGGAAGACCAGATAGTCGCCGCTCGCCGCGGCCATCCCCGCGTTCCGGGCCCGCCCGAGCCCCTGGTTCTCGGCCAGGTGCACGGGCCGCACGCGCGCGTCACGGGCCGCGTACTCGTCGATGATCTCCCCGCAGGCATCGGGAGAGCAGTCGTCCACGGCGATCAGTTCCAGATCGGGATACGACTGCGAGAGCACCGAGTCCAGGCACTCGGAGAGGTACGCCTGGACCTTGTACGCGGGGACAATGACACTGAACCTGGGCACGGGACATCCAAGGGTCGTCGGTCGGCGCGGGGTTTCTGACCGGGAACGGCCGATGGGGTGACTTGGTTACGGTCCCTACGGCATGTGGGGGACACCAGGTGAACGGGAAGGGGCGGGCCCCTGAAGACCCGCCCCTGAAAATGTGTCCCTTTTGTGACTACTTGACCGCGCCCGCCATCACCCCGGACACGAACTGCCGCTGGAACGCGAAGAACACGGCCAGCGGGATCACCATGGAGATGAACGCACCGGGAGCCAGCACGTCGATGTTGTTGCCGAACTGCCGCACCTGCGTCTGCAGCGCGACCGTGATCGGCTGGGTGCCCGACTTGGTGAACACCAGCGCGACCAGCATGTCGTTCCACACCCACAGGAACTGGAAGATGCCGAGGCTCGCGATCGCCGGCCCGCCGAGCGGTAGCACCACCCGTGCGAACAGCCGCAGTTCACCGGCGCCGTCGAGCCGGGCCGCCTCCAGCAGCTCGCGCGGGATCTCCGCGAAGAAGTTCCGCAGCAGGAACACCGCGAACGGCAGACCGAAGCCGGTGTGGAACAGGATCACCCCGAGGATCGTCCCGAACAGACCGATCCTGCCGAACAGTTCGGCGATCGGGATCAGCGCCACCTGCACGGGGACGACCAGCAGACCGACCACGCCGAGGAACCACCAGTCCCGGCCCGGGAACTCCATCCAGGCGAACGCGTAGCCCGCGAGCGATCCGACCGCGACGACCAGCACCGTCGCCGGGACCGTGATCAGCACGGTGTTCCACAGGGAGTGGGTGATGTCGCCGTTCTCCAGCAGGTTCCGGTAACTGGCGAAGGTGAGCTGGGACGGCTTGGCGAACACCTTCCACCAGCCGCTCGCGCTCATGTCCTGCGGGGAGCGCAGCGAGGAGATCAGCAGGCCGACCGTGGGCACCAGCCAGAACAGGCCCACGACGATCAGGAAGACGCGCAGCAGACCGCCGTTGATCTTCTCCAGCAGCCAGGTCATCGCCGCACCTCCCGCCTCAGCCGGCGAATGTTGAACAGCATCACGGGAATGACGAGCAACAGCAGCAGCACCGCGATCGCGCTCGCGACGCCCGGCTGGTTCTCCGCGAAGCCCTTGCGGTACAGCTCCAGGGCGAGCACGTCGGCGTCGTCCTGGGAGGAGCCGGGGGCGATGATGTAGACGAGGTCGAACACCTTCAGCACGTTGATCATCAGCGTGACGGTGACGACCGCGAGGACCGGTGCGAGCAGCGGCACGGTGACCTTGCGGAACACCTGCCACTCGGAGGCGCCGTCCACCCGCGCCGCCTCCAGCAGCTCCCGGGGCACGCCCGCGAGCCCGGCCGCGATCAGCACCATCGCGAAGCCCGCCCACATCCACACGTACGCCCCGATGACCGACGGGGTGACCAGCGCCGGGCCGAGCCACTCGACACCGTTGTACGGCTCCCTGAAGTTGCTCGCCGGAAGCCGCAGCCTGGCCCCGTCGGCGGAGGCGGGCAGCGTGAAGGTGCCGTCGCCGGCCGCCTTCGTGGAGGCGACCACCTTGCCGTCCTTCACCGCCTCGATCCGCATGCCGGCATAGCCCAGCTCGGACGGGTCGGGCTCGCCGAGCCGTCCGACACCCTGGCCGCGCGTGAAGTCCTGCCAGGTGGTGCCGGTGATCTTCCCCGGCTCCGGCCTGGCGGCCACGGCCTTCTTCGCGCCGTCGGGCATCTGGTCCGGGGCGACACCGACGAGGGGGAGGGTGACCGGCTGCCCCGCGTGGACGGTGGCCGACGTGATGAACCCGCCGTGGTCGGGTGTGAGCGGCGACTCGCGGCCCGGGTGGGCCTTCGGGAACGCCGACGACTGCGCGAAGGTGTCGTGGACGCCCACCCACACCGCGTTCGCGACCCCCTTGTGCGGATCCTGGTCGTACACCAGCCGGAAGATGATCCCGGCCGCCAGCATCGAGATCGCCATCGGCATGAAGACGACCAGCTTGAACGCCGTTCCCCAGCGCACCCGTTCGGTCAGCACCGCGAAGATCAGCCCGAGGGCGGTGGAGACCGTGGGCGCGAACACCACCCAGATGACGTTGTTCTTCAGGGCGGTGCGGATGCCGTCGTCCGTGAAGAGCGTCTTGTAGTTGTCGACGCCGGTGAAACCGTCGCCGGAGGAGTCGTAGAAGCTCCGGATCAGCGAGTACCCGATCGGGTAGACCACGAGCGCGCCGAGCAGCACCAGGGCGGGCAGCAGGAACAGCGCTGCCACGGTCTTCCGGGTGCCGGTCACGCTCCTGCGACTGCGGGGTGCGGCGGGACCCGGTGGGGCCCCGGCCGCCGCTGCCGACGTCATCGCCGGATCAGCTCCCGCTTCCGTACGCCGCCGCCGCGTCCTTCTCCAGCTTCGCCTGGGTTCCCGCCACGTCCGCCGGGTTCTTCAGGAAGTCCTGGAGATCCTTCCACTCGCCCTTGCCAGGGGTGCCGCCGAAGGCCTGCGGGGCCTGGTCGGACATGTCGAAGCGGAAGTCGTCGCCGGACGCGATCAGCGCCTTGGCGATCTTCTGCTGCACCGCGTTCGGGTACGACGAGACGGCCACGTTCTTGTTCGGCGAGAGGTAGCCGCCCAGCTCCGCCTGGATGGTCGCCGCGTCCGGGGAGGCCAGGAAGGTGACCAGGGCCTGCGCCGCCTTGGAGTCCTTCAGGATCACCGCCGCGTCGCCGCCGGAGACCACCGGCGCGGTGGAGCCGACGGCCGGGAACGGGAACACCTTCGCGTCCGTGCCCACCTTCGCCTTGGTCTCACCGATGTTGACCTGCACGAAGTCGCCCTCGTAGACCATCGCGGCCTTCGGCTGGTCGCCGCCGGTGAAGGTCTGGGTGACCGAGGCCGGGAACTCCGTCTGCAGCGCGCCGTCCTGACCGCCCGCGAGGTAGTCCTTCCTGCCCCAGATCTGGGCGAGCGTCGTCAGCGCCTGCTTGACCGAGGGATCCGTCCACTTGATCTTGTGCTGGGCGAGCTGGTCGTACTTCTCGGGCCCCGCCTGGGACAGATACACGTTCTCGAACCAGTCCGTCAGCGGCCAGCCGTCCGCGCCGGCCACCGAGAACGGCGTGACACCGGAGTCGTACACCGCCCGCGCGGTGGCCAGCAGGTCCTTCCAGGTCTTCGGCTCCTTGGCGTTCGCGTTCTCGAAGACCTTGGCGTTGTACCAGATCAGAGACTTGTTGGCGGCCTTGTAGTAGACGCCGTACTGCTTGCCGCCGACCTTGCCGATGTCCTGCCAGCCCTGCGAGTAGTTCTTCCGCAGCTCGTTCAGGGCCTCCGGCCCGAGCGGCTTGGCCCAGCCCCGCTGCACGGCCTGCTTGATCGCGCCGGGCTGCGGCAGCATGGCCACGTCCGGCGGCTGGCCGCCCGCGATCTTCGAGCCGAGGAAGTTGATGATCGGGTCCTGGGCGGGCACGAAGGTGACCTTCGCGCCGGTGCGCTTCTCGAACTCGGCCAGGACCTGCTTGAAGTTCTTCTGCTCCTGACCGGTCCAGACCGCGGCGATCTCCAGATGGGCGCCGTTCAGTTTCGGCAGGGTGACGGTGGAGGTCGTGGTTCCGCCGGTCTTCTCGCCGCTGCCCTTCTTGCCGCTGTCACCGCTGGAGCAGGCGGTGAGCGCGAGGGCTCCCGCGAGCAGTGCGGCGAGTGTGGTGACGGCCCTGCTTGTCCGGATGGTGCTGCTCATGATGCGCATCACTTCCCCGTTCGTCGTTCTCCGTTGAACGTCGTCGAGCGTCGTCGAGCGTGTCCCGTGCGCTCCGGTGTACGCCGGGCCGCTCGGGGCGGGCAAGAGCGCCTGCCCTGTCAAGCGGCGCATCGTGACCGGCTCGTGACCGGGAGTGTATGCGGGCCGATCCCGTTCAGAGGAGCGACGGCACCTCTGCCGCCGACACTTCTCTGGCCGCCCGCTCCACCGCGCTCGCGAGCAGCGCGAGGTCGGTGGGGCCGTTGCCCAGCTCCCGCACCGGCCGGCGGGCCGGCGGGTCGCCCATCCGCTGCCAGTCCAGCGGGACCACCGTGGGCCGCTGGGTCGCGGTACGCGGGATACGGCCCGTCACCCGGCCGCCCTGGAAGCCGACGACCCGCCCGTCCGCGTACGCCAGCATCCCGCGCCCCGGCGCCGGTTCGTCCGGCCCCTGCTGGGGAACGTCCAGCGCGACCCGCAGCCCCGCCCTCCGGGCCGGCTCGGTCTCCGCCGTACGACCGCCGGTCCCGGCCGCCGCCACCAGATGCACCCCGAGCCGCTCGCCGTCCCGGGCCACCGCCTCCAGCGCGCGCATCACCGACCCGGCGGCGGGCCGCCCCGGTGAGCCGAGCGGGGGCGAGACCAGCGCGTCCAGGTCGTCGACGACGACCACGAGCCGCGGCAACGGGGGCGCCGCCTCGGCCCGCTGCCGCGCCGCCGCCCCCGGCCGGAGCCGCAGGGTGCAGCTGGGCGGCGCCTCTATGTCCCCGGTCGCGGACGTCCGCTGCTGGACGATCCGGCCGGACACCTCACGCCCCGAGTGCCACTGCGCGAAGTCCGTACGGCCCAGCAGCTCCGCCCGCCGCTTCAGCTCGGCGGCCAGCGACTGGGCGAACTCCCGCATGCGCACGGGGTCGTTGGCGATCAGATGCGTGGTCACATGCGGTATGTCGGTGCACACCCGCAGTCCCTCACCGTGCGCGGAGCCGGCCCCGACCCCGTCCCGCCCGTCGATCAGCACCACGCCCAGCCGGTCGGGCCGCTCGGCGGCGGCCAGCGAGGCCACCACGGCGCGCAGCAACTCCGTACGACCGCTGCCGGCCGGCCCCTCGATCAGCAGATGCGGCCCGTCCGCCACCAGGTCGGCGGCGAGTGGCCCGCGCGGCCCGGCACCGAGCACCGCCCGCGCCCGCCCGCCCCGCGCCTGGGTGTCGTCGGCCGCGTCCGCCCAGCGCGCCATCAGCGACGCCGGGGTCGCCCGGGCCAGCCCCAGCTCGTCCAGCAGCCGGGCCGACTGCGGCAGCGGCGTGGCCACGCGCAGGTCACGCTCGCCGACCGGGCCGTCCAGGCGCAGCGGCGCCAGCGCCCGCGCGAACCGCTCCGCCCAGGCGGCGGAGACGGCGTCCACAGCGGCGAGCGTCCCCGTTCCGACCGGCCCGCTCGGCGCCACCCGCATCAGATGCAGCGCCGTTGCGACATCACCGCCGAGCAGCGCCACGGCACCGCAGTGCCGGAACGTCGGCGTCACCGCGCACGCGGCCTCGTACGTCAGCGCCACGGGGGAGGCGGGCGAGGCGGGCTCGGTCTCGGCGAGACAGATGACATGGATCCCGGCCCGCGGCCCCGCGACGGCCAGCCGCGCGACGGCCTCCCGCAGGGCGGCACCGCCGGGATCCCCGTCCACGACGACCACGGTGTAGGGCCCGGGGAACCCGCTGCCTCCGCCGACTTCGGGGTCTTCCTTGGCCCAGGAGGGGCGACGGGCGGGGGGTGTGCCTCCCCGGACGGGGTTGCCCGGAGTGGTTGAGGCGTGTGTCGGGGCACCGGAGCCGGGTGCGGGGCCGGGGTGGCCGGAAACGAGTCCCTGGGTCGGCGTGCCCGGGTCGGCGGAGGCGCCGCCCCCGCTCGTCGTCGGGCCCTGTACGGGGGTGCCCTGGGCGACGGCACCCGGGTGGAACGCGTGCGTGGCCGCGCCGGACGGCTCGCCGTGTGCGGGGGCGCCCGGCGCGGTGCCGGGCGTGGCGGTGCGGGGCGTCGCGGTGTGGGCGGGGTGGGCCGCGGCTCTGCCGGTCACCGCGTGGTCGTCCACCCGGCGCAGCAGTTCCTCCGCGCGGGCCGCCGCCTGTTCCCGGTCGTAGGCCAGCAGCAGCCGGCAGTCCTGGCCGTGGCCCGGCCGGACGTGCGGGAGCCAGCCGAGCCAGGACCACTCGGCCGTGCGCTCCTCCACGGGACGGGAGTGGTCGGCGCTGATCAGCACGATCTCCAGCAGGTCGGGGGAGTGCAGCGCGGCCAGCTGGGCCAGTACCGCGCGGGCCAGCCCGGACAAACGGGTGCGCGGACCTGCCAGGCCCAGCGCGCCGGCCTCGCGCAGGGCCGCCGTCACGGGCACCGCGGGCAGCAGCCCGGAGCCGTCCGGCGCGGTCCGGTCGGCCGTGCCGAGCCGCACGGTCAGTGCCTCCGCATGGCTGGGCCCGCGCTCCCACAGCCGGGGTCCGGGACCGAGCGCCGTCAGCAGCAGGGCGGCGGGATCCGGCCAGCTCTCGGGCTGCTGCGGCGCGATGACCGCCGGGCCGGCGTCCACGCGGGCGTCGGCGCCGTCGTACGCCTCGGGGCCGACGGGCTGCTCCGCACGCGCGCCGGCCAGCCGCCGCGCCCACGCACCGAGCCCACGCCGCCGAGCGCCCTCGGGTACGGCGGTGCCCCTGACGGGGGTGCCTTTACGGCCGTCGGCGGGCCCGTGTTCGGCCGCGCCGGTGTACGGATCCGCGGCCGTGGGGCTCGGTCCGCCGACACCGAAGCGCCCGCCGTGCGTGTCCCCGCCGCGGTTCTCGATCGCCGGCGCCCCGCCCTGCCCCGGCACCACGCTCGACTCGGCCCGCCGATGCTCCGGCCCTCTGCCCCCGGAGGCCCCCCACCCGGCAGAGCCATAACCATGGTGGGCGGGACCAACGGGCTCTCCGGCACGCCCCGCACCCGACGACGCCCCGGCGCTCCGCGAAGCAGACGCCCCCGCACCGGACGGCGCCCCCGGAACGACCCGGACGCACCCCTCCCCATCCGGCACCGTCCGGACCCGCCCCCCAGGCCCCCCGGCCGGAGCAACCCGAAGCGCCGACTCCCCGACCCGCAGCAAGCCCCCGGCGGGAAAGCGCACCGGCCGCTCCCCGACCCGCCCCCCGTCCAGCACCGTCCCGTTCGTGGAGCCGAGGTCGGCGACCGAGACGCGGCCGTCCGCGCCGACGGTGACCGCGCAGTGCAGCCGGGACACGTCGGGGTCGTCCAGCGGTACGTCCGCTTCGGCCGAGCGGCCCACGGTGATCCGGCCGCCGTGCAGCAGATGGACCCCGCCCGCGTCGGGGCCGGCGACGACATGGAGCTGGGTCGGCGCGTCGTCCAGCTCGGGATGCGGTTCTGCGGCCGCCGGGGTGCCCAGGGACAGCACGGCGCCGTCGACCAGCGGAGGCTCGCCGAGGGTGCGGCGGCGGGGGTCGAGCCGTTCGGTGCCGGCGTACAGCACCGGCGCGGCACCGGTGTCGCGGCCCTCCCCGGTGACCGCACCGGCCAGCGCGGACGCGACCGCGGCCAGGTCCGTGCCCGTGGGCGCCGTGACCAGCACGTCGCGGCTCGCGGCGCGGCCCCGCTGCGGGGACGGGCCCAGCGGGTCTACGACGGTCAGCCGGATCTGCATCCCCACCCCACACGAGCACGTCGGCCAGTACAGAAAGGCATCCTCGCACCTGCCACTGACAGCGAGCCCCGCACCCGGCATCAAGTGATCTTGATTGGTCGGCTCTGCCCCCAAAAGTGCCTGACCAGTGCCACACAAACGATCACTTGAGATCGGTCACGTACGGCCACCGGCAACCAGTGCACCGACCTGAGCGTCTTTCCGTCGAACACATCGAACATGCTCGGGAACGCTTACGTAGTGCCCTCGGGGGCGGCACTACAGTGGGTCGGAACACCGGAATGCAGGCAAGCAAGCATCAGCAAGCAGCAGGGAGCGCGTGACGTGCGGCCAGTCGGCAGCAAGTACCTGCTTGAGGAGCCGCTGGGACGCGGCGCCACAGGCACTGTCTGGCGTGCCCGCCAGCGCGAGACCGCGGGCGCCGAGGCGGCCGTACCCGGGCAGCCCGGCGAGACGGTCGCGATCAAGGTTCTCAAGGAGGAGCTGGCGAGCGATCCGGACATCGTGATGCGCTTCCTGCGCGAGCGCTCCGTCCTGCTCCGCCTCACCCACCCGAACGTCGTCCGGGTCCGCGACCTGGTCGTCGAGGGCGATCTGCTGGCGCTGGTCATGGACCTCGTCGACGGCCCCGATCTGCACCGCTACCTGCGCGAGAACGGCCCCCTGACCCCGGTCGCCGCCGCGCTGCTGACCGCGCAGATCGCCGACGCGCTCGCCGCGAGCCACGCCGACGGCGTCGTCCACCGTGACCTGAAGCCCGCCAACGTGCTGCTCCGGCAGGACGACGGCCAGATGCACCCGATGCTGACCGACTTCGGCATCGCCCGCCTCGCGGACTCCCCGGGCCTGACCCGCACCCAGGAGTTCGTCGGCACGCCCGCGTACGTGGCACCGGAGTCCGCCGAGGGCCGCCCGCAGACCTCCGCCGTGGACATCTACGGCGCCGGCATCCTGCTGTACGAGCTGGTCACCGGCCGCCCGCCGTTCGCCGGCAGCACCGCCCTGGAGGTGCTGCACCAGCACCTGAGCGCCGAGCCGCGCCGCCCCTCCACCGTTCCGGACCCGCTGTGGACGGTCATAGAGCGCTGCCTGCGCAAGAACCCCGACGACCGGCCGAGCGCCGAGAACCTGGCGCGCGGCCTCAGGGTCGTCGCCGAGGGCATCGGCGTGCACGCGAACGCCGCGCAGATCGCCGCCGCCGAGGGCGTGGGCGCGCTGCTCGCCCCCGACCCGGCCCCGACCGCCGTCCCGGGCGTGCCCGGCGCCGCCGACCCCACCCAGGTGCTGCCGAACACCGGCCCGCAGGGGGCGTACGACCCGAACGCCGCGACCAGCGTGCTGCCGCACACCGGTGGCCCCGTCGGCGCCGCCGACCCCACCGCCGTACTGCCGAACACGGGCGCCGCCGACCCGACGGCGGTGCTGCCCCACACCGGCCCGCAGGGGCAGCAGCCCGAGCAGCCGCACCCCTGGCAGACCCAGCTGCGCGCGGCCCGCGACCGCAACGAGCAGACGCAGGTCCAGCAGTTCCTGTCCCCGGAGGACGACCCGCTGCACCACCGGCCCCAGCGGCAGGTGGCCCGGCCCCAGCAGCAGCCGCGGCAGGCCCCGCAGGCCCGCCCCCAGCAGCCGCAGCCGCGGGGCCGGCAGCAGCAGGGGTACCAGCAGGGGTACGGCTACGCGCCGCAGCAGCAGCCCCAGCAGTACGCCCCGCCGCAGGCGCCGCAGCGGCCCACGCGCGAGCCCCGTGAGCCCCGCGCGCCGCGCCAGCGCAGCGCCAACCCGATGAAGATCCCGGGGCTCGGCTGCCTGAAGGGCTGTCTGTTCACGATCGTCATCCTGGTTGTGGCGAGCTGGCTGATCTATGAGCTGACCCCGCTGCACACCTGGGTCGGCCAGGGCCGGGGCTACTGGCACGAGGTGTCCCACTGGGCCGGCCGGGTGAGCAAGTGGGTCAAGGATCTCGGCGGCTCCTCCGGCAGCGGCAACTGAACGAGCGAACTCGCGGTAACCGACCGCGAGTTTGCGGATTTGTCGACATCTGGCGGGTGATTTCCGTCTCCGCGGTGAAGGTTGGCTCCTCGGACGCGTAGTTTTGACGACACCACGCGACACCACGCGTCTGCAACGCGCGTCTGTAGGAGCAGTCTTGGCACGGAAGATCGGCAGCCGGTACACCGCGAACCAGATCCTGGGGCGGGGCAGCGCCGGCACGGTGTGGCTGGGCGAGGGGCCGGAGGGCCCGGTCGCCGTCAAGCTGCTGCGCGAGGACCTCTCCTCCGACCAGGAGCTCGTCGGACGCTTCGTCCAGGAGCGCACCGCGCTGCTCGGCCTGGAACACCCGCACATCGTCACCGTGCGCGACCTGGTCGTCGACGGCAACGACCTGGCCCTGGTCATGGACCTCGTGCGCGGCACCGACCTGCGCACGCGCCTGGAGCGCGAGCGACGGCTCGCCCCCGAGGCGGCCGTGGCGATCGTCGCCGACATCGCCGACGCGCTGGCGGCGGCCCACGCGGCCGGGGTCGTCCACCGGGACGTCAAGCCCGAGAACGTCCTCCTCGACATGCAGGGCCCGCTCGGCCCCGGCGGAGCCCACCCCGCCCTCCTCACCGACTTCGGCGTCGCCAAGCTGATCGACTCGCCGAAGCGGACGCGGGCCACGAAGATCATCGGCACGCCGGACTATCTGGCCCCGGAGATCGTCGAGGGCCTGCCCCCGCGCGCGTCCGTCGACATCTACGCCCTGGCGACGGTCCTGTACGAGCTGCTGGCCGGGTTCACACCGTTCGGCGGCGGACATCCGGGGGCGGTACTGCGCCGCCACGTCACCGAGACCGTCGTACCGCTGCCCGGCATCCCGGAGGAGCTGTGGCAGCTGATCGTGCAGTGCCTGGCCAAGGCGCCCGCGTCCCGGCTGCGCGCCTCGGAGCTGGCGGCACGGCTGCGCGAGCAGCTGCCGACACTGGCCGGGATGCCGCCGCTGGACGTGGACGAGCCGGAGCTCTCCGAGGGCGAGGCGGAGGAGGAACCGGCGCCGGCCGCTCCGCAGGGTGAGCCGGTACGACGGCGGGGCGCGGTATCGCTGGTGCCGGGCGCCAAGCCGGACTCCAACCGGGACACGCACACCTCGATGCGGGTGCCGGGGCCGGACGAGCTGGCGGGAGGCGCCCACGGGACGGCTCGCGCCCCTCGGGCCACCGGTGCGCCGCGGCCGGGGTCGGCCCGGCATAAGGCCGCGGTGCGGAGGCGGAGGGTGACGCTGGGGGTGGCCGGGGTGGTGGTGGCGGCTGTGGTGGGCGTCGGTGCGTGGCTTGCTTCTTCGGGTGGGGATGACCGGCCGGCCCAGGACACCCACAGCACGTCGGCCCCCTGACCCCCCAGGGGCTCCGCCCCCTGGACCCGGCACTGAAGTGCCGGGCACTGTTCGGCCGAGGTCGCTTGCAACAGCCGTTACGCTGGAACCGTGGCAGTCGTCGATGTATCCGAAGAGCTGAAGTCCCTCTCCTCGACCATGGAGTCGATCGAGGCCGTCCTGGACCTCGACACGATGAGGGCAGACATCGCCGTGCTCGAGGAGCAGGCGGCCGCGCCGTCCCTCTGGGACAACCCGGACGAGGCGCAGAAGATCACCAGCAAGCTCTCCCACCTCCAGGCCGAGGTCAGGAAGGCGGAAGCGCTGCGCGGCCGGATCGACGATCTCGCCGTGCTGTTCGAGATGGCCGAGGAGGAGGACGATCCGGACACCCGCGCCGAGGCCGAGTCCGAGCTGGCCTCGGTGAGGAAGGCGCTGGACGAGATGGAGGTCCGTACCCTCCTGTCCGGCGAGTACGACTCCCGTGAGGCGCTGGTCAACATCCGCGCCGAGGCCGGTGGCGTCGACGCCGCCGACTTCGCCGAGAGGCTCCAGCGCATGTATCTGCGCTGGGCCGAGCAGCGCGGCTACAAGACCGAGCTGATCGAGACGTCGTACGCCGAAGAGGCCGGCATCAAGTCGACCACCTTCTCCGTCCAGGCGCCGTACGCCTACGGCACCCTCTCCGTCGAGCAGGGCACGCACCGCCTCGTGCGCATCTCGCCCTTCGACAACCAGGGCCGCCGCCAGACCTCCTTCGCGGGCGTGGAGGTGCTCCCCGTGGTCGAGCAGTCCGACCACGTGGAGATCGACGAGTCCGACCTGCGTATCGACGTCTACCGGTCCTCCGGCCCCGGCGGTCAGGGCGTCAACACCACCGACTCCGCGGTGCGCATCACGCACATCCCGACCGGCATCGTGGTCTCCTGCCAGAACGAGCGCTCCCAGATCCAGAACAAGGCCACGGCGATGAACGTCCTCCAGGCCAAGCTGCTGGAGCGCCGCCGGCAGGAGGAGCAGGCCAAGATGGACGCCCTCAAGGGCGACGGCGGCAACTCCTGGGGCAACCAGATGCGGTCGTACGTGCTGCACCCGTACCAGATGGTCAAGGACCTGAGGACGGAGTTCGAGGTCGGCAACCCCGAGGCCGTGTTCAACGGCGAGATCGACGGCTTCCTGGAGGCCGGGATTCGCTGGCGCAAGCAGCAGGAGAAGTAACTTTGTCGACATGACAACTGCCGCCCAGGAGGCGGCAGTTGTCGTTTGTCTGGGTTTTACATCACACTCACAGGCTTCAACTCACCGCAAAAACCCTCCGAAGGGACATTGCGCCCGCAACGGCCTTGACGTTGCTTTGAAAAATCGGAAGGGTGAAGTGCGGCATGCGTACTTCAGGGGCGCATGTGAACCGGGGGAATGAGTTGACGCGTCCTTCGTCACCGGCTGCCTCCCGTCGATCACGGCAACGCCCCACGCGCCGCCTCATTGACGAACAGCTACTGGGGGTAGCAACCACATGACGAAGAAGACGCGGATCCGGGTCGCGCGGATAGCCGCCGGCGCCGTGATCGCGGCCGGTGCGTCACTGACCGCAGCCGGCGCGGCCTCCGCCCTGGACCTCGACGTCCAGGCGGGCCCGATCAGCCTGGGCGCGCACACGAACGCCGCGGCCGACGACGGCGGCACCGACGGCGGCTGCCCGATCGCCGTCTGCACCACCAACGGTGGCACCACGGACGGTGGTACGACCGACGGCGGTACGACCGACGGTGGCACCACGGACGGTGGCACCACGGACGGTGGCACGACCGACGGTGGCACCACCACGGACGGTGGCGCGACGGACGGCGGTACGACCGACGGCGGCACGACCGATGGTGGCACCACCGACGGCGGAACCACCGTTGGCGGCACCGTCACCATCGGCGGCACGACGGACGGCGGCACCACCGATGGTGGCACCACCAACGGCGGCACCACGGACGGCGGCACCACCAACGGCGGCACCACCAACGGCGGCACCACGGACGGCGGCACCACCAACGGCGGTTCCACCACCGGTGGCACCACGGACGGTGGCTCCACCACCACGGGCGGTAGCACCAACGGCGGTTCCACCACGGGCGGCACCACCACGGGCGGCTCCACCACCGGTGGCGGAAGCAGCACCGGTGGTTCCGGCAGCACGGGTGGCAGCACCACCGGCGGCTCTGCCACGGGCGGCAACAACGACAAGCCCAACGGCGGCAACGGCCCCGCCACCCAGGACGAGGGCTCCTCGACGCTCACCGACACAGGCTCCGACAGCAAGGCCCAGGGCGGCGACAAGCAGCTCGCCGAGACCGGTGCCGGTCAGACCGCGTTCCTGCTCATCGGCGCCGCGACGATGATCGCCGGCGGCATCGGCTTCCGCGTTCTGCCGCGACTGGTCAACGGCCGGGGCGGCGCGGCCGCCTGAGCGTAGCCGTACGGTCACGCAGCGCGCCCACAGCGCAAACCGAAGGGCCCGGAGCTTGCCGCTCCGGGCCCCGAGGGGTTTCTGGGGCTTTTCTTACGCGGTCTGATGGGCGAGCAGCGCAACCGCGGCGATCAGCACCACCAGCAGCGCGACCAGCGCCATCGGGTTGACCCCGCCAAGGAAGCCCTCTTGCTGCAGTCGCTCGCGATTGGCGCGGCACACCGGGCACCGGCCCTCACTCACGGGCGCCGCGCAGTTCGCGCACACCAACCGGTCGTACGTCATGCGCTCGCCCTCCTCGCACCGGCCATCACTCGTACAACGCTCACGGGAACGGGAACGTTCCCCCTTCCACTGTGCCAGTTTCCCGCACGGCGTGCGCGGGGCCTTGGACAGCCAGCCGAGAACCGGTGCCGGTACAAAAACGTACAAGCCTTACCCAACCTCGTCCTGCGACTGCACTTGCACACCCGGTTCGCGTATGGTCACGCTCATCTACCCCCGGCGACCCGTGGTGCATCCGTGATCCGATTCGACAACGTCTCCAAGGTCTACCCCAAGCAGACCCGCCCCGCACTCAGGGATGTCTCCCTTGAAGTGGAAAAGGGCGAGTTCGTCTTCCTCGTGGGGTCCTCCGGCTCCGGAAAGTCCACCTTCCTGCGGCTCATCCTCCGCGAGGAGCGGTGCAGCCACGGACAGGTGCACGTGCTGGGCAAGGACCTCGCGCGCCTCTCCAACTGGAAGGTGCCGCAGATGCGCCGCCAGCTGGGGACGGTGTTCCAGGACTTCCGGCTCCTGCCGAACAAGACCGTCGCGGAGAACGTGGCCTTCGCCCAGGAGGTCATCGGCAAGTCCCGCGGCGAGATCCGCAAGTCCGTGCCGCAGGTGCTCGATCTCGTCGGGCTCGGCGGCAAGGAGGACCGGATGCCCGGTGAGCTCTCCGGTGGTGAGCAGCAACGCGTGGCCATCGCGCGGGCCTTCGTCAACCGGCCCAAGCTGCTCATCGCCGACGAGCCCACCGGCAACCTCGACCCGCAGACCTCCGTCGGCATCATGAAGCTGCTCGACCGCATCAACCGGACGGGCACCACCGTCATCATGGCGACGCACGATCAGAACATCGTGGACCAGATGCGCAAGCGCGTCATCGAGCTGGAGAAGGGCCGCCTCGTCCGCGACCAGGCCCGCGGCGTCTACGGCTACCAGCACTAAGCAAGTTCACGACGAAAGGCTCGACAAGTCGCCATGCGCGCCCAGTTCGTCCTGTCGGAGATCGGTGTCGGTCTCCGCCGCAATCTGACGATGACCTTCGCCGTCATCGTCTCCGTCGCCCTGTCCCTGGCACTCTTCGGCGGTTCGCTGCTGATGAGCGACCAGGTGTCCACCATGAAGGGCTACTGGTACGACAAGGTCAACGTCTCGATCTTCCTGTGCAACAAGCACGACGCCGACTCGGACGTCAACTGCGCCAAGGGCGCGGTCACCGAGGACCAGAAGAAGCAGATCCTCTCCGACCTGCACAACATGCCGATCGTGGAGAAGGTGGCGTACGAGTCGCAGGACGAGGCGTACAAGCACTACAAGGAGCAGTTCGGCAACTCCCCGCTGGCCAGCTCGCTCACGCCGGACCAGATGCAGGAGTCGTACCGGATCAAGCTCAAGGACCCGCAGAAGTACCAGGTGATCGCGTCGGCCTTCAACGGCCGTGCCGGTGTGCAGTCCGTGCAGGACCAGAAGGGCATCCTGGACAACCTCTTCCAGCTGCTGAACCTGATGAACCGGGGCGCGCTCGGCGTGATGGCGATGATGCTGATCGTCGCGCTGCTGCTGATCGTCAACACGGTGCGCGTCTCGGCGTTCAGCCGCCGGCGCGAGACCGGGATCATGCGCCTGGTCGGTGCCTCGGGCTTCTACATCCAGGCGCCGTTCATCGCCGAGGCCGCGGTCGCCGGGCTCATCGGCGGCGGGCTCGCCTGTGTCGCGCTGCTGGTCGGCCGGTACTTCACCATCGACCACGGCATGGACCTCTCCCACAAGCTCGCGCTCATCAACTTCGTGGGCTGGGACGCGGTGTTGACCAAGCTGCCGCTGATCCTCGCGACGAGTGTGCTGATGCCGTCGTTGGCGGCGTTCTTCGCGTTGCGCAAGTACCTGAAGGTGTGACGCATCCCAAGAGGGCCGTACGGACATCGGGCCGTACGGCCCTTCGCGTTGTCCTAGACTCACCGCCATGTCAGGCCGAGACCTGTTCTGTCCGCCCCGCCGCTTCCGCCGCGGGGCCGCCCTGACCTTGGTCTTCGCCGGCGTTCTGGTCACCGGCGCCGCAACCGGCTCCTTCCCGGAGACCGACCCCGCCCCGCGGAGGGCCGCGGCCCCCGGCCCGACGAGTACGGCCACCCCGCACGAGCAGGTCCAGAAGGCTGCCGCCGATGCGATGGCGGACGGCAAGTCCCCCATGGAGGCCGCCGAGCGGGCCGTCAGCCGCAGCGGGGACCGCTGGGGCGCCGTCTACTCCGAGGGCGAGTACCAGGAGTTCCAGGAGGCCCTCGACGGCCGGTACACCGGCGTCGGCCTGTGGGCGCGGCGCGAGCGGGACGGCCGGATCCAGGTGACCAAGGTGCAGCCCGGCTCGCCGGCGGCCGAGGCGGGGGTCCGCAAGGGCGACCGGCTGCGCAGCGTCGACGGCAGCAAGGTCGACGGGCGCCCGGTCACCGAGGTGGTCTCCTTACTGCGGGGTGACGCCGACGACGCGGCGGCCGGTACGACCGTCACCCTGGGCCTGCAGCGCGGCACGCGCGCGTGGACCGAGAAACTGCGCCGGGCGAACCTCTCCACCGACTCCGTGACCGTGCGCCGCCTGCCCGGCGGAGTCACCATCATCAAGATCGCCGCGTTCACCAAGGGCTCCGGCTACGCGGTACGCGCCGCGGTGCGGCAGGCCCCGGCCGACGGCGGGATCGTCCTCGACCTGCGCGGCAACTCCGGCGGGCTGGTCACCGAGGCGGTGGAGACCTCCTCCGCCTTCCTGGACGGCGGTCTGGTCGCCACCTACGACGTCGAGGGCGCCCAGCACTCCCTGCACGCCGCCCCCGGCGGGGACACCGCCCGGCCCCTGGTCACCCTGGTCGACGGCGGCACGATGAGCGCGGCCGAGATGCTCACCGGGGCACTGCAGGACCGGGGCCGCGCGGTGGTGATCGGCTCGCGCACCTTCGGCAAGGGCTCCATCCAGATGCCGACGACCCTCCCCGACGGCTCGGTCGCCGAGCTGACCGTCGGCCACTACCGCACCCCCTCGGGCCACGCCGTGGACGGCCGGGGCATCACCCCGGACCTGGACGCGGGGCCGGACGCCGTGACGCGCGCCGAGAAGGTCCTCACCGGTTTGGGCGACCCTTCGTAGTCACACGTAATCGGCTGTACTCACACCCCCTGTGTGGTGCGAAAATGGTCGGCACTATGGCTAAGGAAAAAGGGCGCAAGCTGATCGCGCAGAACAAGAAGGCGCGGCATGACTACCACATCCTCGACACCTACGAGGCCGGTCTGGTCCTCATGGGCACCGAGGTGAAGTCACTGCGCCAGGGGCGGGCGTCGCTGGTCGACGGCTTTGTGCAACTGGACGGTCACGAGGCGTGGCTGCACAACGTGCACGTCCCCGAGTACAGCCAGGGCACCTGGACGAACCACAGCGCCCGCCGCAAGCGCAAGCTGCTGCTGCACCGCGTGGAGATCGACAAGCTGGAGTCCAAGTCCCAGGAGACGGGGCACACGATCGTGCCCCTCGCCCTGTACTTCAAGGACGGCCGCGCCAAGATCGAGATCGCGCTGGCGAAGGGCAAGAAGGAGTACGACAAGCGCCAGACCCTGCGCGAGAAGCAGGACCGGCGCGAGGCGGACCGCGCGATGTCGGCGGTGCGGCGCAAGCAGCGGGGCTAGCGGGAATACGCTGGCACGGGCCTGCGTTGTTCCCGTACGATGGCAGCAGCACCGGACGCCAGCGCCCGGTGTGAACCTTGAGAAATCAACATGGGGATGATCGGTTTCGACAGCGGCTGTCGAAGCAGGGGAAGCGTGTCGAGGAAGCGGCCATGATCTCGTAAACCACAGGCCGAAAAAAATAATCGCCAACACCAAGCGCGATTCCTTCGCCCTCGCTGCCTAAGTAGCGACTTGCGAAGTGTCAGCCCGGGGCTGTTCCCGACCCGGATCCTGGCATCAGCTAGGGAACTAAACCTTGATCCCGGTCACGGGGTGAAGAGGGAAACCAAACAGTGACTGGGCCCGTCGGCGACTTGTTCGCGTGATCGCCGGGGCCGAGAAAAGCGAAGCGGACTGCACACGGAGAAGCCCTGATTCCGCACCGTTGGACGCGGGTTCGATTCCCGCCATCTCCACGACGCCCCTCCGGGGGTACCCCATGTGGGCAACGGCCCCGTCGCTTCTGGCGACGGGGCCGTTGCTTTTGGGGGCGGGGGCCGTCATTCGTCCGCGGGTGCGCTGTGGCTGGTCGCGCTGTTCCCCGCGCCCCTCAGGGGCGCTCGCAGTGGCACCCCGCCGGCGCGGGTGAGCGTGACCACCGCGAGGGCCAGGGTGGCGCCGGCCGCCGGTACGACGTACGCGGAGGTTGGCGACGAGTGCTCCACCGCCCAGCCCCCCACCGCCGAGCCGCACGCGATCCCCGTGAGCAGCCCCGTCACCACCAGGCTCATGCCCTCGTTGAGGCGGTCGGCCGGGGTGCGTCGCTGGACCAGCGTCATCGCCGTGACCATGGTCGGTGCCGTTGCCATGCCGGCCATCAGCAGCGCGCCCGCCAGCACCCACAGCGAACCGGTGAGCCCGGCGGCAGCCCACGGCAGGGTCATCAGTACGGCCATCCCCGCCAGGCAGTGGCCCAGCCGCAGCCCCGTCGGCTTCAGCGCGCCGTACAGCAGACCCGCCGCGCACGAGCCCGCCGCCTGGAGGGCGAGGACCACGCCGGCCGCCGCGCGGTGACCCTGCGCGTCGGCATAGGCGATCGTGACGACCTCCATCGAGCCGAACACCGCCCCGGTCGCGGTGAAGCAGGCCAGCAGCGACGGGATGCCCGGGCTGCGCAGCGGCGACCGCGCCCGCGAACGGGCCCGTGGCGGCGGCTCGGTGGCTCGCTGGGCGGTGAACAGCAGCATGCCGGTGAGCAGCAGGGCCGCCCCGGTGAGGGTGCCGGCCTCCGGGAAGAACGTACCGGTCAGAAAGGAGGCCAGCACCGGGCCGAGCATGAAGCACAGTTCGTCCGCGGCCTGCTCGAAGGAGTTCGCGGTGTGCAGTGCGCCGGGGTCGTCGCGCAGCAGATGGGCCCAGCGGGCGCGGGACAGACCGCCGATGTTCGGGGTGGCCGCGGTGCCGGCGTAGGCGGCGAACAGGGCCCAGTCCGGGGCGTCGTAGCGGACGCACAGCAGCAGCGCGAGGCTGCCGAGCACGGAGGCGAGCGTGGCCGGTACGGCGACCCGGGCCTGCCCGTGCCGGTCGACGAGCCGGGCGATCCAGGGCCCGGCCAGCGCGGTCGCCGCGAGACCGGTCGCGGTGACGGCCCCGGCGAGGGCGTACGAGCCCCGGGAGCCGGCGATCATCACGACCGCGCTCACACTGAACATGCCCATGGGCAGCCGGGCGAGAAGGTTGCCGGTGGTGAAGGCGCGGGCGCCGGGGAGTGCGAAGAGGCGGCGGTAGCCGCTGGTGGTCGTGGATATGACGGAGGGCATGGGTTCACCCTCGCCCCGAGTGGATCACCGGGTCCAACACCTTCCCCGCACCGATTGACGCACCCGTGTTGTAAGTCCTGCGGTAAGTTCCCCGCCATGCCCGCTCCCGCCCACCTCGACCCCCGCCTCCTGCGCGCCTTCGTCGCCGTCGCCGAGGAACTGCACTTCACCCGGGCCGCGGCCCGCCTGTACATCGCCCAGCAGGTGCTCAGCCGCGATGTACGGCGGCTGGAGCGGGAGTTGGGCGCCGAGCTGTTCGTGCGGACGACCCGGCAGGTGACGCTCACCGCGGACGGCCAACGGCTGCTGCCGCACGCCCGGCGGGTCCTCGCCGCCCAGGACGACCTGCTCGCCGCCTTCGCCTCCGGCCGGTCCCGCCCGCTGCTCGTGGACCTCAACTCACCCGGCCTCGGTACCGGCCGCCGCGTGCTGCACCGGGCCCGTGAACTCGCCCCGGACTGCGAGCTGATGGCCCGCTACGAGAGCGGCCTGACCGGAGCCGCCGCCGAACTGCTCGCCGGCCGGCTGGACGCCTCCTTCGGCCGTTTCGCCGGTCTGGACCCGGCGGTGCGGTCCGGGCTCGAGCGGCAGCCGGTGCGCTACGAGCCGATGGCCGTCGTCCTGCCGGAGGACCATCCGCTGGCCGCCCGCACGGAGGTGCCGGTGGCCGCGCTGGCCGGCGAGACCGTGTACGCCGGTGCCGGGAACCCGCGCACCCTGGAGTGGACCGACCTGGCGAGCCGGCTCTTCGAGGGGCACGGCATCCGGCTCGCCGCACCCCTGCCGCTGGCCGTCGGGGACGAGGAGTTCGAGCGGATCATGGCCAAGACCCGGCATCCGGTGCTGGCCGTGGTGGACTTCCCGGCCATGCCCCGCACGGTGCGCCGGCCCGTCGTCGACCCCGTCCCGTTGTCGCCGGTCTCCCTGGTGTGGCGCAAGGGGCTGGTCCATCCGGGACTGGACGCGCTGCGCCGCGCGGCGGCCGAACTCGCGGCAGCGGAGGGATGGCTGCTGCGGCCCGCCGGGGGATGGATTCCGGCCACTGATGAGGGCCTGATGAGAGGGTGACCTGCGGCCGGAAGTGATCCCTGACCATCACGGGTGCACGGCATGCGCTACATTCATGCGCCGAGCGCAGAGTGGTATCTGGGGGCGCTCGAACCAGGTGGGGGCGTGTTTCCGTCGACGGTGCTCGGGCAATCAGCGCACCCGGAACTGTCCCGTGGGGGGATGCACGCGCGTGAAAGAGTGGCCAGAAGACGCCCAACCGGAGGGTCCGAGAACCGCATCCGCGGAGGCGGACGTGACGGCGGCCCCGAGCGGGACCCCGGCCGATGGGGCCGCTGACGGCGGCACGCGGGCCGAGGACGCCGTAGACGACGCCATGGGCGCTCGGGACGCTGCGGAGAGCGCGGAAGGGGAAGACCCGGGGGCCGCCGCGGAGCCCTCGGCCCCCGACACCACCCACAGCCTCCCCGAGGTGACCGTCCAACTGCCTCCGGTCGAGGACAGCTCACCGGGGTCGGCCACCGAAGCCCCGAGCGCCGACGGCGAGGACGGCGATGGCGAGGGCGCCGACGGCGAGGGCGGCGAAGGGCCGTCAACGGCAGCCGTCTTCGTCGACGCGTCCGGCCGCCGCGGCCGTCGCTTCCGCCGCCTCGGCATCGCCGTCGCCGTCGCCTGCGCCGGCTACGCCGCCGTCATCGCCGCGACCCTGCTCTCCGGCAACTCCGCCGCCCCGTGGCTGCCGGTGCCCGGCCAGGACGACGACAAGCCGGTCGGCAAGACGCACACCTCGCCGCACCCCAGCGCCTCCCTTGCACCGGGCCTGTCCGGTCCCGGCGCGGCGAGCGGGACGGGCATCTCCTCGTCGGTGGGCGCCACCGCCGTACCCGGTGCCGGTTCCCCCAGCCCGACGCCCATGGGCACGGAAGCCGCCGTACCCACGGCAGGCACCGCCACGGCTTCCGCGGGGATCGGTCCCGGGGACTCCCCGTCCGCGTCGGCTCCGTCCACGGCCGCGTCCCCGATGCCGTCCGCCTCCGGCGGCGGTACCTCGCCCTCCGCCGCTCCGTCCCCGACGCGCGGCAAGCGCATACCCCCCGGACGGGCGAAGCACTCGTTCCCCCCGCTCCCGCTGTGACTCCGACCAGAGAAAACACCCTCTGATGGCTTCGCTCTTCCGTCGCCGTACCCCGCCACCGGTACGGCGCGCCCGACTGCCGCTGCGCTATCTGCTCCCCGTCCTGGTGCTGTGCGCGACCCTGGCGATGCTCATGCTGCGCGGCTACGTGCACAGCGAGATCCTCGCGGACCACCGCATCCGGCCCGAGGCCGCGCACGACAAGGTACCGCCGAAGGTCCTCGACGGCGGCCCGGTCATCGACACCCGGGACGGCGCCGTCACCAGCCTGCGGATCCCGGACCACCGGATCGTCCTCACCTTCGACGACGGCCCCGACCCGACCTGGACGCCGAAGGTCCTCGACGTCCTCAGGAAGCACCACGCGCACGCGGTCTTCTTCGTCACCGGCACGATGACCTCGCGCTATCCGGACCTCGTGCGGCGCATGGTGGCCGAGGGCCACGAGGTCGGCGTGCACACCTTCGACCACCCCGACCTCTCGTACCACTCCAGGCAGCGCATCGACTGGGAGCTGTCGCAGAGCCAGCTCGCGCTCGCCGGTGCGGCCGGCATCCGCAGCTCACTGTTCCGGCCGCCGTACTCCTCCTTCGCCGACGCCATGGACGACGCGTCCTGGCCGGTGACCGAGTACACCGGCAGCCGCGGCTATCTCACCGTCGTCGACGACATCGACAGCGAGGACTGGCGCAAGCCGGGCGTGGCCCGGATCATCCGCAACGCCACGCCCCACGGCGGCAAGGGCGCGGTCGTCCTCATGCACGACTCCGGCGGCGACCGCCACCAGACGGTCCAGGCGCTCGACCGGCTCCTTACCCGGCTCCAGCAGCGGGGCTACGCGTTCCAGACCGTCACCGAGGCACTGAAGGCGCCGAGCGCCGACACCCCGGTCACCGGCCTCGACCTGTGGAAGGGCAAGGTCTGGATCTTCCTGGTGGGGGCGGCGGACAGCGTCACCGGTGTCCTCGTCGCCGGTCTCGCGGTCATCGGCTTCCTCGTCCTCGCCCGTTTCGCCTTGATGCTGCTGCTGGCCGGCGTCCACGCGCGCCGCACCCGGCGCCCGGACTTCCGGTGGGGCCATGAGCCGGTCACCGCGCCCGTGTCGGTGCTGGTCCCGGCGTACAACGAGGCCAAGTGCATCGAGAACACGGTCCGTTCGCTGATGCGCAGCGAGCATCCGATCGAGGTGCTCGTCATCGACGACGGCTCCTCGGACGGCACGGCCGGGATCGTCGAGGCGCTGGGCCTGCCCGGCGTCCGCGTGATCCGGCAGGCCAACGCGGGCAAGCCGGCCGCGCTCAACCGCGGCATCGCCGAGGCCGCGCACGACCTGATCGTGATGATGGACGGCGACACGGTCTTCGAGCCGTCCACGGTCCGCGAACTGGTGCAGCCCTTCGCCGACCCGCGCGTCGGCGCCGTCGCCGGCAACGCCAAGGTCGGCAACAAGAACCGGCTCATCGGCGCCTGGCAGCACATCGAGTACGTGATGGGCTTCAACCTCGACCGCCGGATGTACGACATCCTGCGCTGCATGCCGACGATCCCGGGCGCGGTCGGCGCGTTCCGCCGCTCGGCGCTGCGACGGGTCGGCGGGATGAGCGACGACACGCTCGCCGAGGACACCGACATCACGATGGCGCTGCACCGCGACGGCTGGCGGGTCGTCTACGCCGAGCGCGCCCGCGCCTGGACCGAGGCGCCCGAGTCCGTCCAGCAGCTGTGGTCCCAGCGCTACCGCTGGTCGTACGGCACCATGCAGGCGATCTGGAAGCACCGCCGGGCCCTGTTCGAGCGGGGTCCCTCCGGCCGCTTCGGCCGGGTGGGCCTGCCGCTGGTCTCGCTGTTCATGGTGGTGGCCCCGCTGCTGGCGCCGCTGATCGACCTCTTCCTCGTCTACGGCCTGGTGTTCGGGCCGACCGGGAAGACGATCGTGGCCTGGTTCGCCGTCCTCGCCGTCCAGGCGGTCTGCGCGGCCTACGCCTTCGCCCTGGACCGCGAGCCGCTCACCCCGCTCCTCTCGCTGCCCTTGCAGCAGATGCTCTACCGCCAGCTGATGTACGTCGTGCTGCTCCAGTCCTGGATCACCGCGCTCACCGGCGGCCGGTTGCGCTGGCAGAAGCTGCGCCGCATGGGCGGCGTGGCCGCGCCTGAGGCCCCGTCGATCAAGCGCCGCCCCGTCCCGGATGGCACCCCGGCCGCCTGACTCCGCTCCAGGGGGCTCGGCGGGGAACCTCTCATCGCGCCTCCGGGCAGGGTGAGAGCAACGTTCCCTTCCGGTCACCCACAGCCACAGGGCCGGAAACGCGCCCTCCCTACCTTCGGGCTCAGTCGTCGATGGCAGGTCGATGGCCGACCGAGCAGCCGTAGACCCTGTGGAGGCGTGATGACAGCCCCAGCCCCAACCCGTCGCAGTGGCCGCTGGATCGAGCGCTGGGATCCGGAGGACGAGGGATTCTGGGCGGCGACCGGCCAGCGGATCGCCAACCGGAACCTCTGGTTCTCGGTCCTGTCCGAGCACATCGGTTTCTCGATCTGGACCCTGTGGTCCGTCCTCGTCCTCTTCATGGGCCCGCAGTACGGCCTCACCCCTGCCGACAAGTTCCTGCTGACCTCGATGGTCACCCTCGTCGGCGCCGTCGTCCGCGTTCCCTACACCTTCGCCGTGGCCGTCTTCGGCGGCCGCAACTGGACGATCATCT
Source organism: Streptomyces sp. NPDC001709 (assembly GCF_053596375.1). Lineage (NCBI taxonomy): Bacteria > Bacillati > Actinomycetota > Actinomycetes > Kitasatosporales > Streptomycetaceae > Streptomyces > Streptomyces sp. NPDC001709. The sequence goes on along the minus strand of NZ_JBSFGB010000004.1, from coordinate 325,305 downwards.
CGGCGAGCCTGCTGCTCATCCCGACGATCGCGGCCTTCGCGGTCATGGAACCGGGGACGTCCTTCACCACGTTTCTGTGGGTCGGTCTGCTGGCCGGTATCGGCGGCGGCAACTTCGCCTCCTCCATGACCAACATCAACGCCTTCTTCCCGCTCAAGAAGAAGGGCTGGGCGCTCGGACTGAACGCGGGCGGCGGCAACATCGGCGTGCCCGTCATCCAGCTCGTCGCCCTGGCGGTCATCGGCGCGAGCGGCGGTCCGCGCGTCCTGCTGGGCATCTACATCCCGCTGATCGTCGTGGCCGCGGTACTGGCCGCTGTCTTCATGGACAACCTGGCCACGGTGAAGAACGACACCGGCGCGGCCAAGGACGCCGCGAAGGACGCCCACACCTGGATCATGTCCTTCCTCTACGTCGGCACCTTCGGCTCCTTCATCGGCTACAGCTTCGCCTTCGGCCAGGTCCTGACGATCCAGTTCGGCCGCACCCCGCTCCAGGCGGCCTACCTCACCTTCATCGGCCCGCTGCTCGGCTCCCTGATCCGCCCCCTCGGCGGCCGGCTCGCCGACCGCTTCGGCGGCGCCCGCATCACCCTGTGGAACTACGTGGCCATGGCCGCCGCCACGGCCGTACTGATCGTCGCGAGCCGGCAGAAGTCGCTGCCGCTGTTCGTGTCCGTCTTCGTCGTCCTGTTCGTGCTCAGCGGCCTCGGCAACGGCTCGACGTACAAGATGATCCCGGGCATCTTCCAGACGAAGGCCCTGGCCAAGGGCCTGGAGGGGGAGGCGGCCCTGGCCTACGGCCGCCGTCTGTCCGGCGCGTCCATGGGCCTGATCGGCGCGGTCGGCGCGCTCGGCGGCGTCGGCATCAACCTCGCCTTCCGCCAGTCCTTCCTCTCCTACGGCTCCGGCACCGGCGCGTTCGTCGCCTTCCTCGCCTTCTACGGCGTGTGCTTCGCGGTGACGTGGGCCGTATACCTTCGCCGCACGGCGGCGCAGACTGTGACCGTGGCGTCGGCGGAGACAAAGCCGCAGCTCAGCTATGCCGAAGTCTGACGTAACACCGGCGCAATGAAGCCGAACCGAGCCTGTCACGCGCCGTTGACAGGCTCGATTCGCGCGCCGGTCAGCTAGGAGAAGCCCATGTACGACGAAGAGCAGCACCCAGGAGCTCCCGGAGCCCATGAGCACGGTCCGCTGGCCGGATTCACCGTGGGCATCACCGCCGCGCGCCGGGCCGACGAGCTGGGCGCCCTGCTCCAGCGGCGCGGATCCGTCGTCCTGCACGCACCCGCCCTGCGGATCGTGCCGCTCGCCGACGACGGCGAGCTCCTCGCCGCCACGAAGGGGATCATCGACCAGGTCCCGGACGTGGTCGTGGCCACGACGGCGATCGGCTTCCGGGGCTGGGTGGAGGCGGCCGAGGGCTGGGGCCTGGGCGATCCGCTGCTCGGGCGGCTGCGGGAGGTCGAACTGCTGGCCCGGGGCCCCAAGGTCAAGGGAGCGATCCGCGCGGCAGGCCTCACGGAGGAGTGGTCCCCGTCCTCGGAGTCCCTCGCCGAGGTCCTGGACCGCCTCCTGGAGGAGGGTGTGGACGGCCGCCGTATCGCCGTACAGCTGCACGGCGAGCCGCTCCCCGGCTTCGTCGAGGCCCTCCGCGAGGGCGGAGCGGAGGTGGTCCCGGTCCCGGTGTACCGCTGGATGCCGCCGGAGGACATCACCCCGCTGGACCGCCTCCTGGACGCGGCGATCTCCCGCTCCCTGGACGCGGTGACCTTCACCAGCGCCCCGGCGGCGGCCTCCCTGCTCTCCCGGGCGGAGGACCGGGGCCTGCTCCCCGACCTCCTCTCGGCCCTCGCCCACGACGTCGTCCCGGCCTGTGTGGGCCCGGTCACCGCGCTCCCCCTCCAGGCGCAGGGCGTGGACACGATCCAGCCGGAACGCTTCCGCCTGGGCCCCCTGGTCCAGCTCCTGTGCCAGGAACTCCCGGCGCGGGCACGCGCGTTGCCCATCGCCGGCCACCGGGTGGAGATCCGGGGCCACGCGGTCCTGGTCGACGGCGCCCTGAAACCGGTCCCCCCGGCGGGCATGTCCCTCCTGCGGGCCCTGTCCCGCCGTCCGGGCTGGGTGGTCCCGCGCGCAGACCTGCTGCGCGCACTGCCGGGCGCGGGCCGCGACGAGCATGCGGTGGAGACGGCGATGGCCCGCCTGCGTACGGCTCTGGGGGCGCCGAAGCTGATCCAGACGGTGGTCAAGCGCGGCTACCGGCTGGCCCTGGATCCGGCGACGGACGCGAAGTACGCCGACGCGTAGCCTTCCCCGGCCCCGCTCACCGGTCCTCGTACTCGTCGTGGCGGCGCCACCACCAGGAGTCGCCCTCGTTACGGCCGAGGGGGGCGCGGTCGAGCCACTGGTACATGCCCCACAGGGCGTCCAGGCCGCGCGCGTACGTCGAGTAGGTGTGGTAGACCGTGCCGTCCTGCAGGGTGAACGCGCTCATGCCGGGGCCTTCCCGGCGGTAGGTTTCCCAGTCCGTGCCGACGATGGACCGGGTGAAGGCGTCGCGGGAATCGCGCTCGTCGGCCGTGGCCGGCCGCATGTCCTCCTCGCCGAAGTTGTACGCGACGGCTCCCGCTTCCCACTCCTGCTTGGTGTGCGCGACCCCGAAGTCGAAGTTGAAGTCGCTGCCGTGGGACGACGCCCACGGGAAGGTCCACCCCATCCGCTCCCGGTATGCGTGGAGCTTGGCGAGCGGGGCCCGCGACACCGCCCAGAACATGACGTCGTGGTGGGCGAGATGGACCACGGAGCCGTTGTAGCCGTCGGCGATCGCCGAGCAGGACGGGCATCCGGCGGTGTAGTCGGGCCCGAACATGAAGTGGTAGACGAGCAGCTGCGAGCGTCCCCGGAACAGGTCGGCGAGCGACGCGGTTCCCTCGTCGGTCTCGAAGCGGTAGTCCTTGTCCACCCGGACCCAGGGCAGCTCCTGCCGTCGCCTGGCCAGCTCGTCGCCGCGTCGGGTCAGTTCCTTCTCCGCGTCGAGCAGCTCCAGCCGCGCGGCAAGCCACTCCTCACGCGTTCCCGTCCTGTGCGTCGTCATCGCCCGTCACCCTTTCTTGTCCCTTTTGGTGTCTCTTTTCTTCTTCCTCCTCTTATTCCTCGACCTCTTCTTATTTCCTGTCGTCACCCGCGCGCCCGCTCATCGAGGTGATCTTTCAGCGCGTCGAGCGGGCTGCCCCCGGCGCCGCGTGCTTGAACGCGGTACGAGGGGTTCCGGAGACGTGTGCGGGAAGGCACTGTGAAGAGGAGCGCCCCATGGTTCCCCCACGCTTCCTGCCTAGGCGGTGACAGGCACATGGCACTGGGTACGGCGACGACGTCCTCGTACGAGCTACGGTTCGATGCCGGACGGATCTGTCTGGATCTCCTCGCGACCAGCCACCCCGTGGAACGGCTGGACGGGGTGGGGACGTTGCGCGCCTGGATCGGGGGCGCCGGGCTCGTCCCGGCCGGTACGCCGCTGGGCCACGCCGACGACTCCTGGCTGGCCGGGTTCCGGGAACTGCGGGCGCACGTCGGGCAGTTGGTGCGGGCCCTGAACGCCGTGGACTCACCGTCGTACGACCGCTGCCTCGCCCGGGTCAACGAGGTCGCCCGCGCCGCGGTCCCGGCCCCGTGTGCCGTGCGCGGTGAAGACGGCTGCCTCATGAGGAGGTTGGCCGACCCGCCGAGCTGCGCGGGGCTGCTCGCGCTCGTCGCCCGGGACGCCGTGGAGCTGCTCACCGACCCCGTCGCGCGGGCGGCCGTGCGCGAGTGCGAGGGTGACAACTGCCCGATCGTGTACCTGGACACGTCCCGGGGGCGGCGCCGGCGCTGGTGTTCCAGTGAGGTCTGCGGGAATCGGGAGCGGGTGGCCCGGCACCGGCGTCGAGCCGCGCTCGCGCGGGCGTGATTTCCGTAACACCAGGTTTGGTTGCCGAGTTCACGATCACGGCGAGGCCTCCTCGGCGATGTGTCGGAAATGTAAAGATCATGCGGTGGGATTGTGCATCCATGTCCCGCTCGTCACGTCACCCCCGAGAAAACTGTCACCCCGTTTGAACAGCGTGCCGCTCCTTTCCGTACGGGTGGGCGAGCGACCGACTGGGGGAACCCCCGGACACCGGAGGTGGGCGTGCGCAAGGATGCGGCCGTGGCCAATGAACGTGGATCGAGGGCCCGACATCGCATGTCCTCACAGCCCTCGGAACCGGATGAGGAGCTGATGCGTGCGCTGTACCGCGAGCACGCCGGACCTCTGCTTGCGTATGTCCTCAGGCTGGTCGCCGGTGACCGGCAGCGCGCCGAGGACGTCGTACAGGAAACGCTCATCCGTGCCTGGAAGAACGCCGGTCAGCTCAATCGGGCGACCGGATCGGTACGCCCCTGGCTGGTGACGGTCGCGCGCCGCATCGTCATCGACAACCACCGCAGCCGGCAGGCCCGGCCGCAGGAGGTCGATCCGTCGCCGCTGGAGGTCATCCCCGCGGAGGACGAGATCGACAAGGCGCTGTGGCTGATGACGCTGTCGGACGCGCTCGACGACCTGACCCCGGCCCACCGGGAGGTGCTCGTCGAGACGTACTTCAAGGGGCGTACGGTCAATGAGGCGGCCGAGACGCTGGGTATACCCAGCGGCACGGTGCGCTCCCGGGTGTTCTACGCCCTGCGATCGATGAAGCTGGCACTGGAGGAGCGGGGGGTGACGGCGTGATGAGCAGTGGTTACGGGGGAATGCAGGGATTCGGTGCAGGTGGTCCGGGTATGTCTGGGCCTATGAGCCCCCAATCGGGATCTTCCGTGCCGAGCGAGCACGAGACCGTCGGCGCCTATGCCCTCGGGATTCTCGACGACGCCGAGGCAACCGCTTTCGAGGCGCATCTCGCCGGCTGCGAGTGGTGCGCCCAGCAGCTCGACGAGCTGGCCGGGATGGAGCCGATGCTGGCCGCGCTCGCGGACCTGCCGGGCTCCGGCAGTACCCCCGCGCTCGGCGACTCGCTGTCCGCCAAGCCCAGCCCACGGCTGGTGGAGAAGCTGGTCGACGAGGTCGCGGAGAAGCGCGCCCAGAAGCGCCGGCGCAGCTTCTACATGGTCGCGGCGGCGGCCGCGCTGATCATCGCGGGCCCCCTGGCGGCGGTGGCGGTGAACAGCGGCTCGGACGGCGGCGGACAGGTCACCGCGACCGCGGCGCAGACCACCTTCGACGCCATGCCCGACAAGAAGTCGGCCACGGACCCGTCGTCCCAGATCAGCGCCACCGTCGGCATGGCGGAGAAGGACTGGGGCACCCAGGCGGTCCTGGAGCTGAAGAACGCCAAGGGCCCGCTGAAGTGCTCGCTGGTACTCGTCGCGAAGAACGGGCAGCGTGTGACGATGTCCTCCTGGTCCGTGCCGGACTGGGGCTACGGCATCCCGAACGGCAAGACACCGGAGTCCAGGAAACCGCTCTACATCGGCGGCGCGGCGGCCTTCAAGCCCAACGAGATCGACCACTTCGAGGTCGTGACCTTCCAGGGCAAGAAGCTGGTGCAGGTGCAGGCGTAACGCCTGCGGCGGGCTTGGCCGGTCCCGGTTCGGGTGTGTCCTCGCGCGCTTGCCCGTGGGCCGGTCGTGGCTGGTCGCGCCCACGCGGCGGAGCCGCATGCCGACGCGGCCCCGCGCCCGTGGGGAACTGCCGTGCCGTAGCTTTCCTGGGTCCCCTTCGCGTACGGTTGACGGCTGCCCAGCACGTCAGAAGGGGGCCCGGTGGCCGCTCAGGTTCAGCAGTCCGCGGTCGGCTCGGTACACGACGCACACGATTCCGTTCGTGACCGAGAGATCAGCGTCGAACAGGAACACCTGGACCGGGTGTACCGGCGGCTCGAGGAGAAGATCCACGAGGCCGAGTTCCTGATGAACGACGCGGCCAAGCGCGGCCAGGTCGGCACCCCGGGCGCGCTGGCCGAGCGGGACGCGCAGGTCTTCCGGGCCGGCATCCACCTGAACCGGCTCAACAACGAGTTCGAGGACTTCCTCTTCGGGCGGATCGACCTGCTCCTCGGCAAGGACGGCAAGAAGGGGCCCGACGGGGCCTACACCGCCGTGGAGCCCGCCGAGGGCGCCGTGCGGGACGACAACACCGCCGACATCGCCGAGACCCTGCACATCGGGCGCATCGGCGTCCTCGACGAGGACTACGCCCCGCTGGTCATCGACTGGCGGGCGCCCGCCGCCGCGCCCTTCTACCGGGCCACTCCGGTGGATCCGGGACGGGTCGTACGGCGCCGGGTCATCCGGTCCAAGGGGCGCCGGGTCCTCGGCGTCGAGGACGACCTGATGCGCCCCGAGCTGACCGCCCGCCTCGACGGCCGTGAGCTGCCCGTCATCGGCGACGGCGCCCTGATGGCCGCCCTCGGCCAGGCCCGCAGCCACACCATGCGGGACATCGTCTCCTCCATCCAGGCGGAGCAGGACCTCGTCATCCGCGCACCCGCCGCCTCCATCACCTACGTGGAGGGCGGCCCGGGCACCGGCAAGACCGCCGTCGCACTGCACCGCGCCGCCTACCTGCTCTACCAGGACAGACGCAGATACGCGGGCGGCATCCTCATCGTCTCCCCGACCCCGCTCCTCGTCGCCTACACCGAGGGCGTGCTGCCCTCGCTCGGCGAGGAGGGCCAGGTCGCGATCCGCGCGATCGGCTCGCTCGCCGTGGACGCCGTCGGCGCCGAGGCCACGCTGTACGACTCCCCGTCCGTGGCCCGCGCCAAGGGCTCGTACCGGATGCTGAAGGTGCTGCGGAAGGCGGCCCGGGGCGCGCTGGAACTGGGGACCACCGCTGCGGCCGCGCAGCTCGCCCTGGACGACGAGGCCGAGCAGCAGGTCATGTCCGCGCCCCCCGCCCGTCTGCGCGTCGTCGCCTTCGGGCGCCGTCTCGAGCTGGAGGCGGCGGAGCTGGAACGTATCCGCCGCACCGCCCTAGGCGGCACCGCGCCGGTCAACCTGCTCCGCCCGCGCGCCCGCAAGCTGCTGCTGGACGCCCTGTGGGCCAAGTCGGGAGCGGCCACCCGGCACAACGACCCCGAGCTGGCCGCCGAGCTGCGCTCCTCCTTCGACGAGGACGTCACCGGCGAGGACGCCTTCATCGCCTTCCTCGACGCCTGGTGGCCCGAGCTGACCCCCAAGGCGGTGCTCGCCGCCATGGCCGACGAGAAGCGGCTGGGCCGCTGGGCCCGCCGGATCCTCAACCCCGGCGAGGTCCGCAGGGTGGCCCGCTCGCTCCAGCGCGACGGCCACTCCGTGCACGACATCGCCATGCTCGACGAACTCCAGGCGATCCTCGGCGCCCCGGCCCGCCCGAGGAAGCGGCGCGAGCTGGACCCGCTGGACCAGCTCACCGGCCTGGAGGAACTGATGCCGGTGCGCGAGGAGACCCAGTGGGAGCGGGCCGAGCGCCTCGCCCAGGAGCGCACCGAGTACGCGCACGTCATCGTGGACGAGGCCCAGGACCTCACGCCCATGCAGTGGCGCATGGTCGGCCGCCGCGGCCGGCACGCCACCTGGACGGTCGTCGGCGACCCGGCCCAGTCCTCCTGGTCCGACCCGGACGAGGCGGCCGAGGCCCGCGACGAGGCGCTCGGCACCCGGCCCCGGCGCCGCTTCCAGCTCACCGTGAACTACCGCAACCCGGCGGAGATCGCCGAGCTGGCCGCCAAGGTGCTCGCGCTCGCCATGCCCGGCTCCGAGGCGCCCAGGGCGGTGCGCTCCACCGGCGTCGAGCCGCGTTTTGTGACAACGAACATGGGACACAGCACGGTCGTACGGGAGTCGCTGGGGCGGACGGTGCGGGCCGAGGCCGAGCGGCTGCTGGAGCTGGTGGACGGCACGGTCGGCGTGGTCGTCGCCATGAACCGGCGCGAGGAGGCCCGGCGCTGGCTGACCGGGCTCGGCGACCGGGTGGTGGCGCTCGGCAGCCTGGAGGCCAAGGGGCTGGAGTACGACGCGACGGTCGTCGTGTCGCCCGCGGAGATCGCCGACGAGTCCCCGGCCGGCCTGCGCGTGCTGTACGTGGCGCTGACCCGGGCGACCCAGCAGCTGACGGTGGTGTCCGGCGAACGGGACGAGGCGGACCCGGCCGGGGTGCCGGACCTGCTGCGGGACTGAGATTCCTGTGAACCTCCCGTAGGGGAATGGCCGTACCGCATCGGTTTGTTAGCCTTGGTGTGGCACCGGCTCGATCCAAGCCCCCGGGCCCAACCTTCGTCCCTTAGAGGGACCACTTGCCGCGAGGCGAGCATGGCGGGTCGGTGTCATAACGTGTGAGAGGCCCACGTCACCATGTGACGTGGGCCTCTTTCTTTGCCTGATCGTTTCTCGTATGGTGGAAGTGGTTTTCCGAAATCATGCACCGCTCATGAACAAAACGTCCGCAATCCAGGTCGACTACCACGTACTCCGCGGTAGGTGCGACGATCGGACGGCACAACTCGCGACACGGTGAAAGCAGAGGAAGTCGGCCATGGCAACGGCGCCCAGCGTCTCCTACTCGATGACCATCCGGCTGGAGGTGCCCGCGAGCGGAACCGCCGTCTCGCAGCTCACCACCGCGGTGGAGTCCTCCGGAGGCTCGGTGACCGGCCTCGACGTCACCGCGTCCGGCCACGAGAAGCTCCGTATCGACGTCACCATCGCGGCCACCTCCACGGCCCACGCGGAGGAGATCGTCGAGAAGCTGCGCGGCATCGAGGGCGTCACCCTCGGCAAGGTCTCCGACCGTACGTTCCTGATGCACCTCGGCGGCAAGATCGAGATGCAGTCCAAGCACCCCATCCGCAACCGTGACGACCTGTCCATGGTCTACACGCCGGGTGTGGCCCGCGTCTGCATGGCGATCGCCGAGAACCCCGAGGACGCGCGGCGTCTGACGATCAAGCGGAACACGGTTGCGGTCGTAACGGACGGATCGGCCGTTCTCGGCCTCGGCAACATCGGCCCGATGGCCGCGATGCCGGTCATGGAGGGCAAGGCGGCGCTCTTCAAGCGCTTCGCCGACATCGACGCCTGGCCGATCTGCCTGGACACCCAGGACACCGACGCGATCGTGGAGATCGTCAAGGCGATCGCCCCCGGGTTCGCCGGCATCAACCTCGAGGACATCTCCGCCCCGCGCTGCTTCGAGATCGAGGCCCGCCTGCGTGAGGCCCTCGACATCCCCGTCTTCCACGACGACCAGCACGGCACCGCGATCGTCGTCCTCGCCGCCCTGACCAACGCCCTGCGCGTCGCGGGCAAGGCCATCGAGAACATCCGGGTCGTCATGTCCGGCGCCGGCGCGGCCGGTACGGCCATCCTCAAGCTGCTCATCGCGGCGGGCGTGAAGAACGCCGTCGTCGCCGACATCCACGGTGTCGTCCACGCCGGCCGCGAGGACCTGGTGGGCGCCCCTGTCGACTCGCCGCTGCGCTGGATCGCCGACAACACCAACCCCGAGGGCCTCACCGGCACGCTCAAGGAGGCCGTGCGCGGCGCCGACGTCTTCATCGGCGTCTCGGCCCCGAACGTGCTCGACGGCGACGACGTGGCCGCCATGGCCGACGGCGCCATCGTGTTCGCGCTCGCGAACCCCGACCCCGAGGTCGACCCGGCAATCGCCCGCCAGACGGCCGCCGTTGTGGCCACCGGCCGCTCCGACTTCCCGAACCAGATCAACAACGTGCTGGTCTTCCCGGGCGTCTTCCGCGGCCTGCTGGACGCCCAGTCCCGCACCGTCAACACCGAGATGATGCTCGCCGCCGCGAAGGCCCTCGCCGATGTGGTGACCGAGGACGAGCTGAACCCGAACTACATCATCCCCAGCGTCTTCAACGACAAGGTCGCGGGCGCCGTCGCCGGCGCGGTCCGCGAGGCAGCGAAGACGGCGGGCGCGACGGTCTAGGCCCCTTCCTCGGGCGGACTCGGACCGGATCCTGTCACGCCGGCGCCGGTGTGGGCGGAGCTGCGCCCGGCTGGGTGCCGCGGGGCCCGGCGGGAGTTGTCGGGTGCGGCCCGGGGTGGGGCCGTCGAGCCCGCCGGGAGCCGCTGAGCGCGGCTGGGCGCTGTGGAGTCCTGGTGGGAGTTGTCGGGCCTGGCTGGGATGGTGGTCGCCGAGTCCGTCGGAGCCGCTGGGCCTGGTCAGGGCGCCGCTGAGTCCGGCCGGGCGCTGTGGAGTCCTGGTGGGAGTTGTCGGGCCTGGCTGGGATGGTGGTCGCCGAGTCCGTCGGAGCCGCTGGGTCTGGTCAGGGCGCCGCTGAGTCCGACCGGGCGCTGTGGAGTCCTGATGGGCGCGGGCCCGGCTGGGACGGGAGTCGTCGAGCCCCTCGGGAGCCGCTGGGTCGCGTGGGTGCCGCTGGCCGGGCGGCTGCCGCTGGGCTTTGCCCGCAGTCGCTCAGCCCGGCCCCGAGTCGCTCAGCTCGGCTTGGCCGGTGTTTTCGAGGTCGGTCGGGAGGTACCCGCATCCGTGCTCGCGCCCGGTGGCTCGGTGAAGGGAAGGCGGCGGCCGGGCGTCGGGGCGGTGACGGTGTGCCGTACTGTGCAGGGCCTGTGAGGATCACCACGGTGGGCCCCGTACCGGCGCGTCGTGGAACCAGCTGATGCCGGGCGCGCTCTAGGGTGACGCCGAGCGGCGCTTTTCGTGTGACTCCCCAGGGTGTTCTCACGACTCCTACGGGTGCCGGATTGGCTTTACCGCCGCAGGTAGGGGCAGGATGCGTCCCTGGGCGCGAGCGCATCGGCATCGCAGTGCCTCGGGCGGATCCGCCGCGTGGCACACCCCAACGGCAAGAAAAACACGGGAGTAACAACATGAACCGCAGTGAGCTGGTGGCCGCGCTGGCCGACCGCGCCGAGGTGACCCGCAAGGACGCCGACGCCGTGCTGGCCGCGTTCGCCGAGACCGTCGGCGAGATCGTCGCCAAGGGCGACGAGAAGGTCACCATCCCCGGCTTCCTGACCTTCGAGCGCACCCACCGTGCCGCTCGCACCGCGCGCAACCCGCAGACCGGCGAGCCGATCAACATCCCCGCCGGATACAGCGTGAAGGTCACCGCGGGCAGCAAGCTGAAGGAAGCCGCCAAGGGCAAGTGACCTTGTCGTTCGTACGTCACGGGACGACGTACGGTGCGTTCTGACGCGCGATGACGTCAAAGGGGCGGCCCTCCTTCACCGGAGGGCCGCCCCTTCGTCGTACAGCGCGGAAACCGTCAGCCGAGCGCCTTGCCCGGCAGCTCCACCTTCGCGCCCAGCTCCACGAGCTTCTCCATGAAGTTCTCGTAGCCGCGGTTGATGAGGTCGATGCCGTGGACGCGGGACGTGCCCTCGGCGGCGAGGGCCGCGATGAGGTACGAGAAGCCGCCGCGCAGGTCGGGGATGACCAGCTCGCCGCCCTGGAGTTTGGTGGGGCCGGAGACGACCGCGGAGTGCAGGAAGTTGCGCTGGCCGAAGCGGCAGTCGGAGCCGCCCAGGCACTCGCGGTAGAGCTGGATGTGGGCGCCCATCTGGTTCAGGGCCGAGGTGAAGCCCAGACGGGACTCGTAGACCGTCTCGTGGATGATGGACAGCCCCGTGGCCTGGGTCAGCGCCACCACCAGCGGCTGCTGCCAGTCGGTCTGGAAACCGGGGTGTACGTCCGTCTCCAGCGCGATGGACTTCAACTGGCCGCCGGGGTGCCAGAAGCGGATGCCCTCGTCGTCGATCTCGAAGGCGCCGCCCACCTTCCGGTAGGTGTTCAGGAACGTCATCATCGAGCGCTGCTGGGCGCCGCGGACGTAGATGTTGCCGTTGGTCGCGAGCGCCGCGGAGGCCCAGGAGGCGGCCTCCAGGCGGTCCGGGAGGGCGCGGTGGGTGTAGCCGCCGAGCTTGTCCACACCGGTGATGCGGATCGTGCGGTCGGTGTCCATCGCGATGATCGCGCCCATCTTCTGCAGAACGCAGATGAGGTCCTCGATCTCGGGCTCGACGGCCGCGTTGGACAACTCCGTGACGCCCTCGGCGAGTACGGCCGTCAGCAGCACCTGCTCGGTCGCGCCGACGGACGGGTACGGCAGCCGGATCTTCGTACCGCGCAGCCGCTGCGGCGCCTCCAGGTACTGCCCGTCCGCGCGCTTCTCGATCGTCGCGCCGAACTGCCGCAGCACGTCGAAGTGGAAGTCGATGGGCCGGCCGCCGATGTCACAGCCGCCGAGACCGGGGATGAACGCGTGGCCGAGACGGTGCAGCAGCGGGCCGCAGAACAGGATCGGGATACGGCTGGAACCCGCGTGGGCATCGATGTCGGCGACGTTCGCGCTCTCCACGTGCGTCGGGTCCATCACCAGCTCGCCGGGCTCCTCGCCCGGACGGACCGTCACCCCGTGCAGCTGCAGCAGGCCGCGGACGACCCGCACGTCACGGATGTCGGGGACGTTGCGCAGTCGGCTCGGCGCGCTGCCCAGCAGGGCGGCGACCATGGCCTTCGGTACGAGGTTCTTCGCACCGCGGACACGGATCTCGCCCTCCAGCGGGGTTCCGCCGTGGACAAGCAGGACATCGTCGTTGACGGTCATGTATCTCGCGTTCCGATGAGTTGGGCAGGGGGTGGCTGCGCCCGATCACTGTGCGCAGGGGCCGGGGAGACAGCGTAATCGCCGATTACCCCCCGCCCGTAAGCCCAAGTACCGCCCAGCCACGTCATAGCTGTGTCACAACACGAACCGTGCGCTATCGGACACATGGGGTCACCGGCGCGGACGTGCGCCCGGGGCGCTTTCGTGCTCCCTGAGCTGCGTTCACTCCCCGACCTCGATTGGCTCCCCACCGGAGGGGAAGATGCGGGATCATGTCTGGCATGACCGAGGTGTCCTCGCTCACAGGGCGGCTGCTCGTGGCCACTCCCGCTCTGGCGGACCCGAACTTCGACCGCGCGGTTGTGCTCCTTCTCGACCACGACGAGGAGGGCTCCCTCGGTGTCGTCCTCAACCGCCCCACCCCGGTGGATGTGGGCGACATCCTGGAAGGCTGGGCCGACCTCGCGGGCGAGCCCGGTGTGGTCTTCCAGGGCGGGCCCGTCTCGCTGGACTCGGCGCTCGGCGTCGCGGTCATCCCGGGCGGTACGAACGGCGACCTCGCCCCGCTCGGCTGGCGCCGGGTGCACGGCGCGATCGGCCTGGTCGACCTGGAGGCCCCGCCGGAGCTGCTCGCCTCGGCCCTCGGGTCCCTGAGGATCTTCGCCGGATACGCCGGCTGGGGCCCCGGCCAGCTGGAGGACGAGCTGGTCGAGGGCGCCTGGTACGTGGTCGAGTCGGAGCCCGGGGACGTCTCCTCGCCGGCCCCGGAGAGACTCTGGCGCGAAGTCCTGCGCCGCCAGCGCAACGAGCTGGCGATGGTGGCCACGTATCCGGACGACCCGTCGCTCAACTGATACGTGTGCGCTTCAGTACCCTGGGGCTTATGAGCACTCTTGAGCCCGAGCGCGGGACTGGTACGGGGACCCTCGTAGAGCCGACGCCGCAGGTGTCCCACGGCGACGGTGACCACGAGCGCTTCGCCCACTACGTCCAGAAGGACAAGATCATGGCGAGCGCCCTCGACGGCACCCCCGTCGTGGCGCTGTGCGGCAAGGTGTGGGTGCCGGGCCGCGACCCGAAGAAGTACCCCGTGTGTCCCATGTGCAAGGAGATCTACGAATCCATGGGCAGCGGTGGCGACGACAAGGGCGGCGACAAGTAGGGGTCCGTCCGATGCCGTGAGGCCCCCGGTGCGTGTGCCGTGCGCGCGTGCCGGGGGTTTTTGTGTTCTCTGGTCATGAGTGGTCGAGACCTGTAGCCTCCCTCGCAGTTGTGCACAGTGGAACGGCCGTTGCACTCAGTGCAACGCGTGTGGCGGAGGTGCGACGGGCGGCATGAGCGACACACCCCTCTTCCCGGAACCCGATGTGGCGCTGATCCCCGCGCCGAGCCGCGTCTCGGCCTCGCTGCCCGGCGGCGGCACCGGATTCGTCATCGACGCGGACACCGAGATCGACGCCACCGAGGGCACCGAGCGGGTCGCACGCTGGCTGCGTACGACCGTCGGGGCGGCGACCGGGCTGCCGCTGGCCCCGCACCGCGACAGCGGCTTCCGTATCCTGCTGCGGATCACCCCCTCGCTCGCGGACACGCTCGGCGGGCCCGAGGCCTACCAGCTGTGCGCCGACGGGTATCTCATCTGCATCGACGGCGCGAGCGAGGCCGGCCTGTTCTGGGGCGCCCAGACCTTCCGTCAGCTGCTCGGCCCGGAGGCCTTCCGGCGCGCCCCGATCAGCGGCCGGACCGAGTGGGAGTTCCCGGCCGTGACCATCCGCGACGCCCCCCGTTTCCGCTGGCGCGGTCTTCTCCTCGACGTGGCCCGGCACTTCATGCCCAAGGAAGGCGTGCTGCGCTATCTCGACCTGATGGCCGCGCACAAACTCAACGTCTTCCACTTCCATCTGACCGACGACCAGGGCTGGCGGATCGAGATCAAGCGGTATCCGAAGCTGACCGAAACCGCCTCCTGGCGGGCACGGTCGAAATTCGGTCACCGGGCCTCCCCGCTGTGGGACGAGAAACCGCACGGGGGTTACTACACCCAGGACGACATCCGGGAGATCGTCGCCTACGCCGCCGAGCGGCATATCACCGTCGTCCCCGAAATCGACGTACCCGGCCATTCGCAGGCCGCCATCGCCGCGTACCCGGAACTCGGCAACACCGATGTCATCGACACCACCGCCCTGAACGTGTGGGACAACTGGGGGATCTCCGCCAACGTACTCGCCCCCACCGACACCACCCTGCGTTTCTACGAGGGGGTGTTCGAGGAAGTCCTGGAACTGTTCCCCTCGGAGTTCATCCATGTCGGCGGCGACGAATGCCGCAAGGAGCAGTGGACCGCGTCGGTGGCCGCGAAGACCCGGATCGCGGACCTCGGCCTCGCCGACGAGGACGAACTGCAGTCGTGGTTCATCGGCCACTTCGACGCCTGGCTCGCCGCGCGCGGGCGCCGGCTCATCGGCTGGGACGAGATCCTGGAGGGCGGGCTCGCCAAGGGGGCCGCGGTGTCGTCCTGGCGCGGTTACGGCGGCGGGATCGCGGCGGCGCGGGCCGGCCACGACGTGGTCATGTGCCCGGAGCAGTACGTGTATCTGGACCACCGTCAGGCCCCGGGCGAGGACGAGCCGGTGCCGATCGGATTCGTGCGCACCCTGGAGGACGTCTACCGGTTCGAGCCCGTTCCGGACGGCCTCACCGACGACGAGGCCCGGCATGTGCTGGGCACTCAGGCCAACGTCTGGACCGAGGTGATGGAGGACACCGCGCGCGTGGACTACCAGACCTTCCCCCGGCTCGCGGCCTTCGCCGAAGTGGCCTGGAGTCCGCTGCCCGCCCCCGCGGAACGGGACTTCGCCGGCTTCGAGCGCCGTATGGGCGTTCATTACGCGCGACTTGACGCCCTCGGCGTCGCCTATCGGCCACCCGGCGGACCCCGTCCGTGGCAGCGGCGCCCCGGTGTCCTCGGCCGCCCGATCGAGGGGTCGCCGCCGGACAAGTGACCGTCCCGTCCACGCGACCTTCCCGAACAAGTGCCGGAAAACCGCGCCAAGGGTCACCGAAGAGTGTCAATCGGTGTGCACCGGTGATGCCGTGCGAAAACGGACCATCTATGCGATGAGGTGGGCGAATGCCTCCCAGTCTCGCGTAATGCCTCCTAGCGGACCCCCGCGTTCGGCCCTTGCGAAGATGTGCCAGAGTTGCCACGTCCGCCCTGTGAGCACGTACCGTACGGCCACACAGGTGGGACCAGTGGGGCAGCGGGAAGGGGCAGCCGGTTTGACCACGCACGCACCGCAGGCGGCGCAGGCCGTCACGCTGCCCACGACGCTGGACGAGGCGGTGGCGGCCCTCGCCGCGATGCCCACCGCCGTGCCCGTCGCGGGCGGCACCGACCTCATGGCCGCCGTCAACTCCGGCCAGCTCAGGCCCGCCGCCCTGGTGGGCCTCGGGCGGATCAGCGAGATCCGTGGCTGGCAGTACCAGGACGGCCACGCACTGCTCGGCGCGGGCCTCACGCACGCGCGCATGGGCCGCCCCGACTTCGCGGCCCTGATCCCGGCGCTCGCCGCCGCCGCGCGCGCCGCGGGCCCGCCGCACATCCGCAACGCGGGCACCCTCGGCGGCAACATCGCCTCGGCATCGCCCACCGGGGACGCGCTGCCGGTGCTGGCCGCCCTGGAGGCGACGCTGATCATCGCGGGCCAGGGCGGAGCCCGCCGGGAGATCCCGGTGTCGCACCTGCTGGCCGGCATGGAGATGCTGCGCGGCGGCGAACTCATCGGCTACGTGCGCGTGCCGCTGCTGCACGCCCCGCAGGTCTTCCTGAAGGCGACCGGACGCACCGGGCCGGGCCGTGCGCTGGCCTCCGTGGCCCTCGTCCTCGACCCCGCCCGGCGCGGAGTGCGGTGCGCCGTGGGCGCCATAGCGCCGATGCCGCTCAGGCCCCTGGAGGCCGAGCAGTGGGTCGCCCAGCTGATCGACTGGGACAACGACCGCGCGCTCGTCCCGGAGGCCTTGAACGCCTTCGGCGAGTACGTCGCCGCGGCCTGCATCCCGGACCCGGCGCCGGAGCCCGACGGCTCGGTGCCCGCGCTTCCGCCCGCCGTACTGCACCTGCGGCGCACCGTCGCCGCACTGGCCCGACGAGCACTGGGGAGGGCGCTGTCGTGACCGACGACCAGCACGCAGAGGGCAGGCCCCGGAGCGGCGGACGCTGGGACCCGCTGCCCCAGGGCGACTACGACGACGGCGCCACCGCCTTCGTCAAGCTCCCCGAGGGCGGCATCGACGCCCTGCTGTCCGGCGACAGCCCGCTGGCCGCGCCGGGTCACGGGTATGTGCCGCCGCGGATAGCGGTCGACCCGGGCACCGGCGACCCCGCGGCGAACGGCACATGGGCCGCGCCCGCGGGCGGCCCCGAGTGGCCCGACCCGAACGCCACGCCGCAGGCGCCGCACGAGGGCGACCGGTTCACCTACAACCCCGCCGCGACCCAGCAGTGGACCTTCGAGGAGCCCACGGCCCCGGCCGCGCCCGGGCACGATGTCACCGGGCAGTGGTCCATCCCGGTCGCCGGCGGTGACCTTCCGGACGAATCGGGCGAGTTCACCACGTCCTCCCTGGTCGAGCAGTGGGGCGGCACCCCACCCGCCACCCTGCCCGGCGGCGCGCCCGCGCCCTGGGCGACGGACGGCGCGGGCAACGCCTGGGGCCAGAGCCCGGCCGACGCGGAATCCACGGCCGAGCCGGGCCACACCGGCACCCACCCGGCGGGCGGCAGGCCGGCACCGGACGCGTACGCGGGCGAGGAGCGGTACGGGCACGCCCCGGCGGGGTACGCGGAGCCGGGCCGCCCGGCCGCGGCCCACGCGGATCCGGTCCACGGCGCGGCGGGCCACGGGGACGCCGGGCACGCGGAGGCCGGCCACCGGGGTGAACCGGACGCACACGCCCTCGTCGACGGGGACGCCCCCGCGCAGCCCCCTGAGGGCCCCGCTGACGGCCCGGCGGGCCACGAAGGTCCCGCAAGCCGCGGCCGCGCCCCCCAGGCCGCCACAACGGCGGACACGGCCGACGCAGTGCCCCCCGCCGCCCCGGCAACCGCAGCGGCACACCCGGCCACACCGGCTGCAGCGGCCAAGGCGCACCCTGCCGAGGCGGGCGCAC
This sequence comes from Streptomyces sp. NPDC001709, assembly GCF_053596375.1. Taxonomy (NCBI): domain Bacteria; kingdom Bacillati; phylum Actinomycetota; class Actinomycetes; order Kitasatosporales; family Streptomycetaceae; genus Streptomyces; species Streptomyces sp. NPDC001709. The sequence continues at coordinate 307,538 of NZ_JBSFGB010000004.1, read as the reverse complement.
CCGAGCACGGGACCGACGCGGGCACCCCGCACGACACGCCGCACGACACGCCGGAGGAACCCGCCGGGGAAGCCGGCGAGGCACCCACCGGCGAAGCCGCCGACGCATCCGCCGGCAGCGCCCGCGAGCACCCCGAGCAACCCCCCGCGGACCCCGCGCCGGACACCGCCACGGCCCCCGCCCCCGCGCAGTCGGCCGAAGGCGCGCCCACCGAGGAACCCGCCGCACCCCTCCCGCCGCACGACGACCACCCCCTCGCCTCCTACGTCCTGCGCGTCAACGGCGTCGACCGGCCCGTCACCGACGCCTGGATCGGCGAGTCGCTGCTGTACGTCCTGCGCGAGCGGCTCGGCCTCGCGGGCGCCAAGGACGGCTGCTCGCAGGGCGAGTGCGGGGCCTGCAACGTCCAGGTCGACGGCCGTCTGGTGGCCTCCTGCCTGGTCCCGGCGGTCACCGCGGCCGGCAGCGAGGTCCGTACGGTCGAGGGCCTGGCCGCCGACGGCCGGCCCTCCGACGTGCAGCGCGCGCTCGCCCGGTGCGGTGCCGTGCAGTGCGGTTTCTGCGTGCCCGGCATGGCGATGACCGTGCACGACCTGCTGGAGGGCAACCCCGCCCCGACCGAACTGGAGACCCGGCAGGCGCTGTGCGGCAACCTGTGCCGCTGCTCCGGCTACCGGGGCGTCCTGGACGCCGTCAAGGAGGTCGTCGCCGAACGCGAGGCGTCGCACGCCGCCGACGCCGAGACGAACGCGGACGAGGCCCGTATTCCCCACCAGGCGGGCCCCGGCTCCGGCGGGGTCAACCCGTCGGCGTTCGAGGCGCCGGGCGCGTTCGCCACGCCGCGGGCCGCTCCCGTCGGCTACGGCGACACGCCGCCGTACGGCACGCCCGACCCGTACGGCACGCCGCCGCACGGCACACCGGGACCGCACGGCCCGCACGACCCGCACTACGGCCAGGACGGAGGCCAGGCGTGAGCAACGAAGCCGCCACGGCGACCACCGCCGCGGAACCCGCCCCCGAGACCGAGGCGTGGCCGCACGGCCTGGGCGCTTCCCTGCCGCACGCCGACGCCCGCGCCAAGACCGAGGGCACCTTCCCGTACGCGGCCGACCTGTGGGCCGAGGGCCTGCTCTGGGCGGCCGTACTGCGCTCCCCGCACGCGCATGCGCGCATCGTGTCCATCGACACCAGCCACGCGCGCGAGATGCCCGGCGTACGGGCCGTCATCACCCACGAGGACGTGCCCGGCACCCCGCGCCACGGCCGGGGCACGCCCGACCGGCCGGTGTTCGCCTCCGAGGCCGTACGGCATCACGGCGAGCCCATCGCCGCCGTCGCCGCCGACCATCCGGACACCGCGCGGATGGCCGCGGCGGCCGTCATCGTCGAGTACGAAGTACTCGACCCGGTCACCGACCCCGAGCAGGCCTTCGAGGCCGAGCCGCTGCACCCCGACGGCAACCTGATCCGGCACATCCCGCTGCGCCACGGCGACCCGGACGTGGTCGGCGAGGTCGTCGTCGAGGGCCTGTACCGCATAGGGCGCCAGGACCCGGCCCCGATCGGCGCCGAGGCCGGCCTCGCCGTGCCGCGCCCCGACGGCGGCGTGGAGCTGTACCTGGCCTCCACCGACCCGCACACCGACCGCAACAGCGCCGCGGCCTGCTACGGCCTGTCCCCGGATCGGGTGAAGATCGTCGTCACCGGGGTGCCGGGCGCCACCGCCGACCGCGAGGACCCGGGCTTCCAGCTCCCGCTCGGCCTGCTCGCCCTGAAGACCGGCTGCCCGGTGAAGCTCACCGCGACCCGCGAGGAGTCCTTCCTCGGCCACGCCCACCGTCATCCGACGCTGCTCAGGTACCGCCACCACGCGGACGCCGAGGGCAAGTTGGTGAAGGTGGAGGCGCAGATCCTGCTGGACGCGGGCGCGTACGCGGACACCTCCTCCGACGCCCTGGCCGCCGCCGTCTCCTTCGCGTGCGGCCCGTACGTCGTCCCGAACGCCTTCATCGAGGGCTGGGCCGTACGCACCAACAACCCGCCCTCCGGCCACGTCCGCGGCGAGGGCGCCATGCAGGTGTGCGCCGCCTACGAGGCGCAGATGGACAAGCTGGCGAAGAAACTGGGCCTGGACCCGGCCGAGGTGCGCCTGCGCAACGTCCTGGCGACCGGAGACGTCCTCCCGATCGGCCAGACGGTGACCTGCCCCGCCCCGGTGGCCGAACTCCTGCAGGCGGTACGGGACTTCCCGCTCCCGGCGCTGCCCAAGGACACGCCCGAGGAGGAGTGGCTGCTGCCCGGCGGCCCCGAGGGCGCGGGCGAACCGGGCGCGGTGCGCCGGGGCGTCGGCTACGGCCTGGGCATGGTGCACATGCTCGGCGCGGAGGGCGCCGACGAGGTGTCCACGGCGACGGTCAAGGTGCACGACGGGGTCGCGACCGTCCTCTGCGCGGCGGTGGAGACCGGCCAGGGCTTCACCACCCTCGCCCGCCAGATCGTCCAGGAGACCCTCGGCATCGAGGAAGTGCACGTGGCCCCGGTCGACACCGACCAGCCACCGGCCGGCGCGGGCTGCCGGGGCCGGCACACCTGGGTGTCGGGCGGCGCGGTGGAGCGCGCGGCGAAGATGGTCCGCACGCAACTGCTCCAGCCGCTGGCCCACAAGTTCGGCATGTCGACGGAGCTGCTGCAGATCACGGACGGCAAGATCACGTCGTACGACGGTGTGCTGTCGACCACCGTCACCGAGGCGATGGACGGCAAGGAGCTGTGGGCCACGGCACAGTGCCGACCGCATCCCACCGAGCCGCTGAACGCCTCCGGCCAGGGCGACGCGTTCGTGGGCCTGGCCTTCTGCGCGATCCGCGCGGTGGTGGACGTCGACATCGAGCTGGGCTCGGTCCGAGTGGTGGAACTCGCGGTCGCCCAGGACGTGGGACGGGTCCTCAACCCCACCCAGCTGGCCGCCCGGATCGAGGCCGGCGTGACCCAGGGCGTCGGCATCGCCCTCACCGAGAACCTGCGCACCCCGCGTGGCCTGATCCGCCACCCCGACCTGACCGGATACGCGCTCCCGACAGCCCTGGACGCGCCGGACATCCACATCGTCAAACTGGTCGAGGAACGGGACGTGATCGCCCCCTTCGGCGCCAAGTCCGTCAGCGCGGTCCCGGTCGTGACCGCACCGTCCGCGATCGCCTCCGCCGTCCGCGCGGCCACCGGCCGCCCGGTCAACCGTCTCCCGATCCGCCCGCAGGCGGCCGTGGTGACCAACCAGTGACCGTGGTGCGGGCGATTCTCGCGGACGCGCAACGGACCCGGGTCGTCTGACGTCCTTCCTGATGAGGGGCATTGTCAGTGGGGCGGCGTAGTGTGCTGAGCAGTGGGGGCACTCCCACTCACCGACTCGCGCACGGGCCGACTCACGTGTGCACCGACGGGGAAGATCGCGGGGGAGCGATGAGCACGACCGACGCCGGGGTTGCGGCGATCACGCTGACCGAGGCGGAGCTGGACCGCTACGTCACGCACGCGCCGACGCGCGGCCTGCTCAGCGGCACCGGACTGCCCACGGACACCGACCTGCTGACCTTCTCCCCGCTGCGCACACACGGCCTGCGCACGCTCGCCGACGCCGCGGACGGCCCGTTCCGCGTGGCGGACGAGCTGCGGGACCGGCTGGTGATAGGCGAACTCCTCAACCCGGCGGGCATGCGGCGCGAGTCCATCCTGCTCGACGGCGGCACCGGCGAGCTGACGACGGCCTACCTCTACGACCCCACCCACCCCCGCCCCTTCGCGCCGTCCCTGGACACGCTGCTGCGCTTCGCCGCGGTCACCGAGGAACTGGCGGGCCTGCGCGGCCGTTTCGCCTCGCTCGCCGGCCAGTACGGCCCCAACACGGTGGCCGAGGCGACCCGCCGGCTCCTCTCCCTCTTCGAGGAGGGCGCGGGCGGCCATATCCCGCCGTACTGGAAGGCGGCGGCCCTGATCCGCCCGCTCGCCCTGGTCGCGGGCCCCGGCACCGCCTCCGGCCTCACCCTGGACGTCCCCGCCCGCGTGCTGGACCAGGAGTTCGGACACCGCAGGGTGGCCCGCTTCGAAGAGGTCGACTTCCCGGCGACCCTCACCCACGAGCCGACCCGGCGCTTCCTGCGCGAGACCGGGCTGCCGGAGGAGGCGGTCCTCTTCCACGCCGACACGGACGTGCCGCTGCCGACGCTCCGGGAGTACTTCACCGACGAGTGCGCGGGCGACTACCCCCTGGACGAACTCCCGGCCCACGCCGACCACTTGATCCGCCTCGGCCATCTGATCGAGGACAACAGCCTGGTGCTCGACGGCAGAACGGGCGCGGTCCTGACCTTCAGCGAGCCGGACGCCGCGCTCCACCCCCTCAACACCGACGTCTCCACCCTCGCCTTCACGCTCTGGCTCCTGCACCACGAGCGCACCATCGACGAACACCTCGGCCACGAACTCACGACTCGCGCCTACGACCACCTGGCCGCGGCCATGCTCCACACCCTGACCACCCTCGACCCCACGGCCACCCTGCCGGACACGGCCTGGCACTACTGGACGGAACAGCTCAAGGACGAGACGGGCGGAGCCCTCTGAACACGAAGGGCGGCACCCCCGCGGGGGCACCGCCCTTCTCAGAGGCCGTGGCGGGATTCGAACCCACGTAACTCGCTTTGCAGGCGAGCCCCTGAACCACTCGGGCACACGGCCGTGTTGAGTTGTCGTCCTCGGCCGTGGCGGGATTCGAACCCACGTAACTCCCCGCGGGCGGAGCCCGCTGATGGATGCAGCGCAGGCGAGCCCCTCAACCACTCGGGCACACGGCCGTGTTCGTGGGAACGAAGTTACGGGCCGGGTGTGGAGCTGCTCAAGGGAACCGGCCGGGCTGCAACGGGACTGCCATACGGCGTTCATGAAAAGGGGATGTAAGGGGGACGTAAGGGGGGGCGTACGACCAAGGTCGCAGGGGCTGGTGGGACTCTGGACAGGGGTCAAACCAGGTCGTGGACCTTACGCTGACGGCATGACCGCCCTGGAGCCCCGTGACGCCGCCGTCGTGAACCCCGTCGAGCAGGGCGACGGCGTGCTGAGCCGGCCCTACCGGGCGCTCAGTGTCGGCATCGTCTCCGTCGTGCTGCTGATCGCCTTCGAGGCGACCGCCGTCGGGACCGCCATGCCGGTCGCGGCGCGGGAGCTGGACGGCGTGGCCCTGTACGCGTTCGCCTTCTCCGGGTACTTCACGACCAGTCTGTTCGGCATGGTGCTGGCCGGGCAGTGGTCCGACCGGCGCGGCCCCCTGGGGGCGCTGACCACCGGCATCGGTGCCTTCGCCGCGGGCCTCGTCGTCGCCGGGACCGCTCAGGTCATGTGGGTGTTCATCCTGGGGCGGGCGGTGCAGGGCTTCGGCGGCGGGCTGGTCATCGTCGCCCTGTACGTCGTCGTCAGCCGCGCCTACCCGGAGCGGCTGCGACCCGCGATCATGGCGGCCTTCGCCGCGGGATGGATCGTCCCCACCATCGTCGGCCCGCTCGCCTCCGGCGCCGTCACCGAACACCTCGGCTGGCGCTGGGTCTTCCTCGGCATCCCGGTCCTCGTCGTGTTCCCGCTCGCCCTCGCCCTGCCGCAGATACGGCGCAGGGCCTCCGGCCCGGTGGACGAGGAGGCCGGCGCCCACTCCTTCGACCGGCGGCGGATCCGCCTCGCCCTCGCCGTCTCCCTCGGCGCCGGCCTCCTCCAGTACGCCGCTCAGGACCTGCGCCCGCTCTCCCTGCTCCCGGGGCTGGCCGGCGCCGCCCTGCTGGTGCCCGCCGTCCTCGGTCTCCTCCCGCGCGGCACCTACCGGGCCGCCCGCGGACTGCCCTCCGTCGTGCTGCTGCGCGGGCTGTCCGCCGGCTGCTTCGTCGCCGCCGAGTCCTTCGTCCCGCTGATGCTGGTCACCCAGCGCGGCCTCACGCCGACGCTCGCCGGGTTCTCGCTGGCGGCGGGCGGCGGCTCCTGGGCGCTGGGCTCATGGGTGCAGTCCCGGCCGCGCGTGCAGCCGTACCGGGAGCGGCTGATGACCGTCGGGATGCTGCTGGTCGCTGGTGCGATCACCGCGGCGCCGAGTGTGCTGGTGCACTCCGTGCCTGTGTGGGCCCTCGCCGTCGCCTGGGGTTTCGGCTGCTTCGGCATGGGCCTGGTGATCTCCTCCACCAGCGTGCTCCTGCTCCAGCTGTCCGCCCCGGAGGAGGCCGGCGCCAACTCCGCCGCGCTCCAGATCTCCGACGCCCTCTCCAACGTGGTCCTGCTCGCCGCGACCGGCGCCGCCTTCGCGGCCCTGGGCGGGGGCAGCACGGCGGCCACCACGGCCATGGCCGCCGGCGGCAGCCATCCCGCCGCCTTCGCGGCCGTGTTTCTGCCGATGACGGGGGTGGCGCTGGTGGGGGCCTGGGTGACGAGGCGGCTGCGGGAGGGCGCGGCGGTACCGCGTGGTACCAGCTAGTACCTCTGCCCCGGCGCCATGGACGTCCCCAAGATCGCGGCCCAGCGCCGCGCTTCGCGCGCTGACTGTGACGTGGGTCCCACCCGCGGGCGACCCGGTCTCGTCCGGGCGTTGACGGGAGGGCGGCGCCGGTAGGGTGGCCCGGTTGTCATACGTAGCCGACCCCCCGAGCCCCACAAAAAACGGAGACCGTGACTACCACCGCCGCTACCTCCGCTCACTCCCACCACCTGTCGCCCGCCTTCCCGGGCCGCGCGCCCTGGGGTACCGCCAGCAAGCTGCGTGCCTGGCAGCAGGGGGCGATGGAGAAGTACGTCCAGGAGCAGCCGCGTGACTTCCTCGCGGTCGCCACGCCCGGCGCCGGCAAGACGACCTTCGCGCTGACGCTCGCCTCCTGGCTGCTGCACCACCACGTCGTACAGCAGGTGACCGTGGTCGCGCCGACCGAGCACCTGAAGAAGCAGTGGGCGGAGGCCGCGAGCCGGATCGGGATCAAGCTCGATCCCGAGTACAGCGCCGGCCCGCTCGGCAAGGACTACGACGGTGTCGCCGTCACCTACGCCGGTGTCGGCGTGCGCCCCATGCTGCACCGCAACCGCGTCGAGCAGCGCAAGACCCTGGTGATCCTGGATGAGATCCATCACGCCGGTGACTCCAAGTCCTGGGGCGAGGCCTGCCTGGAGGCGTTCGAGCCCGCCACGCGCCGCCTCGCGCTGACCGGTACGCCGTTCCGGTCCGACACCAACCCCATCCCCTTCGTGACGTACGAGGAGGACAACGCCGGCATCCGGCGGTCCGCCGCCGACTACACCTACGGGTACGGGTCCGCGCTCTCCGACGGCGTCGTCCGCCCGGTCATCTTCTTGAGCTACAGCGGCAACATGCGCTGGCGTACGAAGGCCGGGGACGAGGTCGCCGCCCGGCTCGGCGAGCCGATGACCAAGGACGCGGTCAGCCAGGCCTGGCGTACGGCGCTCGACCCGCGCGGCGACTGGATGCCCAGCGTGCTGCGCGCCGCCGACCAGCGGCTGACCGAGGTCCGCAAGGCCATCCCGGACGCCGGTGCCCTCGTCATCGCCTCCGACCAGGACTCCGCCCGCGCCTACGCCAAGCTCATCCGTGAGATCACGGGAAACAGGGTGACGCTCGTGCTGTCCGACGACGCCGGCGCCTCGAAGAAGATCGACGAGTTCAGCGACAGCACCGACCGGTGGATGGTCGCCGTGCGGATGGTGTCCGAGGGCGTCGACGTGCCGCGGCTGGCCGTGGGTGTCTACGCCACGACCATTTCGACTCCGCTGTTCTTCGCCCAGGCCGTCGGGCGTTTCGTACGGTCCCGGCGGCGCGGCGAGACCGCGTCCGTGTTCCTGCCGACCGTGCCCGACCTGCTGACCTTCGCCAACGAGATGGAGAAGGAGCGGGACCACGCCCTCGACAAGCCGAAGAAGGAGGGCGAGGAGGACCCGTACGCCGAATCCGAGAAGGAGATGGAGGAGGCGAACAAGCAGCAGGACGAGGACACCGGCGAGCAGGACATGCTGCCCTTCGAGGCGCTGGAGTCCGACGCCGTCTTCGACCGGGTCCTCTACGACGGCGCCGAGTTCGGCATGCAGGCGCACCCGGGGAGCGAGGAGGAGCAGGACTACCTCGGCATCCCCGGCCTCCTGGAACCCGAGCAGGTGCAGATGCTGCTGCAGAAGCGGCAGGCCCGGCAGATCGCGCACAGCCGGAAGAAGCCGGACAGCGAGGCCGACCTGCTGGAGCTGCCGGCCGAGCGGCGGCCGGTGGTCTCGCACAAGGAGATGATGGAGCTGCGCAAGCAGCTGAACACCATGGTCAGTGCGTACGTCCACCAGAGCGGGAAGCCGCACGGGGTGATCCACACCGAGCTGCGCCGGGTGTGCGGGGGGCCGCCGAGCGCGGAGGCCACGGCGGGGCAGCTGCGGCAGCGGATCGCCAAGGTGCAGGAGTGGGCCACGCGCATGCGGTGAGCTCCGCCGGTTCAGCGGTTTCTTTCCCACCCGCCCACCCGTCTCGGTTGGCTTCGAGGCTCATGTCACGGGGCTCCGCCCCGGACCCCGGGTGCGGTGTGCAAGATGCTGGGGGATGTGCGTATCCGGACGAATAGAGGCAGGCCGGAAGTAGCCTTGCCCGGATTCTGGACGGAGGCTTCCGCTCAGCGAACCTGCTTCGCTACTGTCCCGCTACGCACACGCCCCGTGGCAGCGCCGCCGCGGAGCGCAGCCGTGAAGCGACACGGCCCGGAGCCGCCGGGCCGTCCTGCCGATCGGCGGCCTCTGATGCGCGTCGCCGACGGGACTCGGTGACGCATCCGTCGCGCAGAGACCGTCGACCTCACCACCAAAGGAGTGGGCGTCGTGACCGCGGAGACCTCTCAGACGCTCGACCGGGGACTGCGTGTCCTCAAGCTGCTGGCCGACACCGACCACGGGCTGACCGTCACCGAGTTGTCCACGAAACTGGGCGTGAACCGTACCGTGGTGTACCGGTTGCTCGCCACACTTGAACAACACGCCCTCATACGGCGTGACTTGGGCGGGCGAGCCCGGGTCGGGCTCGGGGTCCTGCGGCTCGGCCGGCAGGTGCATCCGCTGGTGCGGGAGGCCGCGTTGCCCGCGTTGCGGTCGCTCGCGGAGGACATAGGGGCGACGGCGCACCTGACGCTGGTGGACGGGACGGAGGCGCTGGCCGTCGCCGTCGTCGAACCGACGTGGACCGACTATCACGTGGCGTACCGGGCCGGGTTCCGGCACCCGTTGGACCGGGGCGCCGCGGGCAAGGCGATCCTGGCGGCTCGGCAGTCGCCCTCCGTGGATCCCGGGTACACCCTCACGCACGGGGAGCTGGAGGCCGGGGCGAGCGGGGCCGCGGCGCCGTTGGTCGGGGTCACCGGGGTCGAGGGCAGCGTGGGTGTGGTGATGCTGGCGGACGCCGTGCCGGAGCGGGTGGGGCCGAGGGTGGTCGAGGCGGCCCGAGAGGTCGCCGAGGCCCTGCGCTGATCAGCTGACACAGTCGGCACCGCCCCCTTTGCACATCCGGCCAATCCTCGACCCGCACGTTTGGCCGATCCGCGCACCTGTCGCTCGTCCCCCCTCCGCATCATCAAGGGCCATACACCCCAAGGCGGAGGGAACAGCGCGGTGGACACAGTGGGCACCCGGCCGGAGGCCACAGCACAAGAAGCGAGCACACGTCGACTCACCCGGCGCCAGCCGGTGCAACGCCTCGTCGGCGAGGCCGCCGGCAGCCCGCTCAGGCGGACCATGGGCGTGGCCCAGCTGACGCTGCTCAGCGTGGGCGCCACCCTCGGTACCGGGATCTTCGTGGTGCTCGGGCAGGCCGTGCCGGAGGCCGGTCCGGCCGTCGTCGTCTCCTTCGTCCTCGCCGGTGTCACGGCCCTGTTCTCGGCGCTGTCGTACGCCGAACTGGCCGGCATGATCCCCGGCTCGGGATCCTCCTACAGCTACGCGTACGCCACCCTCGGCGAGCTGGTCGCCTGGGTGTGCGGCTGGTGTCTGATCCTGGAGTACGGGGTGTCGGTCGCCGCCGTCGCCGTGGGGTGGGGGCAGTACGTCAACGAACTCCTCCGGCTCACCTTCGGGGTGACCCTCCCCGACTCGCTCAGCGCGCCGCCCGGTGCCGGCGGCACCCTGAACATCCCGGCCGCGCTCATCGTCGTACTCGCCATGGTCGTCCTGCTGCGCGGGGCCAAGGAGAGCGCCGTCGCCAACACCATCATGGTCGCCGTCAAGATCGCCGCCCTCGTGCTGTTCTGCGCGGTCGCCTTCACCGCCTTCCGCGCCGGGAACTTCCACCCCCTCTTCCCGCTCGGCGCCGCCGGCATGAGCGCCGGAGCGGCCTCCCTCTTCTTCTCCTACATCGGGTTCGACGCCGCGTCGACAGCGGGTGAAGAGGCCCGGAATCCGCAGCGGGACCTGCCGCGCGCCATCATCCTGTCCCTCGTCCTGGTCACCGCCCTGTACGTGCTCGTGGCGGTCGCCGCGCTCGGCGCCATGCCGTGGAAGCAGTTCGCGGGGACCGAGGCCACGCTCAGCGAGGTGCTCGTACGGTCCGTCGGGGGCGGGAACCTCTGGCCGATCCTGCTGTCCGTCGGCGCCGTCGTCGCCACCACCAGTGTGGTGCTCACCGTGCAGTACGGGCAGATCCGCATCCTGTTCGCCATGGCCCGGGACGGGCTCGTGCCGCCCCTGTTCGCCAAGGTGCATCCCCGGACCGGTGTGCCCCGCGCCAACACCGTGATCGTGTCCGGCTTCATCGCCGTCCTCGCCGCCCTGGTCCCGCTCGGCAGCCTCGCCGACGCCACCAGCATCGGCACCCTGTTCGCGTTCATGCTGGTCAACCTGGCCGTCATCCTGCTGCGCCGGCGCAGCCCCGGCATCCCGCGCTCCTTCCGGGTGCCGTTCTCGCCCGTCACGCCCCTGCTCGGCGTCGCCTTCTGCCTCTACATGCTGGGCAGCCTGGGCGCCGACACCTGGATCGCCTTCGGGGCCTGGATGGCCGCCGGGCTCGTCATCTACGGCCTCTACGGCATCCGGCACTCCAAGCTCGACCAGCCCCAGCAGCAGGACCTCGAGCTCGACCAGCCCCAGCAGCAGGACCCCGCATGACCGTCCCCGTCCTCGACCTCTCCGCCGACGTCGTCACCCTCACCCGAGCCCTCGTCGACCTGCCCTCCGAGAGCGGGCGGGAGGGCGTCATCGCGGACGCCGTCGAGTCCGCCCTGCGCGCCCTTCCGCACCTCACCGTCGACCGGGTCGGCAACTCCGTCGTCGCCCGCACGCAGCTCGGCCGGTCCGAACGTGCCCTGGTCGCCGGGCACCTGGACACCGTTCCGGCCGCCGGGAACCTGCCCTCCCGGCTCGCCGACGGCCGCGTGCACGGGCTCGGTGCCTGTGACATGAAGGGCGGGGTCGCCGTCGCCCTGCGGCTCGCCGCGACCGTGCCGGCGCCCGGCCGCGATCTCACCTACGTCTTCTACGAGTGCGAGGAGGTGGAAGGGGACCGCAACGGGCTCGCCCGGATCGCTGCCGAACGGCCCGAGCTGCTCGCCGACGCCGGGCTGGCCGTCCTCATGGAGCCCTCCGACGCGGGTGTGGAGGCCGGCTGCCAGGGCATCCTGACCGCCGACATCGTGGTCAAGGGCGCCCGCGCCCACACCGCCCGCGCCTGGCAGGGCGTCAACGCCGCCCACAAGGCCGGCCGGGTCCTGCGGCGGCTCGACGAGCACCGGCCCGAGCGGGTCGTGGTCGACGGCCTCGAGTACCGGGAGGGGCTCAGTGCCGTCGCCGTACGGGCCGGGGTCGCCGGGAACGTCGTACCCGACGAGTGTGTCGTCACCGTCAACTGCCGCTTCGCGCCCAGCCGTTCGCCCGAGGACGCGGAGGCGTACGTGCGCTCGCTCTTCCCGGAGTACGAGCTGCACGTGAGGGAGGTCGTCGCGGGGGCCCTGCCGCACCTCGACCGGGTCGGCGGGCTCGTCGCCGCACTCGGTGCCGAGCCCCGGCCCAAGCTCGGCTGGACCGATGTCGCCCGGTTCACCGCGCTGGGAGTGCCCGCGCTCAACTACGGCCCCGGGGACCCGTCCCTCGCCCACACGGCGGGGGAGTACGTCCCCGTGGCGCACCTGGAGCGGTGTGAGGCCAGGCTCAGGGAGTGGCTGAGCTGAGGCCCGCCAGGGTCCGCAACTGCAGCCACAGCACCAGCCGTTCGTCGGGGTCGTCCAGGTCGACCCCGGCGTGCTGCTGGAGCTGTCTGAGGCGGTAGCGGCAGGTGTTGGGGTGTACGGCGAGGAGTTTCGCCGCGCCCGCCATGTCGCAGCCCGCGTCCAGCCAGCAGACCAGCGTGCGGGCGTACTCCGTGCCGTGTTCCGCGTCGTAGGCCAGCACCCGCCGCCACGCGCCCGCGCTCAGCTCCCGCCGTTCGCCCATCACTTCGGTCAGCCGCAGCAGGGTGACGCGCGCCCGCACCTCGTCCACCGCGGCCACCGGCAGCTGCGCGTCCAGCACCCGCAGCACCAGGTCCGCGTCCGCCCGCGAGTCCGCGAGCCCCGCCGCGTCCGGCACGACCTCGCCGAGCGCCGCCCGCACCGGCACCCGCAGCGCCTGTCCGGCCCGCGCCACGATGTCCTCGGTGAGCCGCTTGTGTCGCCGGCCGGAGCCGGGCAGCACCGCGTACACCACCCCGCCCACCAGCACACCCGCGTGCCGCCCGTAACGCGCCTCGCACTGCAGTCGTACGACGTCCAGCAGGCGCAGCGCGGTGCGCTCGGCGTCCGGGACGCTCGCCGCGGAGTCCAGCACGAAGGCCGCCACCCGGGCGGGCCCCGCAACTCCCAGCCGTTCGGCGGCCGTTGCCGGATCCGCGGCCGTGCCGTCCAGCAGGCGGCGCAGCAGCTCGCTGCCCCGGTGCCGGGCCAGCTCCCGCGCCGCGCGCGCCCGCAGCAGGAGCAGGGCGGCCGTGGAGGCGCCCTGGGCGAGGGTGTCCTTGGCGTCCGGGGCGAGCGCGCCGCCGTCGATCACCCACACCGAGCCGAGCGTCTCCCCGCCGGCCCGCACCGGCATCGCGAGACGGGGCAGGTCCCCCTCGGCCAGCGCGGGCAGCCTGAGCGGGCGGTCGGCGGCGAACAGCCGGCGGTACTGCTCGGTGTTCTCCGTGCTGGCCGGCACCTGCCGGCCGAGGATGCCCTGCCGGCGGTCCTCGTCCACCGGCTGACCGGGGACGGTGGAGTAGGCGAGGATCCGCTGCCGGGGGTCCTCGATGGCGGTGGCCCCGCCGGTCGCCGTAGCGATCGCGTCGGCCAGCGCGAACAGGTCGCCGAGCCCGTTGCCGGAGGCCGCGGCGGTGGGCTGGGCGGCGATGGCCGAGGCCAGCAGCAGGTGCACATGGTGCCAGGCGGCGTCCTCGGCGACCGAGAGGAGTGCCACGCCGTGCGCCTCCGCCTCCGCTACCGGGCCGTCCGCGCCGCGCACCACCACCCCGGTCAGCCCGGCCCGCGCCGCCGCCCGCAGCAGCGGACCGCACTCGGCCGCCGGCACGCCGACCGCCAGCAGCAGCGCGCCGGGCAGCCGGGGGAGCGGGATGTGGCCGTCGTGGAGCACCGCCTCGGTGACCGGTACGGCCTGACCGGCGGGGGCCGTGTGCAGGCGCAGGGCCGGGCCGCCGACGACGTCGAGGAGGTCGCCGAGGGTGCAGACGTCCATGAGGGTCCCCAGCAGGCTGTTGGCGGATGGTGAAACGAACGTACGCATGCCTTGGCCGCTCGCACAACACAGGCGGACCCGGCTCCTTCGAGACTCGTGCCATGACAGCAGGAGTCACCATCCGTACCGTCCACGACGTCGCCGGGCTCGCGGCCGTGGCCGACTATTTCAGCGACGTCTGGCAGACGCCCCGCACCGCGCCGCCCTACCCGGCCGAGGTCCTGCACAGCCTGGTGCACGCCGGCGGCGCGGTGCACGCCGCCCACGACGGGCCGCGGCTCGCCGGGGCGTCCGTCGCCGTCCTCGGCCCCGAGCGCAGCACGTACTCGCTGGTGGCCGCCGCCGACCGGGGCCTCGGGCACGCCGTGAAGCTGGCCCAGCGCGACTGGGCCGTCGGCCTGGGCGCCCGCACCATGCGCTGGACCTTCGACCCGCTGGTCGGCCGCAACGCCCGCTTCAACCTGGTCAAGCTGGGCGCCGCCGGCACGGAGTACCTGGTCGACTTCTACGGCCCGATGACCGACGGCGTGAACGACGGCGACGAGAGCGACCGGCTGACGGTGACGTGGCAGCTGACCGCGCCGGCACAGCCGTACGACATCGAACCCCGCGGACCGGTCATCGCCACCGCCCCCGACGGCGACCCCCTCCTGCGGCGCGACGACCGGCACATCTGGTGCCGGGTGCCCGAGGACATCGTGAAGCTGCGCGCCGCCGACCCGGCGCTGGCGCTGCGCTGGCGGCACGCGGTGCGCGACGTCTTCCTCCGGGCCTTCGCGGAGGGGTTTCGGGCCACCGGGATGTCCCGCGACGGCTGGTACACCCTCACCCGGACGGAGGCGGGCGCATGAAGCTCGAACGCGTCGAGATCGTGCACGTGGCGATCCCGCTGGTCACCCCCTTCCGTACGTCCTTCGGGACGATGACGACGAAGGACACCTTCCTCCTGCACGTCGTCACGGACGCGGCCGAGGGCTGGTCGGAGTTCGCCGCCGACCCCGAGCCGCTGTACTGCTCGGAGTTCGTCGCCGGCGCCGAGATCGTGCTGCGCGACTTCCTGCTGCCCCGTCTGGCCGCCGTACCGCACCTGACCACGGCCGCGCTGGCCCCCGCGCTGGCGAAGATCAAGGGGCACGAGCTGGCGAAGGCGGCCCTGGAGACGGCGGTCCTGGACGCCGAGCTGCGGTCGTACGGCATGCCGCTCGCGACCTATCTCGGCGCGGTTCGGGACCGGGTGCCCGCCGGGGTGTCGGTCGGCATCAAGAACTCGGTGGCCGAGCTGCTGGACGACGTCGAGCGCTATCTCGCCGAGGGGTACGTCCGCATCAAGCTGAAGATCGAGCCCGGCTGGGACGTGGAGCCGGTACGGGCGGTCCGCGAGCGCTTCGGCGCGGCGCTCCCCCTCCAGGTCGACGCCAACACCGCCTACACCCTCGCGGACGCCGAGCACCTGCGAGGCCTCGACGACTTCGGGCTGCTGCTGATCGAGGAGCCACTGGCGGAGAACAACCTGCACGCCCATGCCCAGCTGCAGAGACGCCTGCGCACCCCCGTCTGCCTGGACGAGTCCCTGCACCATGCCTCCGACACCGCCGCCGCGATCGCGATGGACGCCTGCCGGGTGGTGAACGTCAAGCCCGCCCGCGTCGGCGGCTACCTGGAGGCCCGCCGCGTCCACGACGTGGCCCACGCGCACGGGGTCCCGGTGTGGTGCGGCGGCATGCTGGAGACGGGCATCGGCCGCGCCCCCAACCTCGCCCTGGCCGCCCTCCCCGGCTTCACCCTCCCCGGGGACACCTCCGCCTCCTCCCGCTACTTCGCCGAGGACATCACCGAGCCGTTCGTCCTGGTGGACGGCCACCTCCCGGTCCCGGTCACCCCCGGAATCGGCGTGGAGCCGCTGCCGGAGGCCCTGCGCCGGTTCACTCGGGGGCGGCGGGACCTGTACGCGGCATAAGGCACAGGTCGTGGTCACGTTAGATTGATCCCGTGCTCTCACGTCTCACGCGTCCCCAGGCCGTAGCCGTCTGCGCTCTTCCCGTCGTGGCCCTGCTGGCCACGGCGGTGTTCGCGCCGCTGCCGTTCTCGGTGGCCGAGCCCGGGATGACGGCGAACGTGCTGGGGTCGAACAAGGGCACCGAGGTGATCACCGTCTCCGGTGCGCCGGTCCGCAAGACCAGTGGGCAGTTGCGGATGGTCACGATCGTGGCGACCGGTCCGGACACCCGGGTGACCCTCGGTGACGTGGTCGGCAACTGGTTCCGCACCGACCGGGCCGTCATGCCCCGTGACGCGGTCTACCCGAGCGGTAACACCGTCAAGGAGATCCAGGAGCACAACGAGGCCCAGATGCGGCAGTCCCAGGACGCGGCGACCCAGGCGGCGCTGAAGTACCTGGGGCTGAGCGCCGGCAAGGTCAAGGTCACGCTGAAGCTCGCCGACGTGGGCGGGCCGAGCGCGGGTCTGCTGTTCACGCTGGGGATCATCGACAAGCTGCACGGCGACGGCAGCGGCGGCGACCTCACGGGCGGCCGCACCATCGCCGGCACGGGCACGATCGACGCCTCCGGCACGGTCGGCGCGGTCGGCGGGGTGGCCCTGAAGATGCAGGCCGCCCGGCGGGACGGGGCGAAGGTCTTCCTGGTGCCGAAGGCCGAGTGCGCGGATGCCGCGCCGGAACTGCCGGAGGGGCTGCGACTGGTACCGGTCACCACGCTGAAGGGCGCGGTGGACTCCCTGGTGGCCCTGGAGAAGGGCAAGGGTTCCGTGCCGAGCTGTTAGGCCGGCGCCGGCTCGGCCTGGGGGCGGAGGCCAGGCGCAGGCCGACCTCCACGAGGGTCCAGCCGAGGCGGGTGCGCAGTTCGGCGGAGGGCCTCACCCGGGCGGCGAGGCGGTACTGCTCGGCCTGGGCGCGCAGGTCGGCGGCGTGCAGGTGGGCGAGCTGGGACTGGGTGTGCATGGCGCTGCCTCTCAGTCGGTCCTGGTCGGAAACAGGTGGGTGTGGATGCGCACCATCTCCGCCTCCGGGGTGTCCTTGCCGGGGGCCATGGTCCGGAACTCGTCGACAAGGGCGTGCATCCTGCCGACCAGGTCCCGGGCCAGCTCTGGCGTCAGCCGAAGCGTCATGTCGCTCATGTCGGTGGAGCGGGCCCAGGCGTGTGACCACTCGTTCCGGGTGGCCAGCCAGGTCGACAGCTCGCGTGTGGGTGTTCGCGACCTCGTGCAGGAACGTGTCCATCGCGCCACGCACCTCCGGGTCGGCGTCCCGGAACTCGTCGCTGTCGAAGACCATTGGGCGGCGAGCCGGCGCAGGTGGTAACTGGTCGCTCCGCTGGACTCGCCCGGTTTCGCGGCCAGTTGGGAGGCGGCGGCTGGTCCGCCGTGCCGCAGCGCGTTCAGCAGCTCCATCCGCAGCGGGTGCGCCAAGACTTCTTTGCAACGCTCTCTTTGCATCAACTTCTTTGCACGCCCGCCGCCTTGGCCTCCCTACTTCACGAACCCCTCCGCCTTCATCCAGTCCAGCGCCACCTGATGCGGATCCTGCCCGTCCACGTCCACCCTGCCGTTCAGGGTCTGCGCCACGGAGTTGTCCAGCTTCTTCGTGACGGGCTCGATGACGCCCGCGATGGCCGGCCACTTCTTCAGGACCTGGGTGTTGATCACCGGCGCCGCGTTGTAATCGGGGAAGAACTTCCTGTCGTCCGCCATCACCACCAGGTTCATCGACTTGATGCGCCCGTCGGTGGTGAACACCTCCCCGTAGGTGCACTTCCCCTTGGCGACCTGCGTGTAGATGATCCCGGTGTCCATCTGTGTGACGTTCCGCGCCGGCACGCTCATCCCGTACGCCTTCTCCAGGCCGGGCAGTCCGTCGGCCCGGTTGGCGAACTCGCTCTCCACGCACAGGGTGACGGCACCGGAGTCCTTCCTGGCCAGCGCGGCGACCTCCGAGAGCGTCCGGGTGCCGTACTTCTCGAAGCCGGCCTGGTTCATGGCGAGGGCGTAGGTGTTGTTCAGCTGCGCGGGCGGCAGCCAGGTCAGCCCGTTCCTCGCGTCGGCGTCCCGTACCGCCTCCCACTGCCGCCGCGGATCCGGGATCGGCTTGCCGTTGCCCAGGTAGGTGATCCAGCCGGTGCCCGTGTACTCGAACTGCGCGTCCGCGTCCCCCTTCTTCACCGCCTCCCGCGACCCGATGGACCCCTGGATGCCCGTGCGGTCCAGCACGTCCGCGCCCGCCGCCTGGAAGGCGATCCCCATGATCGCGCCGAGGATCAGCTGCTCGGTGAACTCCTTGGAGGTGACGGTGAGATGAGCCCCCTTGAGCGGCTCGCCCCGGCCGATCGTGCCGGGCCCCACGTTGTCGACCATGGGGGAGCCGCTGGTCAGGCCGCAGGCAGAGGCCATCAGCAGTCCCGCCGCCGTCAGGCACGCCCCGCGTCTCATGTGCCCACCTCCAGGCCGCGCGGGCGCATCAGCACCTCCGCCAGTGAGGCCAGCCAGTCCACCAGCAGGGCGAGCGCCACGGTGAGGACCGAGCCCAGGACCAGCACCGGCATGCGCTGGGTGGTGATGCCGGTGGTGATCAGCACGCCCAGGCCGCCGCCTCCGCCGAAGGTGGCCAGGGCCGCCGTACCGACGTTCAGGACGAGGGCCGTTCTGACGCCCGCGAGGATCAGCGGGACCGCGAGGGGGAGTTCGACCTTGGTGAGCACGCCGAGCGGGGACATGCCGATGCCGCGGGCCGCCTCCAGCAGGGTCGGGTCGTTGGCCCGGAGGCCGGCGATGGTGTTGGAGAGGACCGGCAGGATCGCGTAGGCGATGATGCCGATCAGGGCGGCCTTCGTACCCGTGCCGAGCCAGATGACCAGCAGGGCCAGCAGGCCGATCGCGGGAGTCGCCTGGCCCATGTTGGCGAAGGCCATCGCCACCGGGGTGGCCCTGCGGAAGGCCCGCCGGGTGAGCACGACGCCCAGCGGGATCGCGATGATCAGCACGAAGAAGGTGGAGATCACCGTCAGCTTCACGTGCTGCCACAGCGCCTTGGAGACCTGGCCGCCCGACAGCGCGTTCTGCGAGATCGTGTCCAGGTGGGCCTGCCGGAACCACAGCCAGGTCGCCAGCAGTACGGCCACCAGGAAGGCGGGCAGGACCGTCAGCCGCTGCCAGGACAGGCGCCGCGCGGGCGGGCGCCGGGCCGGCGGCGGGGCCTCCTGCTCCGCCTCGCCCTCGTCGCGGAAGGCGAGCCCCCTGACCTCGTGCTCGCCGTCGGGGCGCGGCGCCTGCGGGGCGGTGCTCACGCCTTCTTCACCCCTCCCGGCCCCTCCTGCTCCAGATGGGTCTGCTGGGCGCGCGCCTCCTCCAGTTCGTGCTGGGCCTCCATCGCCTCGAGGCGGTCGGCCTCCAGCAGTTCGTGCACGGAGTTCATCAGGGTCTCCATGTCGACCACGCCGATGTACTCACCGCGCCGCCCGGTCACCGCGACCCGGCCCGCGTTGTCCGTCAGTACGGCCTCCAGCGCGTCCCGGAGGGTCGCGTCCCGGGTCACCGTGTCGTGCACCAGCGTGCCCGCGCGGGCCAGTGAGCCCCGGGCCCGCATCAGGTCGCCGCGCCGCAGCCACTTGTAGGGGCGTCGGCGCCTGTCCAGGAGCAGGATCTCGTTGGTGCCGCTGGTGCGCAGATGACCGAAGATCTGCTGGAGCGGGGTGTCCACGGTCACCGTCGGGTACTCCCGCATCTCCACGTCCCGCACCCGGGTCAGGTTCAGCCGCTTCAGGGCCGCGCCCGCGCCGACGAAACCGGACACGAAGTCGTCGGCCGGGTTGGTGAGGATCGCCTCCGGGGTGTCGAACTGGGCGATGTGCGAGCGTTCGCGCAGTACGGCGATCCGGTCGCCCAGTTTGATCGCCTCGTCGAAGTCGTGGGTGACGAACACGATCGTCTTGTGCAGCTCGTGCTGGAGCCTGATCAGCTCGTCCTGGAGGTGATCGCGGGTGATCGGGTCGACCGCGCCGAAGGGCTCGTCCATCAGCAGCACCGGCGGGTCGGCGGCCAGGGCGCGGGCCACGCCGACGCGTTGCTGCTGGCCGCCGGAGAGCTGGCGCGGATAGCGGCCGTGGAACTCGCCTGGGTCGAGCCCGACCAGGTCGAGCAGCTCCTCGACCCGGTCCCGGATCCGCTTCTTCGGCCAGCCGATCATCTTCGGCACCAGGGCGATGTTCTGGGCGACGGTCATGTGCGGGAAGAGACCGGCCGACTGGATGGCGTAGCCGACCTTGCGGCGCAGCTTCACCGGGTCGATGTCGGTGACGTCCTCGCCGTTGATCCGGATGCGTCCGCCGGTCGGCTCGATCAGGCGGTTGATCATCTTGAGCGTCGTGGACTTCCCGCAGCCGGACGGGCCGACGAAGACGACCGTCTCGCCCGCCTTGATCTCCATGCTCACGTTGTCCACGGCCGGCTGCTGGCTGCCCGGATACCGCTTGGTCAGGTTCTCCAGCTCGATGGCGGCGCCATGGCTCTGTTCGGCGGACGTCCCGGAGGTCGTCTCAGACACGGATCCCCCTCGGAATGGTCAGCCGGCCGATCAGGACGTACACGGCGTCGAAGAGGAGGGCGAGGATGATGATCCCGAGCGTGCCCGCGAGCACCTGGTTCAGCGCGTTCCTGCTGCCCAGGGAGGCCAGCCCGCGGAAGATCTCGTTGCCGAGGCCCGGGCCGGAGGCGTAGGCGGCGATGGCGGCGATGCCCATCAGCATCTGCGTGGAGACCCGGATGCCGGTCAGGATCGGCGGCCAGGCCAGCGGCAGCTCCACCCGCACCAGCCGCATCGGACGGGACATGCCGATGCCCCGGGCCGCGTCCACCAGCGTCGGGTCCACCCCGCGCAGGCCCACGATCGCGTTCCGCACGATCGGCAGCAGCCCGTACAGCGTCAGCGAGATCACGGTGGGCGGCACGCCCAGGCCGACGACGGGGATGAGCAGACCGATCATGGCGAGGGAGGGGATGGTGAGGATGGTGGAGGTGGCGGTGGTGGCGAGGTTGCCGGCCCAGTCGGTGCCGTAGGTGACGACCCCGATCAGCACCCCGATGACGGTGGCCAGGACCATGCACTGGAAGACCGCGCTGGCGTGCTGGAAGGCGTCCGTGAGCAGCTGCTGGTGGCGGTTGCCGAGGTACTCCCAGAAGTCCATCCGCGCTCACCGCCCCGGATCGGCCTACGTGCCTTTCGCGTCCTGGGCGGCCTGTTCCACCAGGGGGATGATCCGCAGCGGAACGGGGTTCTCCATGACGATCGTCGTGGAGGCCCGGACGATGCCATCAAAACCGACGACCCGGTCGATCACCCGCTGGAGATCGGCGTTCGAGCGGGCCACCAGACGGCACAGCATGTCCCCGCTGCCGGTGGTGGTCAGCAGTTCCAGCACCTCCGGCACGGTCGCCAAGTGCGCCCGGACATCGGCCCCTTGGCCCTGCCGGATCTGCAGCGTCGCGAAGGCCGTCACCGGATATCCGAGGGCCGCCGGATCCACCTGCGGCCCGAATCCGCGGATGACTCCATTCGACTGAAGCCGGTCCAGACGCGCCTGCACCGTGCCCCGGGCGACCCCCAGCCGCCGGGACATCTCCAGCACGCCGATGCGCGGCTCCCGGGCGAGGAGCACGATGATTCGCCCGTCCAGATGATCGATCGCCACGGCACCCCCAAGGGTGGTCATCCTGCACAGAAAGACCGCCGACACGGTCGTATCACTAAGCAGATTGCCCAGTGAATACGGAAACTATTGCGCACCTTGCAGAGCGGGGCCACCCTTCCGCTATGACGCAGACCACACACCACACTCCCGACACCGCCCGGCAGGCCGACCCCTTCCCGGTCAAGGGAATGGACGCGGTCGTCTTCGCCGTGGGCAACGCCAAGCAGGCGGCGCACTACTACTCCACCGCCTTCGGCATGAAGCTGGTCGCCTACTCCGGACCGGAGAACGGCAGCCGCGAGACCGCCAGTTACGTGCTCGAGAACGGCTCCGCCCGATTCGTGTTCACCTCGGTGATCAAGCCGAGCAGCGCCTGGGGCACGTTCCTCGCGCAGCATGTGGCCGAGCACGGCGACGGCGTCATCGACCTGGCCATCGAGGTCCCGGACGCCCGCGCCGCGCACGCCTACGCCGTCGAGCACGGCGCCCGCTCGGTCGCCGAGCCGTACGAGGTGAAGGACGAGTACGGCACCGTCGTCCTCGCCGCGATCGCCACCTACGGCGAGACCCGCCACACCCTGGTCGACCGCTCCGGCTACGACGGCCCCTACCTGCCCGGTTTCGTCGCCGCCAAGCCGATGGTGGAACCGCCCGCCCAGCGCACCTTCCAGGCCATCGACCACTGCGTCGGCAACGTCGAGCTCGGCAAGATGGACGAGTGGGTGGCCTTCTACAACAAGGTCATGGGCTTCACGAACATGAAGGAGTTTGTGGGCGACGACATCGCCACCGAGTACAGCGCGCTGATGTCGAAGGTCGTCGCGGACGGCACCCTGAAGGTGAAGTTCCCGATCAACGAGCCCGCGATCGCCAAGAAGAAGTCCCAGATCGACGAGTACCTGGAGTTCTACGGCGGCGCGGGCGTCCAGCACATCGCGCTGAACACCAACGACATCGTGCAGACGGTCCGCACCATGCGCGCCGCCGGTGTCGAGTTCCTCAACACGCCCGACTCCTACTACGACACCCTCGGCGAGTGGGTCGGCGACACCCGCGTGCCGATCGAGACCCTGCGCGAGCTGAGGATCCTCGCCGACCGTGACGAGGACGGCTATCTGCTGCAGATCTTCACCAAGCCGGTCCAGGACCGTCCGACGGTCTTCTTCGAGATCATCGAGCGGCACGGCTCGATGGGCTTCGGCAAGGGCAACTTCAAGGCCCTGTTCGAGGCGATCGAGCGGGAGCAGGCCAAGCGGGGCAACCTGTAGGCACGGCTTCCTAGGCGTAGAAGAGCGAGACGGCCTGAGCGATCGCGCCGGCCGTCTCGCTCGGCCGGGGAGCGGCACCGGGCAGCCCCCTCTCATGCCGGTCGATCACCTCCCAGAGACCGGAGAGGGTACGGCCCGGCGGGATCTCGACGTACCAGGTGAAGCCGCGCGGCCGCGGCGGGATTCCGGCGTCCGACAGATAGGAGTTGGCCTCCTCCTCGACGATCACCTGGTCGGCCGCGGTGCGTTCGGGATCCGGATCACCGTGGACGCGCACGGCGTGGCCGGGCCCGGCGTACCAGCACACGGCCATGTGCCACCCGGAGTCCCCCATACGCGCATAGACCCGCCCCTCTTGGGTGATCTCGACGGGGACGGCCCGCTCGCGCGGCGACGACGGCCGCGCGAGCGGGAAGTCCGACCAGGTGTGGGACGGCCGGTGCACCGCTGTCACTTCTTCGTGCTCCTCACTCCGACGGGAAGTAGCACGGGTCCGAGCCGTAGCAGTTGAAGTACGGCGTCTCGAAGAGCCTGCCGGAGAGCGGCGCGTACCCGGTGGGCACCCATGAGGCGTCCAGCGCATGGTAGTACTCGTTGGAGTTGTCCAGCCGGTCCCCGTAGCGCTGTCCGCCGTCCCAGCGGGCCATCGGGCCGTTGAGGTAGGCGCCCCCCATGGTGTCGGTGCCGCAGGGGTTGTCCGGCCAGAACGAGATCTCCTCGTAGCACTGGGTGGTGACGGTCGGGAAGTACAGCGGCGGGCCCTCGTCGAGGATGAGGGTCGTGGTCAGGCGGGGCTGGCGGCCGTTGAGGTTGTTGCGCAGGATCGCGTCGTAGGAACCGACGGTCTGGTCCCCGTAGCCGTACCAGATGTTCGCCTTGGTCTCACGGATGTAGTCGCTGATCAGCCGGGTGCACAGCCCGGTCGGCTCGCACCAGGAGTCCTCATCGTCATCGGTCGCGGCCTTCGCCGTGACGGCCGGCTTCGCGGCGGACTTGTCGAGCTGTTCCGCCTTGCCGTTCGCCAGCAGGGTCGAGCCCATACAGGCCCAGGAGGCCAGGTCGCGCTGCTGGGCGGTGGTGACGCACTTCTTCGTCGGCCCGGCGGGCACGTCGGCGGTCAAGTCATGTTGCTTGCCGTTACCGGCACCGGACGCCGTACCCACGCTCAGCAGGACGGCGGCCAGAGCGGCGACGGTGGCCGTGATGAGTCTGCGCATGTTCCCCTCCGATTCGCTCAAAGGGGATGCTAGGGAGGATCAACTCGCGGCCGACAGAAGGCTTTTCGGTGCCTTCGCCCGCTTTCCGGAAGCGGGTCAACCGGTTGTGCCGGAGAGGTGCCGGGACACGCCCGGGACCGCTGGTGAGCAAGGGAGACCCACCCGAGCCCGGTCACACAAGGGGCAAACGGCGCACGACATCGGCACGCGACACCCACGGAGCCGACCAGGACCGACCACAGTCACACGCCGGATCGGGCGGAACCGTGGCCGAAAGGAGGTGCGTCGGCTTCCGGTTCGCCCAGTTCCGACAGCGCCGTCAGCGCCACCGGAACTCGTAGCGGGGAGAAGTACGGGTTGATCTGCAGTGCTTCCCGAAGGTGCCGGCGGGCCGGGGCCCGTAGGTCCAGGGCTTGCTCGATCAGGCCGCGGTGGAAGACGTAGAGCGCGCTGCGGAGGCCGGATTCGGAGGTGTCCGTGGCGGTCGTGGCGTAGGTCAGTGCCTCCTCGTCGGCGTCCGCGCGGTGCAGTGCCCAGCCGAGTGCGTCGGCCACCTCGGTCCCCGGCTGGCGCTGCCATTCCGCCCGTAGCCGCCGTACCGCTTCCCGCGGGTCGCCGTGGTCGGCCTCGAACCGGCCCATCAGCAGGTCCTCGTCGACCCCGGCCGCCAGCTGTCGCAGTACCAGCGCTTTCATCTGTCCGTACCGGGCCCGGGCCTGCGTGGTCAGGCCGTGCGCCTCGTACAGCTCGCCCAGTTCATAGGCGTCCTGCGGGCTCGGGTGCCGGCTGAGCGCCGACCGGTACGCGGCGTACGCCTCGGTCGTGCCGCCCTGCGCGGCCAGCACCCGGCCCCGCCCGGCCTGTGCCGCCCGCTGGTCGGGGTCGAGTCGTAGGGCCGCGTCGAAGTGCCGCAGCGCGTCCGGGAGGTCCCCGCGCCCCCAGGCCAGCTGCCCGACCCCGGTCAGATAGGCGGCCTGCTCGCCCGGGGTGCCGGCGGCGGCCGCCGCGTCGGTCAGCTGGGCCACCGCGTCCTCGCGCCAGCCCCGGTCCCGGTACACCGCCGAGGCCCGCGCCATCACCGCGGGCCGTGCCGCCGCGCCGGGGCGCAGCCGGAGCAGCTTGTCCAGGGAGGCGCGGGCCGCCTTGTAGTCGCCGAGCCCGGTGTAGGCGTCGATCAGCGGCGGATACGCCGTCCACCGCTGCGGCGCCGCCTTCAGCGCCTGTTCGCCGTACCATTTCGCCGCCGGAAAGTCCCGGCGGGCCAGCGCCAGCGCCGCCATCCCGTCCAGCGCCTCGGTGTTCTTCGCCGCCTGCACCTTCAGGGACGTCTGCAGCGCCGCTTCGGCCCGTGGATAGTCCGCCGCGTCGGCCGTCCCGTTCCCCCGCTCCACATACGCGTTCCCCAGCACGGCCCACGCCCGGGCGTCCCGGGGCTGTGCCCGTACCCGCCGCTCCTGCTGCCCGATGAGCGCCGCCAGCTGGGGCAGCGCGGCCGGCACCCCCGAGGTCACCGCCGGCGCCTGCGCCCGCGCCCGCGGACCTGCGGCGGGCGGCCGGACCGGATCGTGCGGCCGTTGCCCGGGCAGCAGCCACACCGCGCCCGCCGCGACACCCCCCGCCAGCGCGAGCACCAGCACCCGGCGCAGCCACCGCCGCTTGCGGTGCGGCGTCGACGGCCCGGCCGGCAGGGACGTACCCGGCACGCACACTCGGTTGCCCATGGCGCTCACTGTGCGCCAATAAGACGAGCTGATCCGGGCGGCCCAAGGACGGCACGGATGGGGTTCACACCGATGGCCGCGAGTGTCAGGCTGTGATCATGAGCCGTATCGAAGCGCCCCGCTCCGAAGACGCCGTGGCAACGACCAACCTCACCGACCGGCTCCTGGCCGGCCTGCCCGCCGAGGCCGTCCTGACCGACCCCGACGTCACCGCGTCCTACGCCAACGACATGGCGAGCTTCTGCCCGGCCGGCACCCCCGCCGTCGTCGTGCTCCCGCGCACCGTCGAACAGGTCCAGCACGTCATGCGCGTCGCCACCGAACTGCGCGTGCCCGTCGTCCCGCAGGGCGCCCGCAGCGGCCTGTCCGGCGGCGCCAACGCCACCGACGGCTGCATCGTGCTGTCCCTCACCAAGATGGACCGCATCCTGGAGATCAGCCCCGTCGACCGGATCGCCGTGGTCGAACCGGGCGTGATCAACGCGGCCCTCTCCCACGCGGTCGAGGAACACGGCCTGTACTACCCGCCGGACCCCTCCAGCTGGGAGATGTGCACCATCGGCGGCAACATCGGCACGGGGTCCGGCGGCCTGTGCTGCGTCAAGTACGGCGTGACCGCCGAGTACGTCCTCGGCCTGGACGTCGTCCTCGCCGACGGCCGCCTGATGTCCACCGGCCGCCGCACGGCCAAGGGCGTCGCCGGGTACGACCTCACCCGCCTCTTCGTCGGCTCCGAGGGCTCGCTCGGCATCGTCGTGCGCGCCGTCCTCGCGCTCAGGCCCAAGCCGCCGCAGCAGCTGGTCCTCGCCGCCGAGTTCCCGTCCGCCGCGGCCGCCTGCGACGCCGTCTGCCGGATCATGGAGGGCGGTCACGTCCCCTCCCTCCTCGAACTGATGGACCGTACGACCGTCAAGGCGGTCAACGACCTCGCCCACATGGGCCTCCCCGAGACCACCGAGGCGCTGCTGCTGGCCGCCTTCGACACCCCGGACCCGGCCGCCGATCTCGCCGCCGTCGGCGCCCTGTGCGAGGCCGCCGGTGCCACCGAGACCGTCCCGGCCGAGGACGCGGCCGAGTCCGAGATGCTGCTGAAGGCCCGGCGGCTCTCGCTGACCGCGCTGGAGGCGGTCAAGGGCACGACGATGATCGACGACGTGTGCGTGCCCCGCTCGAAGCTCGGCGCGATGCTGGAGGGCGTCGAGCGGATCGCCGAGAAGTACCGGCTGACCATCGGTGTCTGCGCGCACGCCGGCGACGGCAACACGCACCCCACCGTCTGCTTCGACGCCGAGGACGGCGAGGAGTCCCGGCGGGCCCGCGAGTCCTTCGACGAGATCATGGCCCTCGGCCTGGAACTCGGCGGCACCATCACCGGCGAACACGGCGTCGGCGTACTGAAGAAGGAGTGGCTGGCCCGGGAGATCGGCCCGGTCGGGGTCGAGATGCAGCGTGCCGTGAAGCACGCCTTCGACCCGCTGGGCATCCTCAACCCGGGCAAGGTCCTCTGAGCCGTCGCTGCGGCCGGTCACCGGGCGAGCAGCTGGTCGAGCGCGTCGTCGATGCCCAGCCGCCCGCCCTCGCTCCCCGGGGGAACGGCCCGCAGCGTCCGCTCCAGCCAGGCCGACACCTGCGGGATGGGCGCCTCCAGCAGCGCGTCCCCGTCCGGCGAGCTGAGCGCCATCAGTACGACCCTGCGCCCGTCCACCTTCGTCGGCCACACCCGCACGTCCCCGTGCCCGCACGGCCGGAACACCCCCTCCACCAGCAGGTCGCGGGCGAACGTCCAGTCGACGGGGGAGTCGGAGTTGATGTGGAAGGTGATGTGGACGGCGTACGGATCGGCGGAGCGGTAGCTCAGCCGGGCCGGCACCGGGATGCCGCGCTCCGGCGACAGGATGAGTCTCATCTCCAGCTCCCGCTCCACCACGGTGTGATGCATGACGTTGCCTTTCTGTGTCGTCCGGGCCGCTCGGACCGGGCCCGCGCCAGGGGAGAGCGGGCAGGGGCTGGGCCATTACGCGGGTTCGGGGAAATTTTTTTCGCGGACCTGTGAGAGCCGGGTACGCAGTTGCCCGGAAAGGGGTGGGTCCTGCGGGACTGGCGCTGCGGGGTGCCCCGGTCTGATAGATGTGGAGGCCCCCATCCCACCCCCGAGCAGATACGGGACGACGGACATGAGCGCCCCAACCCCGGCCCCAGGTGACGACAGGCCCCGCGAGGGCTACTACCCGGACCCGTCCATCCCCGGATACGTCCGGTACTGGAACGGCGCCTCCTGGGTGCCCGGCACCAGCCGCCCGGCGCCGAAGGACGGCGAACCGCTCACCCCGCCGCCCGGCGTCCGCGCTGTGCCTGCGGCGGTCGAGGAGACGGGCCCGCACTTCTTCGACGAGGAGCCGGAGACACCCTCCGGGCAGGACGGCTCCGGCGCCTGGCCAGCCGGCGGCCAGACCGGTGGCCGGTCGGGGTCCGGCGGCCCGGGCGCAGGACACCCCGGGTCCGCGGGGCGGTTCGGCTCCGCCGGTGACGGCGACGGGCGTACCGCTCGGGGTGCCGATCCGCGGATCCCCGCGGAGGGCTCGGCCTCGATCCCGCCGGCGGAGGGCGGTGAACCGGACCCCGGCGGCACGTTCATCTTCCGCCGCCCGGTGCCGGGGCCCGCAGCGGTGCGGGACGACGGCACGATGACCTTCCGCCCGGTACCGGGCCAGGGCCGGCCGGGTGCACAGGCCTCCGGTCCGCAGGCTTCCGGCGCGGAAGCCGGGACGGGTTCCGGTTACGGCCCGCATGGCCCGGCACAGCGGCCGGGCTCGGGGGCGCCCGCCTCCGGCGCCCAGCCCGGCGAGGGCACCGGCTTCGGCGCACCGGGTTCGGGCCAGGGCCCCGGCGCGCCCGTGTCCGGTTCGGCAGGCGGACCCGGCGGCTTCGGGCCGCAGGGCCCCATCGGCGCACCCGCCCCGCGCTCCCCCGCATCCTCCTCGCCCCCGCCCTCGCCCGCCCCGGCCGCGGGCCCCGGCTTCGGGGCCGGCAAGGCCGCCGCCGCACGTGCCGCCGCCGCGCAGGCACCGCAGGCCCAGGGCGCCCAGCCGGCCGTGGCACCCTCGGTGCCGGCGCAGGGCGGCGCCCCGGTCACCCCGGTGACCAGCGGGCCCGGCGGCGGTCAGGCGTCCTGGGCGCAGCAGGTGCACCAGCTGGCCGGTGGCGGTGACGAGCAGCCCGTGGCGCCGTGGAAGCCGCCGGTGGAGGACCCGTTCCAGGCGGCCGCGCGCCGCCAGGCCGCCGCCCGCCCCGCCGGGCTGGGCAAGCGGTTCGCCGCCCGGCTGATCGACACGCTGGTCATGGTCGCCGTGACGGCCGCCGCGGCCGTACCGCTCGGCACCGAGGCCGCCGACCACATCCAGCAGAAGATCGACGAGGCCAGGCTGTCCGGCCGCGAGGTCACCGTCTGGCTGCTCGACGGCACGACCGCCACCAGCCTCGGCATCGTGCTCGCCGTCCTGCTGCTCTTCGGCGTCGTGTACGAGGCGCTGCCGACCGCCAAGTGGGGCCGCACCCTCGGCAAGAAGCTGCTAGGTCTTCAGGTGCGGGACATCGAGGGGCACGAGCCCCCGGCCTTCGGCGCCGCGCTGCGCCGCTGGCTGGTCTACAGCGTGCCCGGGCTGCTCGGGATCGGGATCGTGGGCGTGCTGTGGTGCCTGTTCGACCGGCCCTGGCACCAGTGCTGGCACGACAAGGCGGCGCACACTTTCGTCGCGGGCTGAGCGCGGGGCAGGGCCGTCATCCGGACGGCCGTACTCCGTAAGGCCGTCCGCGGGATGCGGAGGCGGGGCCTTCGCGGTCCACTCGGGCCATGAGCAGCGAACCGCCCCCCGGCTCCGGAGAGCAGCCCCCCGAGGACGACCCGTTCAGGAAGCGGCCCCCGTCGGACCAGGGGGCGGGCTCGCCGTACGGCACCCCGTACGGCGGCGCCCAGCGGCCCCCGCCGCCCGGCGGCTACCCCGGTGACCCGCTGGCCGGTATGCCCCCGCTCGCCGACAGCGGCAGGCGGACGCTCGCGCGGATCGTCGACATGATCCTCGTCGGTATCGTCGTCTGGCTGCTCACCTGGGCGTTCGGCGTGCGGGGGTACCAGGTCGACGGCGATCACGTCGAGGTCGGCAAGTCCGTGGGACAGTCCTTCATCGCGGCCGTGCTCTACATCGCGTACGACACGTCCATGATGAGCAAGTACGGCCAGACCCTCGGCAAGAAGTGGCTGAGCATGCGGGTGGCGAACCTGGACAACGGGGCCACGCCCTCGGTGCGGACCAACCTGGTCCGCTCCCTGGTGCTGTGGGCGCCGTTCGCCTTCTGCTGTGCCTTCGTCTGGACGGCGATCTGCGGCGGTTGGAGCTACTTCGACAAACCCTACAAACACGGCCTGCACGACAAAGCGGCCAAGACGGTGGTGGTCAGCACCGGTTGAGCGAAGTGTTATGGGTGCCCATACGAAGACCCGGTAGGGGGCCCATGCGAAAGCGGCGGGTCCGTGGGATCACGGGCCCGCCGCTTTCGTGTCGGCGCTGTTCACAAGGCCGTGGACACCGGCTGCTCCTGGGGTGCGGGCTCGGCGGACTCGGCCGCTGCCTCGGTCGCGGGGGCCTTCGGCAGCGGTACCGTCATCGCCACGAGCAGCCCGAGGGCGAGCGCGGACAGGGCGATGACGGTGATCCCGAGGCCCGAACTCGTCTGGGACAGCAGCAACATGGCGAGCGTCGAGAAGATCACGGTGCAGGAACCGTAAACGAGCTGTGCGGCAGTCGGACGAGGCATGGCAATCGTGTCCTCGGAAGTTCGGGGTATGGGCGGTGCCGTTCGACTCTCTTCGCGTGCATGCCCGAACGGGACGCCTGGTAAGCGTGACCTAACCCACGGTACCGGTGCACGGGGGGCGCACAGGAAGCACGGCATCCGCGCGGTATCCGTAAAGCGGACGTCAGTTTCGCATAGTGCACAGGAAGTGGCCGAGTCAAGGTCTGTCTTTTCTGATAAACCTCTAGTCAAATTACGTCACTTGAAACACGCGCACGACCATGCACACCCGCGTGCAGCGCTAGAGGGGAACTCAAGTGACCAGCAGATCCTGGACGTTCAGAGCGGCCGCGATCGGCGTGACGCTCGCGGCGGCCTCCGCCACGTTCGCCACCTTCGCCGTCGCGGAGGCCGCCACCCGGGCGGACCACTCCGCCGCCGCCAACCGGCACGACCCGGCGCCGGTGAAGCAGCAGGCGCACGACCTCGACGGCCCGCTGAGCAAGACCCAGGAGGCCCAGCGCCGGGAGGCGTTGAGCCAGCTCATATCGGGCAAGGCCAAGGCGCAGGAGCGGGACGGCTCCAAGGTGGTCCAGCTCAAGAGCCGCAAGGGCAAGGGCAAGTACGTCGAGCTGAGCCGCGAGAAGACCGACAAGATCTTCACGATCCTGGTGGAGTTCGGGGACAAGACCGACCCCAAGTACGGCGGCACCGCGGGCCCGCTGCACAACCAGATCGCCGCGCCGGACCGCAAGCAGGACAACTCCACGGCCTGGCAGAAGGACTACAACCAGAAGCACTACCAGGACCTCTACTTCGGCACCGGCAAGAAGACCGAGTCGCTGAAGAAGTACTACGAGAAGCAGTCCTCGGGCCGCTACTCGGTCGACGGCGAGGTCGCGGACTGGGTCAAGGTCCCCTACAACGAAGCCCGCTACGGCAACAACGCCTGCGGCCAGACCAACTGCCCGAGCGTGTGGAACGCCGTCAGCGACGGCGTGAACGCCTGGGTGGCCCAGCAGAAGGCGGCCGGCAGGACCGACGCCGACATCAAGAAGGACCTCGCCCAGTACGACCAGTGGGACCGCTACGACTACGACCACGACGGCAACTTCAACGAGCCCGACGGTTACATCGACCACTTCCAGATCGTGCACGCCGGTGAGGACGAGTCCGCCGGCGGCGGCGCGCAGGGCAAGGACGCGATCTGGGCCCACCGCTGGTACGCCTTCGGCACCGACTCGGGCAGCACCGGCCCCGCGAACAACAAGCTCGGCGGCGCGCAGATCGGCGACACCGGCATCTGGGTCGGCGACTACACCATGCAGCCGGAGAACGGCGGCCTCGGCGTCTTCGCCCACGAGTACGGCCACGACCTCGGCCTGCCGGACGAGTACGACACCGCCGGCGGCGACAACTCCACCGGTTTCTGGACCCTGATGTCCTCCGGCTCCTGGCTCGGCACCGGCAAGGAGTCCATCGGCAACCTGCCGGGCGACATGAACGCCTGGGACAAGCTGCAGCTCGGCTGGCTCAACTACGACACCGCCAAGGCCGGTACGCAGTCCACGCACAAGCTGGGTGTCGCCGAGTACAACACCTGGAACAAGCAGGCCCTCGTGGTCAACCTGCCGGACAAGGCCGTCACCACCACCATCACCCAGCCCGCCCAGGGGGCGACGCAGTGGTGGAGCGGCAGCGGCAACGACCTGAAGAACACGCTGACCCGGTCCGTGGACCTGACCGGCAAGTCCTCGGCGAAGCTGGACCTGGACGGCTGGTGGGCGACCGAGGACGGCTACGACTTCGTCTACACCGAGGTGTCGACCGACGGCGGCGCCAACTGGACGGCCCTGGACGGCACGGCGGACGGCCAGGCCATCCCGCATGACGCCAGCGGCAAGCCGGCGCTGACCGGCTTCTCGCAGACGCACAAGAAGCTGTCGTACTCGCTCGACGCCTACGCGGGCAAGAAGATCGACCTGCGCTTCCGCTACGCCACCGACAGCGGGGTCGCCGAGAACGGCTTCACGGCCGACGAGATCTCCGTGACCGCCGACGGCACGCCGCTCTTCTCGGACAACGCCGAGACGCAGGACGCCGGTTGGACCGCCACGGGCTTCTCCCGCATCGGCGCGTCCTTCACCAAGAACTACAAGCAGTACTACATCGCCGAGAACCGGCAGTACGTGTCGTACGACAAGACCCTGAAGACGGGCCCGTACAACTTCGGCTCGGCCAAGCAGCCCAGCTGGGTGGAGCACTACCCGTACCAGAACGGCCTGTTGATCTGGAAGTGGGACACCTCCCAGGCGGACAACAACACCAACAGCACCAACGGTCACCCGGGTACCGGTCTGATCCTGCCGATCGACTCGCACCCGACGGCGATGAAGTGGTCCGACGGCACGCTGATGCGCAACCGCATGCAGTCCTACGACTCCCCGTTCAGCCTCTACGGCACGGACGGCATCACGCTGCACAAGGCCGACGTCGCGACGGTGATCAAGGCGTCGAAGGGGGTGCCGGTCTTCAACGACCACACCAGCACCTACTACGACCCCTCGAACCCCACCGGGGGTGTGCAGGTCACTGACACCAACACCAAGATCGTGATCGTCAAGGAAGCCAAGAACGGCTCGACGATCTTGCTCAAGGTCGGTCCCGCGGTGAAGTAGTCCACGTTTTCGCAGGTCAGACGCGTATCGGCGGCAACCCCTTGGCGGGTCGCCGCCGATCGTGTTTAGGTGCGTCCTGTGGACCGCTTATTGACACCGACCGAAACGGGGATGTGACCGCATGGCCGCTGGAGGCTTTTGCAAGCTGCCGAACGGCACGGTCGTGGTGGCGCTGAACCTGCCCTACGGCTCCGCCGGGGTGCGGGTACTGGTGCACGCCCAGAATCGCGCCAGGGCCCTGACCAGGCTCCGCAACCTGGGGTTGCGCGCGATATACCTCCGGGGGAACGCAGCGCCTCCGACGCCGGACGAGATCACGGCCGTGCTGCACCATCCGGACGGCCTGATATGGCGCACGGCACCGGCCGACAACGGTGTCATCGTGAACGAACTGTGGCATCCGATCCGGGCGCTTCTGCGCAGGTCGGCGGTGGTTTAGGCGCCACCGAGCACGGGCTTCCCGGTCAGTTCCACACCGGCCTCCCGCAGCTCCTCCAGCGCCCGCGCGGTGGTCTCCTCGGCGACGCCCGCCGTCAGGTCCAGCAGGACCTGGGTGCGGAACCCCTCACGGGCGGCGTCCAGGGCCGTGGCGCGTACACAGTGGTCCGTGGCTATGCCGACCACGTCGACCTCGTCGATGTGGCGCGCGCGGAGCCAGTCGGCCAGGGGGACGCCGTTCTCGTCGGCGCCCTCGAAGCCGCTGTACGCCGCCGAGTACTCGCCCTTGGAGAAGACCGCGTCGACCGCGCCGGAGGCGACGGCCGGGGCGAAGTTCGGGTGGAAGCCGACGCCCTCCGTGCCCGCGACACAGTGCGCGGGCCAGGAGTGGACGAAGTCGGGGTTGTCGGCGAAGTGGCCGCCGGGCGCGAGGTGGTGGTCCCGGGTGGCCACCACATGGCGGTACCCGGTGCCCCCCGCCTGGCCGATCAGCTCCGTGATCGCGGCGGCCACGTCCGCACCCCCGGCCACCGCGAGGCTGCCCCCCTCGCAGAAGTCGTTCTGCACATCTACGACGATCAAGGCGCGGCGCATGGCGGGTGTCCTTCGGGTGAGGATTAAGTAACTGAGCCTAGAGACTTACGGCCCGGTGCGGGAGGGGGCGGTTCGCGGAGGGCGACGGAGGAAGGGCGGCGGAGGAGGGCGGCGGTCCCGCTCTAGCTACCCGAGCGCCCGTGGACGTACTCCGTCGGAATGACGGGTTCCCCTCGGGAGAGCTGGGTGGCGGAGAGCGGGAGGTTCCCGCGGGCGGCGATATGACGGTCCCGGGGCACGTCCAGCGGCTCGCGGGCGACCACGTCACCGCCCTTGATCAGTTCGATCAGCAGCTGCCGGTCGGCGAGGTCCGCCGGCACCGCGCCGGTACCCACGACCTCGGCCTCCGCCACCCCCTCCTCGTCCAGCCGGCGCGCCGCCCACTTGCGGCCCCCGATGGAGGTCTTGCCGCCGCTGGACTTCTTCGCGACCGGCACCAGCGGCGCCTTCGGGTCGCCGGACTCGGCGCGGGCGACCAGCTTGTAGACCATGGAGCAGGTCGGGTGCCCGGAGCCGGTCACCAGCTGGGTGCCGACGCCGTAGGCGTCCACGGGGGCGGCGGCGAGCGAGGCGATCGCGTACTCGTCGAGGTCGGACGTGACGACGATCTTGGTGTTCGTGGCGCCCAGCTCGTCCAGCTGCTGCCGCACCCGGTGCGCCACGAGCAGCAGGTCGCCGGAGTCGATGCGGACCGCGCCCAGCTCGGGTCCGGCCACCTGCACCGCCGTACGGACGGCCTCGGCGACGTCGTAGGTGTCCACGAGCAGGGTGGTGCCCCGGCCGAGGGTCTCGACCTGGGCTTGGAAGGCGTCCCGCTCGTGGTCGTGGAGCAGGGTGAAGGCGTGCGCGGAGGTGCCGACGGTCGGGATGCCGTAGCGGAAGCCGGCCGCCAGGTCGGAGGTGGTGGCGAAGCCGCCGACGTACGCCGCCCGGGCCGCGGCCACCGCCGCCAGCTCGTGGGTGCGGCGCGCGCCCATCTCGATCAGCGGGCGCTCCCCGGCGGCGGAGGCCATCCGGGAGGCGGCCGCGGCGATCGCGGAGTCGTGGTTGAGGATGGAGAGGATGACCGTCTCCAGCAGCACGCACTCGGCGAAGGTGCCCTCGACCCGCATGATCGGCGAGCCGGGGAAGTAGACCTCGCCCTCGGGGTAGCCCCAGACGTCCCCGCTGAAGCGGTAGTCGGCGAGCCACTTCAGGGTCTCCTCGTCGACGATCTTCCGCTCGCGCAGGAAGCCGAGGACGCCCGGGTCGAAGCGGAAGTTCTCCACCGCGTCCAGGACGCGGCCGGTGCCCGCCACCACGCCGTAGCGGCGCCCGTCCGGCAGCCGCCGGGTGAAGACCTCGAACACGCTCCGCCGTTCGGCCGTACCGGCCTTCAGCGCGGCCTGCAGCATCGTCAGCTCGTACTGGTCCGTGAAGAGCGCCGTCGAGGGAACATCCACCGGCAGCCCAAGGTCTGCTGTGTTCATGGCAGGGATCGTACTCCCTTTTCGTCGGTGTGACGATTTTGGTGGGCCGTGGCAGCATGGGCACTGTGACGTCACCCGCGCCCGTAGAGATCGAACGCACCGAGTCGGCGGAGGAGGTCTTCGCCGTACCCGAGCCCGACGTCCCCTGGGTCACGATCGTGCACAACGACCCGGTCAACCTCATGAGCTATGTGACGTACGTCTTCCAGACGTACTTCGGGTACTCCAAGGACAAGGCCACCAAGCTCATGCTCGACGTCCACCACAAGGGCCGGGCGGTCGTCTCCAGCGGGAGCCGCGAGGAGATGGAGCGCGACGTGCAGGCGATGCACGGCTACGGTCTGTGGGCCACCCTGCAGCAGGACCGGAAGTAGCGAACCCACATACATGCCCGGACAATTCGAACCGCTTTCCGGCGGCGGCGCGGCCGTCGCGCTCGACGACGTCGAGATCTCCATCATCCGGTCGCTGGCCGTCCAGCTCCTCGAGCTGATCGGTCCCGGCCCCGGCGCCGACAGCCCGAAGGACCCGCTCGCCGAGCTGTTCGCGGAGGGCCCGAGCGAGCCGCCCGCGGACCCGGTGCTCAGGAGGCTCTTCCCGGAGGCCTACAGCGACCCGGAGCAGGCCCCGGACTCGCCCGCCGACGCCGAGGAGCGGCGGGCCCACTCCGCCGAGTTCCGCCGCTACACCGAGAACGACCTCAGGGCCGGCAAGCGCGAGAACGCGCTCGCGGTGATCCGGGCCCTGGACGCGCTCACCCCGGACGAGGGCGGGGCGGTGCTGAAGCTGTCCCCGCAGGAGTCGAAGCAGTGGCTCGGCGCCCTCAACGACCTGCGGCTCGCGATCGGCATCCGGCTGGAGATCACCGACGAGGACGACACCGATCTGCTCTACCGGCTCCCGGACGAGGACCCGCGCAAGCCGATGGTGATGGCCTATCTGTGGCTCGGCGGGCTCCAGGAGACCCTTGTGTCGACCTTGATGATCTGATCTGTCCGGAATTCCTGTTCGCTCAGCGGACGCTCAAATCCGGATAACGATCGCGTTACCGTTGCGGCCTGGTTTGCCGTATTCAGGTGCCTCTTGTCCGCTTTTACCAGTGAGGTGCGCCACAACGCGCCCCTGTGATCAATATTGCGGCCGTGATAAATCTTCACGACCGCCCGGCCGACGCCACCCATGTCCGGCCGGGTGCGCCACCGAGCCGACGACCGTCGGCCAGGCAGGAGCGGACTCGGACAGGCCGCTCAGCTCCATCAATCCGGGGGGATCGAAACCCGATCCGAGGCCGACGACGGGCCGCGGATCGGCATGGAGAAAGGCGCACCACACATGACCTCATCGCAGGTCGACCAGCTTCGCGACGGCAGTGAGGCCGCGCGGGCCGCGGACAGCGAGGGCGGCGAGGGGTACCAGCGCGGGCTCGGGTCCCGGCAGATCCAGATGATCGCCATCGGCGGTGCCATCGGCACCGGCCTGTTCCTCGGCGCGGGCAAGGGCATCTCCAAGGCGGGCCCCAGCCTGATCCTGGCGTACGCCGTCGCGGGCCTCGTGATCTTCCTGATCATGCGGGCGCTCGGCGAGCTGCTGATGTACCGCCCGGTGTCGGGTTCGTTCTCGGAGTACGCCCGCGAGTTCATCGGCCCCTTCGCGGGCTTCGTGACCGGGTGGACGTACTGGCTGTTCTGGGTGGTCACCGGCATCACCGAGGTCACGGCCGCGGCCGCCTACATGACGTACTGGTTCGACATCCCGCAGTGGGTCTCGGCCCTGATCTTCACGATCGTGCTGTACGGCGCGAACCTGATCTCCGTGAAGCTCTTCGGTGAGCTGGAGTTCTGGTTCTCCATGGTCAAGGTCACCGCGATCATCGGCATGATCCTGATCTGCGCCGGCATCCTGACGGTCGGCTTCTCGGACGCCGGCAAGACCGCCTCGGTCAGCCACCT
Source organism: Streptomyces sp. NPDC001709 (assembly GCF_053596375.1). Classification (NCBI taxonomy): domain Bacteria; kingdom Bacillati; phylum Actinomycetota; class Actinomycetes; order Kitasatosporales; family Streptomycetaceae; genus Streptomyces; species Streptomyces sp. NPDC001709. Next base: position 269,967 of record NZ_JBSFGB010000004.1, on the reverse strand, counting down.
GTGGAGCGACGGCGGCTTCTTCCCGCACGGCGTCGGCAACACCCTGATGACCCTGCAGATGGTCATGTTCGCCTTCCTCGCCGTCGAGCTGGTCGGTGTCACCGCGGGCGAGTCCAAGGACCCCAAGAAGGTGCTGCCGAAGGCGATCAACACCGTGCCGTGGCGCATCGCCGTCTTCTACGTCGGCGCGCTGATCATGATCCTGTCGGTCGTGCCGTGGACCGAGTTCCACCCGGGTGTGAGCCCCTTCGTGGCCGCCTTCCAGAAGATGGGCCTGTCGGTCGGCGCCGGCATCGTGAACTTCGTCGTCCTGACGGCCGCGCTGTCCTCCTGCAACTCCGGCATGTACTCCACCGGCCGTATGCTGCGCGACCTGGCGCTCAACAGCCAGGGCCCGAAGGCCTTCACCAAGCTGACCCGCAGCGGCACCCCGCTCGTCGGCACCACGTTCTCCGCCGCGCTGATGCTCGTCGGCGTCTGGATCAACTACCAGTGGCCGGGCAAGGCGTTCGACTACGTGGTGTCCTTCGCGACCATCTCCGGCATGTGGGCCTGGATCGTCATCCTGGTCTGCCAGATCCGCTACCGGGCGAAGGCGAACCGCGGGCTGCTGCCGCAGAGCGAGTTCCGCGCGCCGGGAGCGCCGTACACGAGCGTCTTCGCACTGCTGTTCATCTTCATGGTGATCGTGCTCATGGGCATCGACAAGGACGCCCGGGTGTCGCTTTACTGTGCACCGCTGTGGGCCGCGATCCTCGGCGTCTCCTACTGGGTGCTCCGGCGCCGCAACCCGGAGGCCGCGGCCTTCCGCAAGCGCTGACCTTCCCCCAAGGGACGTCCAGCCGCACGGAGCTCTCGTGGCGCCCCGGTGCGGCTGCCGCTCAGGACGTCCGGCATATGGGCCGTTCCGTACCAACTATCGGTACGGAGCGGCCCGTCTGCTTATCCTGACGGACATGCTGACCATCACCCAGGCCCTCGTCGACCAGATCGTCGCCCACGCGCGCAAGGACCACCCCGACGAGGCGTGCGGCGTCGTGGCGGGCCCGGCGGGCTCGGACCGCCCCGAGCGCTTCGTCCCCATGCTGAACGCGGCCATGTCGCCGACCTTCTACGAGTTCGACTCCGGCGACCTGCTCAAGCTCTACCGCGAGCTGGACGACCGCGACGAGGACCCGGTGGTCATCTACCACTCCCACACCGCCACCGAGGCCTACCCCTCGCGCACCGACATCTCCTACGCCAACGAGCCCGGCGCGCACTACGTCCTCGTCTCCACCGCCGACACCGACGGCCTCGGCGACTTCCAGTTCCGCTCGTTCCGGATCGTGGAAGGCGAGGTCACGGAGGAGGAGGTCAGGATCGTGGAGGCGTACTGAATCTCGCGATTCGGCCAGAATTCATCCAGCATGCGAGATCACACTCGGGAACCCGGACCGGGAATCGATACGATGACCCCATGGTTCTGAACGACGTGAGCGAGAAGGCGCCGGGCATGCTGCTCGTGGCGCGGCTGCACGTCGACCTGTGCAGGCTGAACAGCGCCATCTGTTGACGTTCCCTGCCGCCGTACGGCCGTGGCCGCGGCGCTCCCCCAGTGCTGAACGCCTGGGGGGACCCCCAGCCGTGCGCCCACAGACCACACACCTTCCGACAGGAGCCCCCAACCATGGCCATCGAGGTCCGCATCCCGACCATCCTCCGCACCTACACCGACGGTGAGAAGGCGGTGGAGGGCAAGGGGAACACCCTCGCCGAGCTGTTCACCGACCTCGAGACCCGGCATGCGGGCATCCAGGCCCGCATCGTGGACGAGGGCAAGCTGCGCCGCTTCGTCAACGTGTACCTGAACGACGAGGACGTCCGCTTCATCGACGGCATCGACACCAAGCTGTCGGACGGCGACACCGTGACGATCCTGCCGGCCGTCGCCGGCGGCATGCGCTGATCGGCCGCTGAGCAGCGATGCGCTACGACTCCCCGCTGGCCGCGGTGGGCAACACCCCCCTGGTGCGCCTGCCGCGGCTGTCGCCGTCCGCCGACGTCCGCATCTGGGCCAAGCTGGAGGACCGCAACCCCACGGGTTCGGTCAAGGACCGCCCCGCGCTGCACATGATCGAGCAGGCGGAGAAGGACGGCCGGCTCACCCCGGGCTGCACGATCCTGGAGCCCACCTCCGGCAACACCGGCATCTCCCTCGCGATGGCCGCCAAGCTCAAGGGCTACCGCATGGTGTGCGTGATGCCGGAGAACACCTCGCAGGAGCGCCGGGACCTGCTGGGCATGTGGGGCGCCGAGATCATCTCCTCGCCGGCCGCGGGCGGCTCCAACACCGCCGTGCGCGTGGCCAAGGAGCTGGCCGCCGAGCACCCCGACTGGGTGATGCTCTACCAGTACGGCAACCCGGACAACGCGGGCGCCCACTACGCCACCACCGGCCCGGAGATCCTGGCGGACCTCCCCTCCATCACCCACTTCGTCGCCGGCCTCGGCACCACCGGCACCCTGATGGGTGTCGGCCGCTTCCTGCGCGAGCACCGGCCGGGCATCCAGATCGTCGCCGCCGAACCGCGCTACGACGACCTGGTGTACGGCCTCAGGAACCTCGACGAGGGCTTCGTGCCGGAGCTGTACGACGCCTCCGTGCTGACCACCCGCTTCTCGGTCGGCTCCGCCGACGCGGTCACCCGCACCCGTGAACTCCTGCAGCAGGAGGGCATCTTCGCGGGCGTCTCGACCGGCGCCGCCCTGCACGCGGCGATCGGCGTGGGCAGGAAGGCGGTCAAGGCGGGGGAGTCCGCCGACATCGTCTTCATCGTGGCCGACGGCGGCTGGAAGTACCTGTCCACCGGCGTCTACACGGCGGCCACCACCGAGGAGGCCATCGAGACGCTGCAGGGCCAGCTCTGGGCGTAGCACCGTTTTCGTAACACCGCATTAACGCGGATCAAGCGGTCACCAGCCCCCTCCTATGAGGGGGCTAAGCCATTCCTATGGCAAGGCAAAGAAATCCTTTCGGTACTGCCGGTGCTCCTGGGGCCAGAGCTACGTTCCTCCTCGCACCCTGGCATGTCACGCTCACCCAGCGTGTGTCAGGTGTCTGCGAGTGTCATGCTCATGACTGCGCGGTTCTGCCGCCGCTACGCGCGTCACGGGCCTGCCAATCCAGTGCGAAACCCCACGTCAACCGGAGGCAGTACCCCATGCGTGAGTCACGCCCGAGCCGGCGGAGACGCAGTCTGCGAAGACTCGTCGCCGTCGCCTTCCCCGCCCTCGCCCTCACCGTCGCCGGATTCACCGCGGCACCGACGGCCGGGGCGCAGACCACCAGCGCGCACCCCCACAGCTCCAAGGTCACGCAGAACACCAGGGCCCTGACGGACCCGAAGCGGCAGACCTTCCACGCCACGGGCAAGGCCGGCCAGAAGGTGCCGACACAGCACCTGTGCGCCAAGGCCGAGCCGGGCCACGCGTCCTGTTTCGCCCAGCGCCGCACGGACATCAAGCAGCGCCTCGCCTCGGCGCTCGCCGCGGCCGCGCCCTCGGGCCTCTCCCCGGCCAACCTGCACAGCGCCTACAACCTGCCCACCACGGGCGGTTCGGGCATGACGGTGGCCATCGTCGACGCCTACAACGACCCCAACGCCGAGTCGGACCTGGCCACCTACCGCTCGCAGTACGGCCTGTCCGCCTGCACCAAGGCCAACGGCTGCTTCAAGCAGGTCAGCCAGACCGGTTCCACCACCTCGCTGCCGACCAACGACACCGGCTGGGCCGGTGAAGAGATGCTCGACATCGACATGGTCAGCGCGGTCTGCCCGAACTGCAGCATCATCCTGGTCGAGGCCAACTCCGCGAACGACACCGACCTCGGCATCGCCGAGAACGAGGCCGTCTCGCTCGGCGCCAAGTTCATCTCCAACAGCTGGGGCGGCTCCGAGTCCTCCTCGCAGACCAGCGAGGACACCTCGTACTTCAAGCACCCGGGTGTCGCGATCACCGTCTCCTCGGGTGACTCCGCCTACGGCGCCGAGTACCCGGCGACCTCCCAGTACGTGACGGCCGTCGGCGGCACCGCGCTCACCCAGTCCTCCAACTCGCGGGGCTGGAGCGAGTCCGTCTGGTACACCAACTCCACCGAGGGCACCGGCTCCGGCTGCTCCGCCTACGACCCGAAGCCGAGCTGGCAGACCGACACCGGCTGCTCCAAGCGCATGGAGGCCGACGTCTCCGCGGTCGCCGACCCGGCCACCGGCGTGGCGGTCTACGACACCTTCGGCGGCTCCGGCTGGGGCGTCGTCGGCGGCACCAGCGCCTCCTCGCCGATCATCGCGAGCGTCTACGCCCTCGCGGGCACCCCGGGCGCGAGCGACTACCCGGCGAAGTACCCGTACTCCCACACGGGCAACCTGTACGACGTGACCAGCGGCCACAACGGCTCCTGCTCCACCTCGTACTTCTGCACCGCGGGCACCGGCTACGACGGCCCGACCGGCTGGGGCACCCCGAACGGCACGGCCGCCTTCACCTCCGGCTCCAGCACCGGCAACACGGTTTCCGTCACCAACCCCGGCAGCCAGTCGACCACGACCGGCGGTTCGGCCAGCCTGCAGATCAAGGCCACCGACAGCGCGGGCGCGGCCCTGACCTACAGTGCCTCCGGCCTGCCGACCGGGCTGTCCATCAACAGCTCCACCGGCCTGATCTCGGGTACGGCGTCCACCGCGGGCACCTACCAGGTCACGGTCACCGCGAAGGACTCCACCGGCGCCTCCGGCTCGACCTCCTTCACCTGGACCGTCGGCTCCTCCGGCGGCACCTGCTCCTCCTCCCAGCTGCTCGCCAACCCGGGCTTCGAGTCGGGCAACACCGGCTGGACCGGGTCCAGCGGCGTCATCACCAACGACACGGGTGAGGCGGCGCACGGCGGCTCGTACTACGCCTGGCTCGACGGCTACGGCTCCTCGCACACCGACACGCTGTCCCAGTCGGTGACGATCCCGGCCGGCTGCAAGGCCACGCTCACCTTCTACCTGCACATCGACACCGCCGAGACCGGCAGCACCGCCTACGACAAGCTGACGGTGACCGCCGGTTCGACGACCCTGGCGACGTACTCGAACGTCAACGCCGCCTCCGGGTACGCGCAGAAGACCTTCGACCTGTCCTCGCTGGCGGGCCAGACGGTCACCCTGAAGTTCAACGGCGTGGAGGACTCCTCGCTGCAGACCAGCTTCGTCGTGGACGACACCGCCCTGACGACCAGCTGATCCGCCTCCTGTGAGCATGCGATCCCGCACGCGGAATCCGTCCGCGTGCGGGATCCTTTTCGTGCGCCACTACGTCACATCTGCACCAGGCGGCCGACCCCGTGCGGCCACGGCAGAAAGGCGAACCCCCATGCGCCGTACGACAACCTCCCTCGCCCTCGTGGCGACAGCGCTGCTCCTCGCCGGATGCGGCTCCCAGGATGGCAAGGGCAGCGGAAACGCCGGCAAGGTGTCGCCGTCGGCCTCCGCACCGGCCAAGGGCGGCTGCGCCGCGCTGGTGCAGCTCAAGGCCGCCGACAGCGGACGCACGGTCTGCGTGGCCAAGGGCGGCGAGGTCCGCCTGACCCTGGACGGCACCAAGTCCCGCCCGTGGAAGCCGGTCATGGCCAGCGGCACCGCCCTGAAGGGCATCAACGCGGGCTTCGTCATCCTGCCGGGCCAGGCCACGGCGGCGTACCAGGCGGTGCACACCGGAACCGAGAAGCTGACGTCGTCCCGCCCGCTGTGCGCCCAGCCGACGGCACCGGGCCAGGTGTCCTGCAAGGGGATCCAGGAGTGGACGGTCACGGTGACCGTGAAGTAGTCACCCGGCGAGGTGCCGTACCTGATCCCACAGAACGGGGTCGACCACACCGACCCGTCGCCGGAAGTCGCCCACCGGCACCTCGCGCAGCTCGTCGGTCTCCAGGAAGCTCGGCCGCCCCCGGGCGTCGCCGACCGCGCCGGGCGGGAGCGGGATCACCCCGGCCCGCTCGTCGTGGTACTTGCTGGTGATCTTGGCGACCGTGGCCCGGTTCCCGCGCACCGCCAGCACCAGACAGGGCCGGTCCTTCGCGTCGGTGCGGTCCTCGTAGGGGACGTCCGCCCACCAGATGTCCCCGGGGACCGGCCGGGCGGCCCGCGCCGGGCGCGTTCCCGCGCGGCCGAGGGGCCTGAGGCGCCGCGCGGCGGGCCGGCGACCGCGCCCCCAGCCGTCGATGAGCGTGGCGACCAGCGCGAGCAGCACCACCGCCGCGAGTGCCAGCCACCAGGACGTGTCCATACGACGACGTTACCGGCGCGCGCCGAGGATTGCGCGCCCTTGGTGAATCCTTCTGCGCCCCCGGTCCAGCCGAACCGGTGACAGCACAGGTGAGTTCGCCCACAACGGCCCCTGGCGGAGGAGCGACCGGCCCTTTCGCGCCTTACGCTCGACGAACCGCACGACCCCCGTTCCCCTGCCCTTTTGATCTTTCCGTTTTGATCTTCACCGCCAACGGAGGTTTCTGCTTCATGAAGCTCACCGTCGTCGGCTGCTCGGGGTCGTTCCCCTCCGCGGAATCGGCCTGCTCGAGCTACCTCGTCGAGGCCGACGGCTTCCGGCTGCTCCTCGACATGGGCAACGGCGCCCTGGGCGAGCTGCAGCGCCACTGCGGTCTCTACGACCTCGACGCGATCTTCCTGAGCCATCTGCACGCCGATCACTGCATCGACATGCTCGCCTACTTCGTCGCGCGCTACTACCGCCACGACGGCGGCCGCTGCGACCCGCTCCCGGTCTACGGCCCCGAGGGCACCGAACACCGTCTGACCACGGCCTACGCCGACACCCCCTCCGCCTCGTCCATGAGCGAGGTCTTCGACTTCCACACCGTGAAGCCGTCCACCTTCGAGATCGGACCCTTCACGGTGCACACCGAGCGGGTCCGGCACCCCGTGGAGGCGTACGCCATCCGGGTCGAGCACGGCGGGCGGTCGCTGACGTACTCCGGCGACACGGGTGTCACCGAGGCGCTGGACGAGCTGGCCCGGGACACCGATCTGTTCCTGTGCGAGGCCGCGTTCACGCACGGCAAGGAGAGCATCCCCGACCTGCACCTCAACGGCCGCGAGGCGGGGGAGACGGCGGCCCGCGCGGGCGCCCGCCGGCTGGTCCTCACCCACATCCCGCCGTGGACCGACCCGCAGATCAACCTCCGCGACGCCCGCGGTGTGTTCGACGGCCCGGTGGAGCTCGCCGCTCCGCGGGTCACGTACGAGATCTAGCTTCCGCGCACGACGGCATGACAAAGGCCCCGGAACCTCTCGGTCCCGGGGCCTTCGACGTGTGCTGGGTCGGCTCTACTTCGCCTCGGCCTTCTGCAGTTCCGCGAGTTCCTCGTCGGTCTCGCGGCCCGGTGTGGGCAGGTTGAACCTGATGATCGCGAAGCGGAAGACGACGTAGTAGACGGCCGCGAAGCACAGGCCGATCAGGACCAGGCCCCAGGGGTTGCTCGCGATGCCCAGGTTCAGGAAGAAGTCCACCGCACCGGCCGAGAAGCCGAAGCCGTCCCGCATCCCGAGCGCCCAGGTCAGCGCCAGCGAGACACCGGTGAGCACCGCGTGGATGGCGTACAGCACCGGCGCGATGAACATGAAGGTGAACTCGATCGGCTCGGTGACGCCGGTGACGAAGGACGTCAGCGCCAGTGAGACCATCATGCCGCCGACGACCTTGCGGCGCTCGGGCCGGGCGCAGTGGACGATGGCCAGGCACGCGGCCGGCAGGGCGAACATCATGATCGGGAAGAAGCCGGTCATGAACTGGCCCGCGTGCGGGTCGCCGGCCAGGAAGCGCGCGATGTCACCGCTCTTGCCGTGGTACTCGCCCGCCTGGAACCACGGGAACGAGTTGAGCAGGTGGTGCATGCCGATCGGGATCAGCGCACGGTTGGCGACACCGAAGATGCCCGCGCCCACCGCGCCCGACTTGACCAGCCACTCGCCGAAGTTGTGCAGGCCCGTGCCGAGGACCGGCCAGATGTAGCCGAAGACGATGCCGATGACGAGGCCGGCGAAGGCCGACAGGATCGGGACGAGACGACGGCCGCCGAAGAAGCCCGCCCAGTCGGGCAGCTTGGTGCGGTAGAAGCGCTGGTACAGCAGAGCCACGACTATGCCCATCACCACACCGCCGAGGACCTTGGCGTCCACCGGGGCGTTCTGCATGACGATCTTGCCGTCGACGACCGTCGCCACCTTCGGCAGGTTCTTGTCGGTGAACGTGCCGAGGACGTTCTTGAAGACCAGGTAGCCGACGACGGCCGAGAGGGCCGTGGAGCCGTCCGACTTCTTCGCGAAGCCGATCGCGATGCCCACGGCGAACAGCAGCGCCATGTTGTCGAGGATCGCGTTGCCGCCCGCCGCCATGAAGGACGCGATCTTCGTCAGGAAGGTGGGGAAGGAGGGGCGGCCCAGCATGTCGGTGTTGCCGAGGCGCACCAGGAGCGCGGCGGCCGGCAGCACGGCCACCGGCAGCATCAGGCTGCGGCCGATGCGCTGCAGCACGGACATCACGCCGGAGCCCTTTTTCTTCTCGGCCGCGGGAGCGGCGGTCGCCGTGGTCACAAGTTCCTCCTGTGGGCATGCAGGGCGCCGCCTGTGGAACCATGGAAGGGGACGGCAGCGTCTCTGGTCTACACCACTCAGTGGTGTAGACCTGTTGTAGCACGATGAAGGCGGCATAAGGAACCCGCTGATCCGCTACGACCGCACTACGTGCCGTGAGCCCTCACGCCTTGGTGATGTCCTCGACCTCGTCCTCCGGCTCACGGCCCGGCGTCTTCAGGTCGAACCTGGTGATCGCGAACCGGAAGACCGCGTAATAGACCGCCGCGAAGCACAGCCCGATCGGGATGATCAGCCACGGTTTCGTCGCCAGGCGCCAGTTGATGACGTAGTCGATCAGGCCGGCCGAGAAGCTGAACCCGTCGTGCACCCCGAGCGCCCAGGTCACCGCCATCGACACACCGGTGAGCACCGCGTGGACGGCGTACAGCACCGGCGCGATGAACATGAACGAGTACTCGATCGGCTCGGTGATGCCCGTCACGAACGACGTCAGCGCCACCGACAGCATCAGGCCGCCGATCTCCTTGCGGCGGCCGGGCCTCGCGCAGTGCGTGATGGCCAGCGCGGCGGCCGGCAGGGCGAACATCATGATCGGGAAGAAGCCCGAGGTGAACTGGCCCGCGTGCGGGTCGCCCTGGAGGAACATGTTGATGTCGCCGTGCACCACCGTGCCGTCCGGCTTGGTGTAGCTGCCGAACTGGAACCAGATGGGCACGTTCAGGAACTGGTGCAGGCCGACGACGAGCAGCGCGCGGTTGGCGACGCCGTAGACGCCCGCTCCCCAGGAGCCGATGGACCGCAGCCAGTGGCTGAAACTCTCCAGGCCACTGCCGACCGGCGGCCAGATCCACAGGCACAGCGCCGCGAAGAGGATGGCGACGAACGCCATGATGATCGGCACCAGCCGGCGGCCGTTGAAGAAGCCGAGCCAGTCGACCAGCCTGGTGCGGTGGAAGCGGGCCCAGAAGAAGGCGGCCAGCAGACCCATCACGATGCCGCCGAACACGCCGGGGTTCTGGAAGGTGAAGGCCGTCACGGACCCGTCCCGGACCTGGCAGCCGATGCCCGGGATCGTCTTCGAGCCGACGGGGCAGTCCGGGAACTGGTGCAGCACGCCGTAGTAGACGAGAAAGCCCGCCACCGCCGCGAGTGCCGTTGAGCCGTCCGCCTTCTTCGCCATCCCGATCGCGACGCCCACGCAGAACAGCAGCGGGAGCCCGAGGGAGCCGTCGAGCAGGGCGCCGCCCGCGCCGAGCATCACCTTGGAGACGATGGTCCAGCCCAGGCCGTCCTTCCCTACCACGCCCGGCTGCCCCAGCCCGATCAGCAGGCCCGCCGCCGGCAGCACCGCGATCGGCAGCTGCAGGCTGCGGCCCATCTTCTGCATGCCCTGGAACAGCCGGTGGGGGCGGGCGCGCCCGGGAGTGACCGTGCTCTCGGCGCTCATGGATGTCCTCCCTGAACCGCTCGACCCGGACGCGGTTTGGCGACCGTACCGCCTGTGGTGTAGACCAGTTGGCGGACGGTTCCGCTGTCGTGATCGCCATCATTCGGCACGTACGGCATGACCGCTCGCGAAGATGGGCCAACTGTGGGTTACTGCGACAAAGCGGTTCGGATCAGGGAGAAGGAACATGGCCAGCAAGGCTGAGAAGATCGTCGCCGGCCTCGGCGGCATCGACAACATCGAGGAGATCGAGGGCTGCATCACCCGGCTGCGCACCGAGGTGTCCGACCCCTCCCTGGTCGACGAGACCGCCCTGAAGGCCGCCGGCGCCCACGGCGTCGTCAAGATGGGAACCGCCATCCAGGTCGTCATCGGCACCGACGCCGACCCGATCGCCGCGGAGATCGAAGACATGATGTGAACCGCACCGGTTCACCTGGAAAGGGGCTCTTCCCGACGCGGGAGGAGCCCCTTCCCGCTGTGCGACTAGGCTCTTCGCCATGTCTCGCATCGACGGCCGTACCCCCGAACAGCTCCGCCCGGTCACCATCGAACGCGGCTGGAGCAAGCACGCCGAGGGCTCCGTCCTCGTCTCCTTCGGCGACACCAAGGTTTTCTGCACCGCCTCCGTGACCGAGGGCGTCCCGCGCTGGCGCAAGGGCAGCGGCGAGGGCTGGGTCACCGCCGAGTACGCCATGCTGCCCCGCGCCACCAACACCCGCGGCGACCGCGAGTCCGTCAAGGGCAAGATCGGCGGCCGGACCCACGAGATCTCCCGGCTCATCGGCCGCTCGCTGCGCGCGGTCATCGACTACAAGGCGCTCGGCGAGAACACCATCGTCCTCGACTGCGACGTCCTCCAGGCCGACGGCGGCACGCGTACGGCCGCCATCACCGGTGCCTACGTGGCATTGGCCGACGCCGTCGCCTGGGCCCAGGGCAAGAAGCTGATCAAGGCCGGCCGGCAGCCGCTCACCGGCACCGTCTCCGCCGTCTCCGTCGGCATCGTCGGCGGAGTCCCCCTGCTCGACCTCTGCTACGAGGAGGACGTGCGCGCCGACACCGACATGAACGTCGTCTGCACCGGCGACGGCCGCTTCGTCGAGGTCCAGGGCACCGCCGAGGCCGAGCCCTTCGCCCGCGAGGAGCTCAACGCCCTGCTCGACCTCGCCGTCACCGGCTGCGCGGAACTCTCCGCCCACCAGCGCGCGGCCCTCGAGGCCACACTCGCGAAGTAACACGAAGTGAAGTAATCCGAAGTAAAGGGCGGATCAAAAGGACGGGCGCGCGTGGGCAACCCGCGCGCCCTTCTCGACGTCCTAGGGGTACGGGCCGCCCTACCCGTGGGCGGCCTTACCTCGGGAGGGGAACACCAGCATGGCCGTCAGCCGACGCCGTCTCACCGCCGTCGCCGCCGCCGTGGCGACCGCCGCGCTCACCGCCGGCCTCACCACCGGCTGCGACGCCGTGAACAAGGCCCTGGACTGCGTGCAGACCGCGGACTCCATAGCCGACAGCGTCACCGACCTCCAGCAGGCCGTGGAGAACGCCGCGAACGATCCCACCCAGGCGGACAACTCCCTGGACTCCATCGAGAAGAACCTGAAGAAGATCGGCGACAAGACCGACAACGCCGATGTCAACAAGGCGGTCGACGACTTGGACAAGGCCGTGGGGAACGTGCGTACGGCCATCAAGAACGGGGACAAGACCCCGGATGTCAGCCCGGTGACGGACGCGGCCGGCGAACTGACCAAGGTCTGCACCAAGTAAGGGCTCAGCGTCCCCGGTCCCGGCGCCGTTCCTCGCGTCGCTCGCGCAGCAGCTCGTGCCGGGACTCCCTGCGCTCCAGCCTCTCCTGCCGGCGCTGCTCCTTCAGGCGCTTCTGCTCGGCCCGCGTGACCTTGCGTTCCACGCCGACCCCGCCCCAGAAGGCGAGCCCGCCGATGACCACCCGCGGAGCGCCCGGCTCGGGCGGGCCGTCGTCCCTCGGGTGTTCGAAGCCGCCCATGATGCCGATGCCGCGGACGACGACCTCGACCCCGGGCGGCACGGTGACCTGGACGCCGCCCATGATCGCCACGCAGTTGATCTCGACCTCGTGGTCCGCGAAGTTGGCCTCGCGCAGGTCGATCTCGCCTCCGCCCATGAACGCGAAGCAGTTGAACCGCTTCGGCACCGTCCAGCGGCCCTTGCGCTCGAACCCCGACAGGATCGCGATCCCGCCCGTCGAGGACCCCTCACCACCGACGATCCGGGACGCCCAACTCCCGCTCCGCGCGGGTTCCTTGGTGAAGGAGACGGGGGCGGGCGGCGCGGCGGTGCCGGCCGTCGGCAGGTCCCGGGTGAGCGGCGCCAGCTCGGCGTACGTACGCGCCTTGTACGCCGCCTCCAGCCGCTCCTCGAACTCCTCCATGTCGAGCCGGCCCTCGGCGAGGGCGTCCCGCAGGACCTCGGCGACCCGTTCACGGTCGCTGTCGGACGCCCGGAGGTCCGGGACTGCGTCGTCGGTCATGACAGAAGCCTACGAGACCGCCTTCTCCGCGTACATCTTGGCGATGACGGCCTCGATGTCCGGCTCCCGCACCGACAGGTCCACCAGCGGATACCCGGCCGCGAGGTACGCGACGAGCGGCGCCGCCGACTGCCCGGCCGGGAACGCCAGCCACTGCCGCGGCCCCTCCACCCGCACCACCCGCGCCGAGGGCACCTCGACCGGCGGCAGCTCCCGTTCCAGGTCCACCACCAAAGTCCGCTCGCTCTCCCCGGCCTCGTGCAGCCCCGTGAGCGGACCGTCGTACATCAGCCTGCCGTGGTCGATCACCATCACCCGTGAGCACAACTGCTCGATGTCCTGGAGGTCATGGGTGGTCAGCAGCACCGTCGTGCCCCGCTCGGTGTTCAACTCCCGCAGGAAACCGCGGACCTTCGCCTTGGACACGACGTCCAGGCCGATCGTCGGCTCGTCCAGGTACAGCACCTCGGGGTCGTGCAGCAGGGCCGCCGCGATGTCGCCGCGCATGCGCTGCCCGAGCGAGAGCTGCCGCACCGGTACGTCCAACAGGGCGCCCAGCTCCAGGAGTTCGACCATCCGGTCCAGGTTCTCGCGGTAACGGGAGTCCGGGATCCGGTACATGCGGTGCGCGAGGCGGTAGGAGTCGATCAGCGGCAGGTCCCACCACAGGGTCGTACGCTGCCCGAACACCACCCCGATCCGGTGCGCGAGGCGCCGCCGTTCCCGCGACGGGTCGATGCCCGCCACCCGCAGCCGCCCGGCGCTCGGCGTCAGGATGCCCGTCAGCATCTTGATCGTGGTCGACTTCCCGGCGCCGTTCGGCCCGATGTAGCCGACCATCTCCCCGCGCGGCACGGTGAACGAGATCGAGTCCACCGCCCGCACCTCGCGCCGCTCCCGTTTCAGGAACCCGGCCCTCTTGCGCACCTCGAAGACCTTCTCGACGTTCTCCAGCGCGATGAAGTCGCCGTCCGTCATCTGTCAGCTCCCCGTGCTCCGGTACGAACGAAGTCCCGCCCGCCAGGCCAGCCCCGCGAGCGCACAGCACGCCACCGCCACCAGCGGCGGTGCGAACGCCGTCCACCGCGCCAGCCCCAGCGGATACGGCCGCCCCAGCACATAGGTCGCGGGCAGCCAGTTGACGAAGGCCAGCGGGAGCACGAACGTCACCCCGCGCACCAGCTCCTTCGCGAAGACCGTCGGCGGATACTGCAGCAGCGTGGTCCCGCCGTAGGTGAAGGCGTTCTGCACCTCCGAGGCGTCCTGGGCCAGGAACTGGAAGGCCGCCCCCGCCACGAACACCGCGCAGAAGATCCCGCAGCCGCTCACCACCATCACCGGCATCAGCAGCAGCTTCAGCGGCGTCCAGTCGATGTCCAGCCGGAGCACCGCCCAGCCCAGCACCAGCAGGCCCTGGGTCACCCGGCCCAGCCGCCTGAGCGCGAACTGGTCGGCCGCCACCTGGGCCAGCACCGGCGCCGGGCGCACCAGCAGCGTGTCCAGCGTGCCGTCGCGCACCCGCCGCCCCAGCCGCTCCATCGAGCCGATCACCAGATCCGCCAGCCCGAAGGCCGTACCGGACAGGCCGTAGAGAAAGGCCACCTCGGGCAGCGACCAGCCGCCGAGGGCGTCCACCCGGGAGAACATCAGCATGATCGCGACGAAGTCGAAGAAGGTCGCCGCGAAATTGCCGAACGTGGTCATCGCGAAGGAGGCGCGATAGGCCATCGTGGACCTGATCCACATCCCGGCGATCATCAGATAGGCCCGCACCCCCTCGCGGAGCCGGCCGGCCTCACCCACCCTGGACCACCACCCGCCGTGTCGCCGCCGACTGCACCAGCCGCCCGGCGCCCAGCAGCACCACCGCCCACGCCCCCTGGAACACATACGTGTCCAGCGGGTCCCCGTGCCCCAGCAGGATCTGGGCCGGCGCCTGGAGCAGCGAGGACCAGGGCAGGGCCCGTACGACCTCGCCGAGCGAGCCGGGGAAGACGTTCAGCGGCAGGAGCATGCCCGAGCAGAAGAAACCGGCGAGCCAGGACATCTGCGTCACACCCTGGCCGTCCAGCAGCCAGAACGCGCTGAGCGCCACCAGGTACCGGATCCCGAACCCCACGAGCATCGCCAGCAGCACGGCGACGAAGAAGGCGGCCCAGGTGCCCACGTCCGTCGGCAGGTACACCGGGAAGCACAGGGCACCGAAGAGGAAGAGGACGAGCCCGCGCCCCAGCAGCTGGAAGAAGGCCCGGCCCAGGTCCGTCGCCAGCCACCACAGCTGCAGGTCGGCGGGCCGGTACAGGTCGATCGCCACGTCCCCCGTACGGATGCGTTCCATCAGCTCGTTCTCGACGCCCCCGCCGCCGATCGCGAGCGTCGACAGCAACGCCTGCCCCAGCCACACGTAGGTCACGACCTGTGCCTGATCCCACCCGCCCAGGTGCGGCCGCTCGTCCCACAGCGCGCGGTAGGTGTAGACGAGGATCAAGCCGAAGGCCGTGTTCGTGAAGACCCCTGCCGCAGTGGCGGTCCGATACGTCGCGTACCGTCTGAATCCCCCCGCCGCGACGGCCACGTACAACCGTCCCGCGCCCACGCCAGTCCACCTCCTGGGACCGCTCGACACCGAAGCGCAGGAGCCTAGTCCCGGGTCCGGCTGCCGGCCACGCATTTTGTGCCCGAAGCGTGCCGGAATCCGGGAACGGAACGCCAGGTGCGAGAGTCTTCAAACTGGGGGCGCAGAAGCGTACGAGGCGTACGGGAACGTACGACGCGAAACAGGAGTCCGTGCACGACATGAGCGACGAGCCGCAGCCGCAGCAGCCGAACGAAGGCGTGCCGCCGAGAAAGCCGCTGCCGGCTGCAGGGCCCGGTGACCCCGGGGGCCGCGACGAAACGGCCCCCGCCACACCCAGGGCGACCGGCAAGCCGACACCGTCCGCAGAGACCGGGCCCGCCCGCGAGGGGGCCGGGCTCGGCCGAACGGGTGACCGTGGGGCGCCCCAGGACGGCTCGCCCCTGGACCGGACGGCCTCCGTGGCCCGGGCCCGCCAGGCGGCCCGAGGCGGCCGCCCGGACCAGCAGACGGCTGCACCGAGCGGCGACACGGCCTCCGGCGACACCGGGTCCTCCGGCGGCGGTCCGGCCCCCGCCGAGGCCCCGGACACCGGCCGCACGCCGACGACTCGCGGGGGCTCGGCTTCGGGCGGGCCTTCGGCGTCCGGGCGGGCGTCCGGTGAGGCTGCCGGTGGGGGCGCGGGGGCTCGCGGGGGTTCGGCTGTGGGTGGTTCCGCGGCCGGTACTGGCCCGGGTGCGGGTTCGGCGTCCGGTGGAGGCTCGGCGGCTGGTCGTGCGTCGGCTGCTCGTGGCGGTTCGGCAGGGGGCACGGGCCCGGGTGGGACCTCGGCGTCCGATGGAGGCTCGGCCGTGGGTGGTTCCGCGGCCGGTGCTGCCTCGGGTGCGGGTTCGGCGGGCGGTCGTGCGTCGGCGGCTCGCGGGGGCTCGGCTTCGGGCGGGGCTTCCGCGTCCGGGCGGGCCTCCGGTGAGGCTGCCGACAGGGGCTCGGCTTCGGGTGCCGGGGCCGCTTCCGGGCAGGCGCCGTCGGCCGAGAGTACGCAGGTGCTCCGGCGGGTCACGGCACCCCGATCCGCCCCGGACGAGCAGTCCCAGGGCGCCGGTGAGGCGCACGCGCCCGAGAGCACTCAGGTTCTCCGGCGGGTCAACGCCCCCCGCGCGGGCGAGCAGAGCGACGAGGCGAACGCCACCGGCACCGCACCCCGGGCCGCACGCCCGGGCGGCGGTGCGAACCGCGCTGCCCAGGCGGCCGGAGCGGTAGGCGCCGCGGGCGCCGCCGGCCAGGCATCCCAGGCGGGCACCGCAGCCGCGGCCGGCGCAGCCGGAGCGGCCACCCGCCGCCCCCGCACCACCGGGACCGACACCACCACCCCCGACCAGGACACCACCGCCCTCGCCGCCACCCCCGGCGACGGTCGGCCCGCCGGGGGCAATGGCAAGAAGCCCAAGCGCCCGAAGCGGACCGGTTGGCGGCGGATCATCCCCACCTGGCGCATGGTGCTCGGCACCTTCGTCATCGGTGTGCTGCTGCTCGTCGGGCTCTTCTTCCTCGGCTACTCCCTGGTCAAGATCCCGCCCGCCAACGCCCTGGCCACCAAGCAGGCCAACGTCTACCTCTACGCCGACGGCTCCCAGATCGCCCGCGACACACGCGACAGCCAGGTCAACCGCGAGAACGTCACCCTCGCCCGGGTCTCCAAGGACGCCCAGCACGCCGTACTGGCCGCCGAGGACCGCGACTTCTACTCCGAGTCGGCCATCGACCCCAAGGCGATGCTGCGCGCCGCCTGGAACACCGCGACCGGCAAGGGCAGGCAGTCCGGCTCGACGATCACCCAGCAGTACGTGAAGAACTACTACCTGGGCCAGGAGCAGACGCTCACCCGCAAGGCCAAGGAGTTCTTCATCTCGATCAAGCTGGACCGGAACAAGACCAAGGACGAGATCCTCGAGGGCTACCTCAACACCAGCTTCTTCGGCCGCAACGCCTACGGCATCCAGGCCGCCGCCCAGGCCTACTACGGCAAGGACGCCCAGGACCTCGACCCGGCCCGCGCCGCCTACCTCGCCGCGCTCGTCAACGCTCCCAGCGAGTACGACGTCGTCGCCCACCCGGAGAACAAGGGCGCGGCCGTCGCCCGCTGGAACTACGTCCTGGACGGCATGGTCAAGAAGGGCTGGCTCAGCGAGTCCAAGCGGGCCGGCATGAAGTTCCCGATGCCGAAGGAGCAGACGATCTCCAGCGGCATGTCCGGCCAGCGCGGCTACCTCGTCGACGCGGTCAAGCACTACCTGACCACGCACAACATCCTCACCGACGACCAGCTCGCGGCCGGCGGCTACCGCATCACCACCACCATCCAGAAGACCAAGCAGGACGCCTTCGTCAAGGCGGTGCACGACCAGCTGATCTCCAAGCTGGACAAGAAGAACAACAAGGTGGACAACTACGTCCGCGCCGGCGGCGCCTCCGTCGATCCGAAGACCGGCAAGGTCGTCGCCATGTACGGCGGCATCGACTACGTGAAGCAGTACACCAACGGCGCGACCCGCGGTGACTTCCAGGTCGGCTCGACGTTCAAGCCGTTCGTGTTCACCTCGGCGGTGGAGAACGGCTCGACCACCCAGGACGGCCGCACGATCACCCCGAACACCGTGTACGACGGCACCAACGAGCGTCCCGTGGAGGGCTGGAGCGGCGGCTCCTACGCCCCGCAGAACGAGGACCAGAAGTCGTACGGCCCGATCAACATCACCAAGGCCACCGACCTGTCCGTGAACGCCGTCTACGCGCAGATGGCCGTCGACGTCGGCCCGTCCAAGGTCAAGAAGACCGCGATCGACCTCGGCATCCCGTCCGGGACCCCGGACCTCCAGCCGTACCCGTCGATCGCCCTCGGCACCGCCACCGCCAGCGTGCTGGACATGGCGGAGGGCTACGCCACGCTTGCCAACCACGGACAGCACGGCACCTACACCCTGGTCGAGAAGGTCACCAAGGACGGCACCGAGGACGTGAAGCTGCCCGGCCAGCAGGTCAAGCAGGCCGTCAGCCGGGAGGCCGCCGACACCACCACATCGATCCTGCAGAGCGTGGTCGACAACGGCACCGCCACCGCCGCCCAGGGCGCGGACCGCCCGGCGGCCGGCAAGACCGGTACCGCCGAGAACGACACCGCCGCCTGGTTCGCGGGCTACACCCCCGACCTGGCCACGGTGGTCTCCGTGATGGGCCAGGACCCGGTCACGGCCAAGCACATGCCGCTGTACGGCGCCCTCGGCGAGCCCCGGATGAACGGTGGCGGCCCGCCGACCGAGATCTGGGCCCAGTACACGCGCAACGCGCTGAAGAACACGCCGTCCGCCGACTTCGACCTCCAGCTGGAGCAGGGCGCCGACGAGCCGCAGGCGCCGCCCAGCGCGACCGGCTCCGCCCCGCCGAGCACGACCGGTGGCCAGAACGGCGGTGCGACCGCCAGCCCGACCGGCGGCGGTGCGACCAACAGCCCGGCCGGCGGCACCACCGGCACCCCCACCACCGGCGGTCCGACGACCACCGGCGGCGGCACCGGTACCACCGGCGGCGGCACCACGACCAACGGCGGAGGCACCACCACCGGCGGCGACACGACGGGCGCCGGAGGCACGACCACCGGCGGCGACCCCACCGGCGGCGGCACGACCGGCACAGACACCACAGGGGGCGGTACGGCCGCCGGCGGCGGCACGGACGGCGGTGGTGGTACGACAGGCACGGCCGCCGGCGCCGGGGGCGGCGACCCCGGCGTCTGATGCCCCGGTGACGTCTCAGTGACCGCTGGTCGCCTTCAGCCCCACCACGGCGACCAGCAGCAGGCAGACGAAGAAGATCCGGGCGGCGGTGACCGGCTCACCCAGCACCACCATGCCGAGCACCGCCGCCCCGGCCGCCCCGATGCCCACCCACACGCCGTAGGCGGTACCGATGGGCAGGGACTTCGCGGCGTACGACAGCAGGACCATGCTGGCCACGATCCCGGCGCCGGTGAACAGGCTGGGCACGAGGCGGGTGAAGCCGTCGGTGTACTTCATTCCGATCGACCAGCCGACTTCCAGCAGACCGGCGACGATCAACAGAACCCAGGCCATGGCAGGCACCTCCGGAAGGAATCTCTGAACGGGGGTGCGTCGTCTTCGCCTGGGGGTCGGGGAGCCCGGTACGGCGCGTCTCGTCGGGCTGACGCCTTCGAACATAGCAAAAGGCGCACAAAAGGGGCCGGTGACGATGGTCACCGGCCCCTTTCGGCTGCCGAAAGACAACTGCCGACCTACAGCTGCCGGCCTACTACAGCTGCCGGCCTACAGGTACAGCCCCGTGGAGTCCTCCGACCCCTCGAAGCGGTCCGCGGCCACGGCGTGCAGATCCCGCTCGCGCATGAGCACGTACGCCACACCCCGCACCTCGACCTCGGCCCGGTCCTCCGGATCGAACAGGACCCGGTCACCCGGCTCCACGGTCCGCACGTTCTGCCCGACCGCGACGACCTCGGCCCAGGCCAGCCGCCGTCCGACCGCCGCCGTGGCGGGAATCAGAATGCCGCCCCCCGACCGCCGCTCGCCCTCGCCGGTCTCCTGCTTGACCAGAACACGGTCGTGCAGCATCCGGATGGGGAGCTTGTCGTGATGGGGGGTGCTGTGCTCGTTTCTCTTGGCGCTCACGCCTCGAACCTACCTGCCTTCTCCGCGCCCGTCCGCGCCCGGGTCAGCCCTTGCGCCGACGGCTGCCGACGGCGAGCAGCCCGACGACCCCGACGGCGAGCAGCGCGACCGGCACGACCCGCTTCACCCGCAGCCCGCCCTTCTCGTCCACGAACTGCGCCCGCACCTCACTGACCACCCGGTTGACCTGCACATATGCCCGGCCGACCGTGTGGTCGAGGTTGGCGACGACCTTGGCCTTGGCATCCCCGATGATCGTCTGCGGATGCACCCGCACCCCGATCTCGTCGAGCGTCTCGGCCAGCACTTCGCGGCGGCGCTTGATGTCCGCCTCGATCTGCGCCGGGGTTCTGGTGTCCGACGTGTCCGCCACCGTACGGCCTCCGAAGTCTCCTGATGCTGTTCCGGACAGTCTGTCAGCTCCCGGCCGCGCCGCACCGCAAGGCCCCCCGGTTACGCTGGCCCGATGAGCGAGCGACTCCAGCCGGGGGACGTGGCCCCCGCCTTCACCCTCCCGGATGCCGACGGCAACGAGGTGTCCCTTTCCTCCCACAAGGGCCGCAAGGTCATCGTCTACTTCTACCCGGCCGCCCTGACCCCCGGCTGCACCAAGCAGGCCTGCGACTTCACCGACAACCTGGACCTCCTGGCCGGCGCCGGCTACGACGTCATCGGCATCAGCCCCGACAGCCCGGAGAAGCTGGCCAGGTTCCGGGAGAAGGAGTCCCTGAAGGTCAGCCTCCTCGCCGACCCGGACAAGCGGGTCACCGAGGCCTACGGCGCCTATGGCGAGAAGAAGAACTACGGCAAGACGTACATGGGCGTCATCCGCTCCACGATCGTCGTCGACGAGCAGGGCAAGGTCGAACGGGCCCTGTACAACGTCCGCGCCACCGGCCACGTGGCAAAGATCATCAAGGATCTCGGTATCTGAATCCCGGGACCCGCTGCCCGGCCGCTAGCATGGCCGGGCAGCAGCACGCGGCCGTGGTGGAATTGGCAGTCACGCTGGGTTTAGGTCCCAGTGGGGTAACTCCCGTGAGGGTTCGAGTCCCTCCGGCCGCACCAGAGTTCAGCCGAGCAGCTCCCGTACGACCGGCACCAGTGCGCGGAACGCCTTCCCCCGGTGGCTGATCGCGTTCTTCTCCTCGGGGCTCAGCTCCGCGCACGTCCGCCGCTCGCCGTCCGGCTGGAGGATCGGGTCGTAGCCGAAGCCGCCCGTGCCCGCCGGGGCGTGCCGCAGGACGCCCCGTAGCCGTCCCTCGACGACCCGTTCCGTGCCGTCCGGCAACGCCAGGGCCGCCGCGCACGCGAAGTGCGCCCCGCGGTGTTCGTCGGCGATGTCGGAGAGCTGGGCCAGCAGCAGGTCCAGGTTGGCCTTGTCGTCGCCGTGCCGGCCGGCCCAGCGGGCGGAGAAGATGCCGGGGGCGCCGTTCAGGACGTCGACGCACAGGCCCGAATCGTCGGCGACCGCCGGGAGCCCGGTGGCCTGCGCGAGCGCGTGCGCCTTCAGCAGGGCGTTCTCGGCGAAGGTGACGCCGGTCTCCTTGACGTCCGGGACGTCGGGATAGGCGTCCGCGCCGACGAGTTCGTGGGCGAGGCCGGCGTCGGCCAGGATGGCCCTCAGCTCGGTGATCTTTCCGGCGTTGCGGGTGGCGAGGATCAAACGGGTCATGCCCGCCAGTATTCCTGGCCCACGGGAACAGGGTTCCCCCCGCCCCACACCCGAGATCGACAAGCGCGAACCCCCCGGCACCGGTGCCCCAGCGCGGCCCGCCTGCGCCGGTTTCCCGTCCCGGCGCCGAATCCCGAGCGCCCGGCTGACTCGGTCCCGAATCCTGCGCTCTCGGCCTCGAATTCCGCCCGCGTGAAGCCGCGGATCGGGGAGCGTGGACCGGCCATGTCCGACCGGACGGACCCGGTGGCCCGGCGTGGCCCGCCTGCGCCGGTTTCCCGGCCCGGCGGCGAATCTCGAGCGCCCGGCCCAACTGGTCCCGACTCCTGCGCGCCCGGCTGGCTCGGTCCCGGATCCTGCGCTCCCGTCCCCTAATTCCGCCCGCCCGACGCCGCTACAGCTCCGCCTGCCCCGCGCCCTTCAGTGCGCTCAGGTCGAACACCTCGGCCATCCTGCTGAAGCCCAGGTCGCTGGGGTGTAGATGGTCGCCGGAGTCGTAGTCGGGGCGCAGTCGGCGGGGGTCGTAGGGGTCGCGTAGCGCCTTGTCGAAGTCGACGACCGCGTCGTACACGCCGCCGGCCCGGATCTCCGCGTTGACCTGCAGGCGTACCGCCTCGCGGGCCGCCGTCCAGCCGCGGTGGCCCTCGTAGGGCATCAGCGTGGCGCCGACGACCTTCAGGCCGCGGGCGTGGGCCTGGCGGACGAGGGTGCGCAGGCCGGCGATGATGCGGTTCGGGTCGGCGAGCCCGGGGTTGCGCAGGATGTCGTTGACGCCGAGGTCGATGACGACGACCTTGACGCCCGGGTGGGAGAGCGCGTCGCGGCCGAAGCGGCCGAGGCCGCTCTGGTTCTCGGCGGGCCGGCCGAGCCCGTCGGCGAGGACCTGGTTGCCGCTGATGCCCTCGTTCACGACGCTGTAGCGCGGCACTTGACGCCCGCCCTCGATCGCGGTGCGCAGTCGGCCCGCGAGGACGTCCGGCCAGCGGTGGTTGGCGCCGACGGTGGACGTGACGCCGTCGGTGATGGAGTCGCCGAAGACGACGACGGTGCCGTCGGCCTCGTTGCTGAGGACGTCCAGGGACGTCACGTAGCGCCAGTACGGGGTCTGTTCCGTGTACGGGTCACCGGTCGCGTCCTCGGTGCGGTCGCCGGCGGCGACGTAGGAGATCTGCCGGGCGTGCGGGTGGTAGGTGACCGGACCGGACGGGGTGGGGGAGTAGGTGGTGACCAGGACGTCGCTGTCGTGCGGCACGGTGAGGCGTGCGGCGTCGCTGACGATCTGTTCGCCCGCGGGTATGACCACGCTGGTGGCGCCGTCGAAGGTGAGGCGGCGCATCGAGTCGGGGTCGGCCGCGGCGGTGCCGTCGCCCGAGGACAGCGCGATCGAGGCGTGGGTGATGGTCAGCGGGGCCTGGCCGTAGAGGTTGGACAGCGTGATCCGGGCGCTCGTGCCGCCCGTGTCGGCGTGCACGACATTGCGGACCGAGTGGCCCGCGAGACCCTGCGTCTCGGTGCCGGGCTCGCCGCCGACCGGGGCGGTGGACCAGGTGCCGACCCAGGTGCCGGTCGAGGCGGGGGCGACGGAGGAGCCGTGGTGCGGGCGGCCGTCGGCGAGGGCGCCGCGCGGGCTGCCGTCGTCGGCCGCCACGGTGAGGTAGATGGCGGCGGACACGGCCAGAACCAGTGCGACGAGCGCACTCAATACGGCATAACCACGACGTCTGGTCACGCTTGTGTTGTTCTCCTCGGGGATGGGAGCCCGAGGCTCCGATCTTGATGAGCCCATGATGCGTCATGGGCCGGGCCGAACTGTCAGGGCCCTGCCCAAAAACCCCCGAGCAGACAGACGCCGGGAACTCTTGTTCCGTTCCGGGAGTCGGTCAGGAAGGGACAATTGTGTGCGGGATCACCGAGCGGGGCACCGCACGGGTGGAGCTGAACGGGTGGAGCTGATGGGACCTACCGAGACCGGAACGGCGCCGGCGCGGGGTGTGTCGTACAAGACCATGACCGCCTTCACCCCGGCCGACGAGGAGCGCCGGCGCGGGGTGCGGCGCATGAAGCTCACGGCGACGAGCATGCTGCTGTTCGTGGCCCTGGTCTACGTCCTGGCCAAACTCGTCTCGCACGAGGGCGCGGGGGCCTGGGCAGGCTATGTCGCGGCGGCCGCCGAGGCCGGCATGGTGGGCGCGCTCGCCGACTGGTTCGCGGTCACCGCGCTCTTCCGGCACCCGCTCGGACTGCCCATCCCGCACACCGCGATCATCCCCACCAAGAAGGACCAGCTGGGCGTCTCGCTCGGTGAGTTCGTCGGTGAGAACTTCCTCTCCCAGGACGTCGTACGGCAGCGGCTGCGCGCGGTCGGCATCGGCAGCCGCCTCGGGGCCTGGCTGGCCGAGCCGGAGCACGCGGACCGGGTGACGGCGGAACTGGCCACCGCGCTGCGCGGCGCGCTGACCGTGCTGCGGGACACGGATGTGCAGGCGGTCGTGACGGAGGCGATCACCCGGCGGGCGAACACCCAGGAGATCGCCCCGGGCATCGGCAAGATGCTGGAGGGGATCGTCGCCGACGGAGGGCACCGGCGGGCGGTGGACCTGGTGGTGGCCCGCGCGCACGACTGGCTGGTGCTGCACCGGGACGATGTGATGGTCGCGGTGGAGGGCGGTGCGCCCGGCTGGACCCCGAGATTCGTGGACCGCAGGGTCGGCGAGCGGGTCTACAAGGAGCTGCTCCGCTTCTGCGCCGAGATGCGGGACATGCCCAGCCACCCGGCACGCGGCGCGCTGGACCGTTTCCTCACCGACTTCGCCTCCGATCTGCAGTCCGACACCGACACCCGGGCGCGGGTGGAGCGGCTCAAGGGCGAGGTGCTGGGCCGGGGAGAGGTGCAGGACCTGATCGCGTCCGCCTGGACGGCCGTACGGTCCATGATCGTGGCGGCGGCCGAGGACGAGCGGAGCCAGCTGCGGCTGCGGGTGCGGTCCGCGCTGCTGTCGCTGGGCCGGCGGATGGCGACCGAGCCGAGGGTGCAGGAGAAGGTCGACAGCTGGGTCGAGGGCGCGGCGGTGCACGTGGTGACGACGTACCGCAAGGAGATCACCTCGCTGATCACGGACACCGTGGCGGGCTGGGACGCCGAGCACACCACCCGGAAGATCGAGGCGCACATCGGCCGCGACCTGCAGTTCATCCGGATCAATGGCACGGTGGTGGGTTCACTGGCGGGACTGCTGATCTATACGGTGACGCGGACGCTCGGCGCCTGAGCGGTTCGGCAGGAGACCTGGTACCTCTCCAAGTGGCTTGGTGATCACGGTAGTCGGGCAGGCGGCGCGGGCGACGACGCCGCAAGGCCGGGGTGTTCAGGCCCCGGTCGTCGAGCCGGGACGCACGATCATCAGGACGGTCACGGTGGCCCACAGCAGGTTGAACATCCCCGTGAACATGGCGAGCCGCGCGGGATTCGTACCCCTGCCCTCCACCACCGCGCTCTGGGCGGGCAGCACCAGCACGGCGAGGACGACGGCGGCGAGGGCGGTCAGCCCGATCGACACGATCAGCCAGGCGCTGCCCAGCACGCCCATCTCGCTCGCGGTGGCGAACCCGAAGACCGGCACGACGACGCCGACGAGGGCGTAGACCCGGCAGATCCGGTGCAGCAGGCCCAGGGTCCCGGCGGCACCGGCGCCGTCGGGCGCGGCGAGGGCCCGGCGGGCGACGGGCGGGAACATGCTGGCGGCGACGGTCACGGGGCCCACGGCGACGATGGCGGCGAGGACGTGCACGGCGAGGAGGAACTTGGTCACGCGGTCACGGTAGGCGGCGGACGGATCTTGGAGGAGCGGCGGGAATGCCAGGCTTCAACGGATTCCCGCCAGGGGTGACGAGGCGCCTGTAGGGGGTTGGGGGGTAGGGGATCACGAATTCCCGCCGCAGTGATGAGAACGTCGGCCGTAACCCCGTCATAGGCCGCAATCCGTCATAGGAAGCAATCCGACATAGGCCGTAATCCATCGCAGGCCGTAATCCGTCGCAGGCCTAGGATTCCGCCATGCACACCGTGGCCGTACTGGCGCTGGACGGCGTCATCCCGTTCGACCTGTCCGCCCCCATCGACACCTTCGGCTGGGCGCGGCTGCCCGACGGCCGGGTGCCGTACCGGGTGCGGGTGTGCTCGGTGCGGGAGGAGGTGAGCGCGGGCGCCTTCACGGTGCGGGCGCCGTACGGCCTGGAGGCGCTGGCGGAGGCGGACACGATCATCCTGCCGGGCGTGGCGGAGCCACCGGAGGAGCTGCCGCCGGGCGTGGCCGAAGCCCTGTGCTCGGCGGCGTCGAACGGCACCCGCATCGCCTCGATCTGCGTGGGCGCGTTCCTCTTCGCGGCGACGGGCCTGCTGGACGGCCTGCGCGCGACGACCCACTGGTACGCGGCCGACCGGCTGCAGGAGCTGTATCCGAGGGTGACGGTCGACCCGAACGTCCTGTACGTGGACAACGGCCAGTTCCTGACCTCGGCGGGCGCGGCGGCGGCGCTCGACATGTGCCTGCACCTGATCCGCAAGGACTTCGGCTCGGCGGTCGCGGCGCACGCGGCCCGGATGTCGGTCATGCCGCTGGAACGGGAGGGCGGCCAGGCCCAGTTCATCGTCCACGACCTGCCCCCGGCGCCTTCGGGTGCCACCCTGGAGCCCCTGCTGCACTGGCTGGAAGACAACTGCGACCGCGATATGGCGGTGGACGAGATCGCGGCCCGGGCGGGCATGAGCACCCGCACCCTCAACCGCCGCTTCCGCGAACAGACCGGCACGACGCCGCTGCAGTGGCTGCACCGGGCACGGGTACGACGGGCCCAACACCTGCTGGAGACCACGGCGCACCCTGTGGAGCGCATCGCCGTACAGACGGGTTTCGGCTCGCCCACGGCCTTCCGGGAACGATTCCGGAGGGTGGTGGGGACGAGCCCGCAGGCGTACCGGAGGGCGTTCAGGGCGGGGGAGCGGTAGAGCGGTGCCGCAGTGGTCTGCGCAGGTGCTGCAGCGAGATCTGCCGGGTTGTCGTAGCGGGTCTGCGCGGGTCTGCTCAGGCCTTGCGGTCGGCGACGGCCCAGGAGGCGAGGGCGACGGCACCGGCGACACCGAGGACGGACGGCCAGGCGCCGACCTTCTTGGCGAGCGGGTGGGACCCGGCGAACGCGGCGACGTAGGCGGCGCTCAGCGCACCGGCGGCCTTCGCACCGGCCTGCTTGTGCCACTGCTGAGCGGCAGCGGCCCCGGCAACGGCCAGCACGACCCCGCCCAGCTGCCGCTTCTTGGTCCACCGGGCAACGCCGTACCCACCGACGAGCCCGCCGGCGGCTACGACCGCACTGGGAACCCTGGCCATGGGAGCCTCCTCTTTGCCTCTATCTCCGCTTTGCCTTGATCCGAGGCTAACGCGCAGGCGAGAAGGCGCTGAAACTGAGTCGATCATTGTCAAGTCTCGTAGGTTGCTGTGGTCGCGAGCGTGGCGACCTCGCGCGCATACGGGCTTTGTCGGGTATGCCGTACGCGAGCGAGGTCACCACTTGTCCCGTGCCGTCGGCGGGCAAGCCGGCCGGCCCACCGGTTGCCTGGCCGGCCGCCGCTTTCCGCCGTCAAGGGACAGCGAACCGCCCTATTACCAGGCGCTGTTGCTGCAGCCCATGGTCGAGCCGATGTGGGTGTCCTGAGCGCCGGGGTCGCCCTCGCCGTTGAGCGCGTTGCCCAACACGCCGTTGAGGATCCCGACCTCGCCGAGCACGTCGACGTTCAGGTCGTGTGACTTGCAGTTGGAGCTCTGTGCGACGTGGGCACCCCCGCCCTCGCCGCCGGCGTAGGCCGTTCCCGAAGTCAGTAGGCCGACGCTCCCGAGGGCCGCGACCAGGACGGCGGCCTTGTGAAGCTTGTGCATGTCATCTCCATGTGTGAGGTGAAAACGATCTGTGGCAGATCGACTTCTGACAGTGATGGAGATTATGTGCATATCCTCCAAAAATGGTGGAGACTCGCCGGTTTGATGACCTATTAGCACAATCCAGAAATAACTGCCTGTCGGCCGGTCGGCCCATGGACCGCCCCCACTCCCCACCCAAGACCAGCCGAGAGCAGCCCGCCCAGCCCGGGCGACGCCCCCCCACCCGGCCCGGACGCGACAAACCTGACGGCCTCTCACCATGGCCCCGCCCCCGCACCAATCCCCACCCGCAAGCCGCCGAACCGCCCCGGCGTGCATACGAGACGCAACCGCGCCCCCTCCACCAACGCCAAGAACCCAGCCGACCCCAGGGCCAACCCCGCCAAGCCGCCCCCTTTCCCCGGGCTGCCCGCTCGCTTCTACCCCGTGCTGGAGCGAGGCGTGTCAAGGGTGGCCCGCAGGGCCATCGGCGACAGCCGACGCGAGAGTGGAGCGCAGCGGAACGGGAGCGCCCTTGACCCGCCTCGCGGAAGCACGACACTGCCAAAGAAGCGGGCGGCCCCACGGCAACGCGTCACCAACGGCAAGCCCGGCACCGCTGGTCACACTGACCCAACGGGGCAGGACAGCTCAGGCTTAGACCGGTTCGGAGAACATGTAACCACCGCAAGTGACAAGTACGAGGGTCGCTCAAGGTAGAACCCGAGCGACACATCACTCCCCGAACTCAGCTTTTCAGCAATGGAGTTCACGAACGCCGCGAGAACGACGAAGTCACGCTCCCACTCGGAGGCAAAACGGGCCGCATGCTCGGCCACGCGCACCCCGATCCAGTCGGCGGCATCCTTCGCTTCGTCCCACGTGCCACGCACCAAGGAACACGGTTTGACGAGCCAGTACGCGATCTCCACCGGGGGAAGATCCACGGTCGGGAACTCCGCTGCGACCTCCCGATAGCGCTGAATCAGCTCCGGCTTGCTTCCGCCGGGCGGCGGGTCGGGATGCGGAGGCCGCCGAAGAGCCTCCTGGTCGAAACGCTCTTTCGCCCCGACCCATAGATAGCCGTGGTAGTGCACCAGTGGTCCCTACAGACGTGGAAGCCGAGAGGGACCGGTCCCGGTCCCAACACGGGAACCGGGACCGGCCAGGGGGATCAGACGGACAGCCCGAACCTCGCCGGATCGATGCCGGCCGCGTCCAGCTCCTCCGTGGTGAACCGCAGCGGCTCCACGTCCGGCCGCTTGCTGTCACCCAGGGCCCAGGCGTCGTCACCGATCCGGGCGAGAGTCACGCACCCCTCCGTACAGGGACCTCCGCACGCCTTCGTGAAGGAAGCCTCGCTGATGTCGAGCCCGTACAGCTTGTTTCCGTCCAGCATCACTGCACCTTCCTGCTCAGCTGATCGCGGCCATGACCGACCGCCGCCGCCCCCGGTGGGCGGAGTTCATGTGAGGAGGGGTAGACGCCTCAGCGCCTGGAGCCGTTACTGCGCCCGTCGCAGCGGCGGCACTGACACGGCGGCCACTCGGCGGTGATCAGCGGCGGCAGGCCGTCCGTTGCGAACACCGCACGTTCGGGCCCCCAGGTCTTCCCGGAGTCCTGCGAGACACGAATCGTCATGAGCGGGCTATCGGTAAATAGCGTGCTTTCCTTTCCCGGCAGTCCGTGTCCGTACCGCATGCCCGTATCCGTCATTGCCCCTCCCTGGTTTCATGACGCACACATGATCCATCGAGGGGAGCGCGAAGCCGAGCCATATTCCCGTTGTGTACTAAAGATCAACGGTAGAGGTTCGCCCATTCTTGAAGAAGGGTCAGAGCTGCGTCTCCGAACCGAGCCTTCTGCTCGTACTGCTCGAAAACTTCTAGATGTTCGGCAATGTCACGAGCGTCGCGGAAGACGGTACGCCCGGTGAACGTCTCGGCGGTGGCAAGCCTGTCGTCATAGACAGTGAAAGTGTTCATGGGGCCACGGCTTATGACCGTACCCAATGGTATGAGCCCAATCCGTATGTTGGGGAGATGGGACAGGGAAGCCAGGCGATCGATCTGCATGGTCATGGCGGGAGGTGGGACCACAGCCCAGCGCACAGCCTGCTCGGTGAGCAGGAAGGTGAAGCGCTTCTTGGCGTCGTACAGAACCGTCTGCCGTTCCAACTTCCGCGCCACCGTCTTCGAGACGTCTCCCGGGGAGTACTCAAGGCTGGCGCGAATGTATTCGGGGGTGGCCAACAACCCGGTAATCATCGCAGGCAGGAAATATCGAAGTTCCTTGGCTTCAGCTTCCAGGCCGGCCAACTCTGCCTGGCGCTTCTCCAGGCCACGCCGAAACGACGATCGGATGGGTTCCCACTCGGTGTTCGCCAGTCGCGCCAGCGACGTTATTTCGGCAACCAGTTGCTCGGGGGCTTCGACTGCCCGCAGGATGAACTCGACATCGACCAGACTCGGCGTAATCTCGGCAGTCTCGATCTTGCTGATCTTGGACTGCGACATATTGCAACGCACAGCGAGCCGGACTTGGGACAGTCCGGCTCGCTTCCGCAGCGTTCTCAGTGTCTCGGCCAGATCGGCTTTCGACTGTCCCAGCTGCTCAGGATCAAGCGTCAAGGCCCTTCACGTACTCCTCAAAGGGCACCGATTCCGCGAGGGCGATGCGCTGGTACTCCCGGTACGGCATCGGGTCGCCTTCGTGCACTTCCCGGTTGATCTGAGTGCCGTCCGGCTCGTAGTTCATGAGCACGATCCGAGAACGGTCGAACATCCAGAAGTCCTGGACGCCATCAAGGGGGTTGGGGCGGTCAGTTACGTCAAGGATGCGGATCGCCTCGCCGGCTTCGATGTTGTGGCGGTAGTGCTCGAACTCGAAGCGGAGGTAGTCCGAGAGGGGCTGAGCGACGATGTGAACTCGCCCGACACTGCGGCCGCTCGCCACGTATGCCTTGACTCGATCGAACCAAGGCTGTGTCGCCTCACGCGTCACCGGCTCCCCGGCCAGGAACCGGCGGACGGCCTCTTCCTCCTGCGGCACTCGGTAGACGGGCAGGGTTTCCAGACGCCAAGCCTCTTCTTGCATGGCATCGAACGTCCTTCGCCAGTCCTCACCAGCCAAGAGCACGGACAGCCTCCCTCAGGACCGCCTCCGGGATCTCCACGGGCGCCTCTCCCTCTGGCGCGTCGAAGGCATTCGACAGGCTCCCCTGAACCACGAACGACCCCGAGTCGGTTCGGTACACGTTGGGGCAGTCATCGCCCCCGCACTCCCCGTTCCCATTGCCGGTCAGCCGCGTCAGATCCGCACGTGCCATCGTGCCCCCTGTACGTCGGGCAGGGCCTGTCCCTGCCTCCGGGGATGACGCTAGGTCAGCTCAGAACAGGGAGTCCATGACGGCAGGGAAATATTCCCGTAGTGGGGTAGTTGATCTAGGGATCGGGCATGTCTCGGCTGCTGGTGTCTCCGTCGGCCACTGATGCACTGTCGACCGAGAAGACCTGCTTACTACGCTGCGCCCATGATTCGTGCTGTTGTGTTCGACGTCGGCGAGTGCCTCGTAGACGAAACCAGGGAGTACGGTGCCTGGGCCGACTGGCTCGGTGTGGCCCGCCACACCTTCCACGCCATGTTCGGAGCGGTCATCGCTCAGGGGCGTGACTACCGGGAGGTCTTCCAGGAGTTCTGCCCCGGCTTCGATCTGTACGAGGAACGAGAGAAGCGAGCCGCGTCCGGGCAGCCGGAGACGTTCGGGGAAGAGGACCTGTACGAAGACGTCCGGCCGGCGCTGACCAGACTGCGGTCAGATGGCATCTGGCTGGGCATCGCAGGGAACCAGACGATCCGGGCGGGCAAGATCCTCCGGGAACTATTCGCGGGCGACGTCGACTTGATCGGAACGTCGGACGACTGGGGCGCCAGCAAGCCAGATCCTGTCTTCTTCCACCGCGTCGCCGCGGTGGCCCCCTTCAGCAAGGACGAGATCCTCTACGTCGGCGACCGCATCGACAACGACATCCGGCCGGCCGCCGCCGCAGGCATGCACACCGCCTTGGTCCACCGAGGACCATGGGCCACGATCCAGTGGTACTCGGCGGAAGCCGAGAGGCTCCCGACCTTCAGGGTCGAGAGCCTCGGGGAACTGTCTGGACTGATCAAGACCTTCAACGACTCAACGGGCTGAAACTCGCCGTCAAGCTACGCCGAAGTTTTGTGAGATGAAGATCGAGCGCCCGCAACAAACCTCGTCCACGCAGACGATGAGACAGTGAGACGGAGGCTGCCAGGGCGTTTCGAGTCCCGTATGAGCACACTCCCCGGGACGAAGGCGGTCTCCACGCACTCGGTCGTGTTGCCTCCGCTGTACGACGACTTGAACCAGGCGAGGTCGGTATCGGGCTGATGTCCGGGGGTCACTTAAAGCTCCTTGCGGGCGCGGTGGATCAGACTGGAGGAGGTCTCCATGTCCAACGCTTGTGCGCGCAGGTACTCGAACGCAAGTCTGTATCGGTCCAGTTCCTCGTCCTTCTCCAGGAAGAGGGATCCCGCGTGGAAGTCGACGTAGACCACATCGAGGGTTGGCTCCCGGCCGGCGATCATGACGAAGCTGCCGAGTGCTGCGGCGTGAGCTCCCTTGGAGAAAGGCAACACTTGCAGTGTGATGTGGCGAGACTCGTTGGCCTCAAGTAGGCGTTCGAGTTGCCCTTTCATGATCTGCGGGGAGCCGACAACCCTCCGGATGACGGACTCATCCAGGATGGCCCACAGGCGAAGCGGCTTGGGACGCGAGAGGATCTCCTGCCGCTTCATGCGGATGTCGACGAGACGCTCGATCTCCCCGGCATCCAGGGGTACTTCGTTGGCCTTCTGCAGAGCGGTGCTGTAGTCGCGGGTCTGGAGCAGCCCCGGGACGTAGACGCAGGAGAAGTGGCTCTCCCCGATCGCTTCGTCCTCAAGGGTGAGCAGCAGGTTCATGCTCTCCGGGATCGAGTCGGCGAAGGTGCTCCACCAGCCCTGCTGCTTCGCATCTTTCGCGAGCCCGACAACAGCCCGGCGCTCGGCTTCGGTGGCGTCGTACTCCCGGCACAAGGCATCGACAACGATCCACTTGACCGGCCCTGCCTGGGTCTCATAACGGCTGACCGTCGCCTTCGATACGCCGACGAGCAGTCCAGCCTCCTCAAGCGTCAGCCCCTTCCGAGCGCGCAACTTACGCATCATCGCGCCCAGTTGGCGTCGGCGTGTGGTGGTCCGTTCGGACATGCGACTCCTTCGCCGTGAGTCGGGCGGCGGCCCGAGAAGACGCCATCAGGCTAGGTAGCTCAATGCGAGCTCACCATCAGCTTCACCCGATCGATTCTCGTGAGAAGTTACACAGGGAGACTTCTCGTATGCCATGCTCGACCTCGGATCGCTACGCAGTGCAGCCGTTTGGATGCGGTGGGCGCAGGCACGTGCGTGGCCTGGGAGTGAGGATTGGCCATGTCCGTCCCCGAAACGACCGATTGTCGACTCCGCTGCGTCCTGCCGTTCGAGGCCGCGCCTGGCGAGGTGACGCTGCTGCGGAGAGCTGCTGCGAGGCAACTCAGCAGGTGGGGTATGCCGGTCGCTGTCGACGAGGCTGAAGTCGTCATCACGGAGCTGGCGACAAACGTCGTCAAGCATGTGGGGGAGGGCACCTCGGCGACGCTGGTACTGGAGTGGAGGAGGGACCGGCTACGGCTGGAAGTGCACGA
The DNA here is from genome assembly GCF_053596375.1 of Streptomyces sp. NPDC001709. Taxonomy (NCBI): domain Bacteria; kingdom Bacillati; phylum Actinomycetota; class Actinomycetes; order Kitasatosporales; family Streptomycetaceae; genus Streptomyces; species Streptomyces sp. NPDC001709. The sequence continues at coordinate 236,760 of NZ_JBSFGB010000004.1, read as the reverse complement.
CAGGAGCCCTGCCCTCCCGTCTCCCCGAGGGGCGGACTGCTATGAGGAGTGTGGTCGAGGCCTGCATCTCATTGCAGGCCTCGCCAGTGACTGGGGTGTAGTTCTCACCGCCGCCGGCAAGGCGGTTTGGTGCGAGGTGCCGCTCAGCTCGGGAACAGGCTGCCGCCGGATCGAGCGGGCCATCGAGGCGTTGGAGAGGTACCAGGGTGCCGGCAACGGTGCGGGTTGGCGCGGGCGGAGCCGGGACACCAACCTCGACAATTCCGCGGTCGAGCTGATCGCCGACCTGCTCCACTGGACCGCCGCACGCGGGCACGACCCGGACGACTTCCTCGACCGTGCCCAGATGCACTACGAGGCCGAAGCGGAAGTGGCCTGACTGGCAGGTGTGGTGTGCGCCGGCGCGTCAGCCAAGCGCAGCTCGCAGCATGGCGCCGGCGTCATCGGTGGCCCCTTTCTCGTGCAGTTCCAGCGCTACCGCCATGACGTCCCGATTCTCCTGATCCCGGCCGTAGGCGTGTATCAGGCCGTCGGCCAGCCGATCCTGCTCGCGATGCCGCAGTTCCACCATGACCAGCGCGGTCTCGGCCGGGGTCAGAATCTCTGTCGTGCTCTGCCGGAGCAGGGTGAACGCGAGGTCTTCCCGTCCGGAGCTGTCCAGTTCCTCAGCCTGTGCCACCAGCCGCCGTGCCGCCAACACCTCTTTTGTGCTCTGTTGCCGGTCCCTTGTCCGGCGGGGGACCGGCAACAGAGCCCCGGCAGCCTCTGCCGCCGGAGGTTCTCGCAGGCCGGCTTCAGCGGCCAGCTTCTCAGCCAGTTCAACCTTCATGTCCGCCACCATCGCCCGCAGCCCTGCTGCTTCCTCCCTAGCGGACCGCAACCGGGCGGCGGCCCGTTTGCGGTGCCGTCGGCGGACTTCCTGTTCCCGCTCGTGCGCTGCGCAGGCTGGGCATGGCGCGTTGAGCTGCTCAGTAAGCGAATCGATTCGTCTGCCCAGCTCCTGGCAGTACTCACAACCCGCCTGCTCCCCTAGGGAACGGGCATGAAGGACCAGCAGCTCTTCGCGGGTGATGCCGACAACCTGACCGCTGGCGGCGGCGTCAGTGCAAGCCTCCTTGTGCAGGTGCTCAACGAAATCCCGGCTTGGAATCCTGGGGCGGTTCAGGTACCGCGACAACATATCCGCGGTGCAGCCCAGCCGTTTCGCCGCTTCTGCCTGCGTAAGTGGCCTGTCTCCTGGTTTTCCCGGATCTTCCGTTCTCAGCAGACGGCACAACGCCCTTAGAGCCAAGGCTAGTTGCCGCTTCTGGGGAGGTACTTCGTCAGTGAACCCCTTCCCGGGGTCTAGCCAGCCACGCCTGGCCTGGCTGCCTCCGGCTGATGACATGCGATTCCCCTCCCCCTGGGCTGGTCGGCGGGATGCGGCCAGCCACCCAAGCCCTAGTTGTGACTGGGCAATTGTGCCCCCACGGTGGCGCTTCTACGCCTGCTTTCCTGCCCTTTCTCCGGCGGGCTGGACTTGCTCGCGGAGAGCAAGTCCAGCCCGCCGGAATTGCTTTACCCAGGCAAGCCGGAAAGGGCTGGACTTCCGCAGGTGTCGTGGTGTCAGCTGGATGAGCCGCTGAGGAGCGGGGGGACCGCGGAGCCTATGTGTCGTGCACTGTCAGTCGCAGCTGTCGCACGCTCCGAAATAAAGGGCCTGCTATTCGCAGGAGTTCAGGGAGGCGTTAGTGGAGGAAATCCCGTCCTATCAGGACAAGAAGTTCGGAAGCATGGTGCGGGCTGCGCTGTGGCTGGTCGCTGTCGTGGAAGAGGGGAACATCTTCACCAAGGCTCAGCTGCGCGACGCGTTCCCGGACGTCGCGCAGATCGACCGCAGGCTGCGGGACCTGCGCGACCACGGCTGGCGGATTGACACGAGCCGTGACGACCCCTCCCTGCTCCAGCAGGAACAGCGGTTCGTGACCAGGGGCGCCGATGTCTGGATCCCCGGCAAGTCCAAGGCGCCGAAGCACAAGGCGAGCCTGACCGCCGCGCAGCGCGCGAAGGTTCTCCAGGACGACAACCACCTGTGCCGGTCGTGTGGTGTCGGTGCCGGCGAGGCATACGAGGACAGCGGAATCGAGCTTTCCAAGCTCAACGTCTCCCGGCGTAAGGTGCTCCACTCTGACGGGACCGCTGACCACCAGCTCGTCACCGAGTGCAAGAGGTGCGGGACTGGGGGCGGGGCTGACCGCGAGGTTGACCTCGGGGCTTTGCTGGATCTTGTGGAGAACCTCTCGTCGGTGGAGCTGCGCCTCTTCGCGAAGTGGATCGAAGCCGACCAGCGCTCGTTCAGCCCGATCGAGAAGATCTGGGGCATCTACCGGACGCTGCCTCAGGAGTCGCGTGCCGCGGTGGCGCAGGCCATCGACGACATGGCCGACTGACCGATGACCGGCAACGGAAGCTGACAGGACCGGCGACAGAAGGGACGGGGAAGACATGATGCGGGAGTTCCCGCCGCCGCCGCGGGCGGAACAGTTCAGCGAGCTGATCAAGAAGAGGCTGGAGGAGGTGAGGGCCGCCGGAGGAACCCGGGAGACCGTTACGGTCGACTGGAACGGGCAGCAGATCCACGTCGATGTCATCGACCTCCCGTTGAACGACCTCTACCTCAACCCGGGTACGCACCGGATCCGCGCCCAGCGCACCCACAAGCCGGACCAGGACCGGAACCTGGACGAGGACCCCTTCGGGGAGGCTGGTCAGGAGTACTTGCGCAGCCTGCTTCAGGCCAAGCCCTCCGACCCGGAGCTGAGGGACCCGGACTTCGACAAGCTGAAGGAGGACCTGGAAAAGTTCGGCCAGAACGACCCCGGCTTGGTCACCCACCACGGCGTACTGGTGAACGGCAACACGCGCGCCGTCGCCCTGCGGGAGCTGCGCAAGCTGTCGATGAGGGTGGGCGTCCTGCCCGCGTCGTTCACGCAGGCCGACATCGACGCCGTCGAGCTGGCACTTCAGCTCCGCCAGGACCAGCGGCGCGACTACTCGTACATCAACCGGCTGATCGCCATGGAGGAGCAGGCGGCGCTGGGCCGGACGCCCGAGCAGATCGCCAAGGAGTTCCGGATCCGGACGGCGACGTACCACCAGGAGCGGTGGATCCTCAGCACGATCAAGGAGTTGAACGACCGCAGCGCGAGCGGCGGGGGCGTCGCGCTGAGGCTGGTTGACTGGGAAGGGGCGCAGGAGCGCCTGAAGGAACTCCAGCGTCTCTACACGAAGTTGGAGAACCTGGATCGGGACCAGGCCGAAATCATCAAGGAGCGGCGTCTGGCGGCGATCCTGCTGAACTTCTCGAAGACGGACGTGCGTCTCATCGACGAGACGTTCCTGAAGGAGGGGTATCTGGAGAAGGCTCTGCCGATGGAACTGGCGGACAGCGGGACGGCAGCTCAGCCGGAGTCGGTGTCCATCCCCGGGCTGGGCCTGGAGGTGCCGGCGGCCTCGTCGGCCGTGTCGGCGGCCCGTGCGCTGAACGACCGTATCCTCCGGGCGGCGGCCACCGTCCGTAATACGGCGGCGGGATTGCCCGACACTGAAAAGGCCTCGGCTCAGGCGCTCATCGACCAGGCCAGGGACGCCTTCGACCGGGCGATTGAGACCGCTGGCCGCGATGGCCGGCTCCGCAAGCGCAAGCAGCTCGCGCCGGCTCGGCTCGCGGATGCCTGCGCCAACATCGACCAGTGCGTCCTTGAGCTGGTCCAGGCCCGCACTTCGAACAGCCTGGACGAGGAGGCGTTCGACGAGGCTGTGCTCAAGCTCCGGGGAAGTCTGCGCAAGCTTGCCCAACAGGCCGGGCGCGGGTTCCCGAACCCCGGCGACGGTGTCTCCTGGCTCCTCGCCGCCGCAACCGCGGAGGGCACCCGGTGACGGAGGCCTCCCTGCATCTGGGGTTTGACGACTCGCGTACCCGAGTGGTCCTGCGGACCACTGACCAGTACCGGCAGGACCTCGTTGAGCTGGCTGCCCGGTTCCGCACCGGCGGCCAGCTTGGCTCGCTCTCCGCCTCAGTCGTGCTGGATGACCTCCTCGCGAACTTGGCTGTCCTCAGCAGCTGGCCGGACCCTGCGGGTGTCGTATGGGCCCCGGAACTTCTGGACCTCGTGTCCGGTGTGGTCAAGGACGCCAGGCTCGTCGAGGAGAGGCTGGCCGGCTCCGGCGCACCTCCGGAGGTCGCCGCTGGCGATGTGCTGGACATGCTCGGAGACACCTGGAAGGAAGACCTCAACACCTTCCAGCGCCGGGACGTCGCCAAACTGCTGTCGCTCGGCCATGGGGCGAACTTCAGTGTCCCGGGCGCTGGCAAGACCCGTGTTGCGCTCGCCGTGTACGCCGCGCAGCGGGCCCAGGGAGCTGCCAGCCGGCTGCTGGTGGTCTGCCCCAAGTCCGCCTACGAGTCCTGGCGTTACGAGACCGCCGTCTGCTTCACCTACCCGCTGCGTACCCACGTGCTGGACGGCTCCCTGGACGAGTGGGCCGAAGTCCTCATCGTCAACTACGAACGGCTGGACCGCTCGCTGCCCCTGCTCGCGAACTGGCTGAAGTCAGCCCCCTCGATGATCATCCTCGACGAGGCCCACCGAATGAAGCTCGGTGCCCGCGGCACCTACGGCGCTGCGTGCATGGCGTTGGGCCCGCTCGCGAAACGTCGGCTGATCCTCACCGGGACGCCGGCCCCGAACGGCTCCAAGGACCTGGAGAACCTCCTGGGCTTCGTCTGGCCGGGCCACGGTCAGCGGGCGGTTACCCGTGCGGTGGCCGGCGGGGACCTCGCCTACGCGAGCACCGTCCTGCGGCCGTTGTTCACCCGGACGACCAAGCAGGAACTCGGCCTGCCACCGATGACCCTGCGGATGCGCTACGTCGACATGCCGGATCTGCATGCCGAGATCTACAGCTCTCTCGTGGGTGGCATCACGAACGGCACCGCGCGCGACGACCTCAGCGCGCTCGGGAAGACGGCGCTGCGTCTGCTGATGGCGGCGACCAGCCCAGCGCTGCTGCTGGAGGGCGCTACCAAGTACGAGCCGCTGGCCTACCAGTTGCCTCCGCTGGAGATCCCGGCCGGCAGCTCGCTGTATTCGCTGATGCAGAACCTTCCGGACTACGAGCTGTCGCCGAAGTACAAAGAAGCGCTGGCGATCGTCGCCGAGAACGCTGCGCAGGGCCGCAAGACGCTGGTCTGGACGACCTTCGTGCGCAGCTTGACCACCTTGGCGCACATGCTGGAGAAGTACAGCCCGGCTGTGGTGTACGGCGGTACGCCTGATCGGGAGGAGCAGCTGCGCCGCTTCCGTGAGGACCCCGGTTGCATGGTGCTGATCTCCAACCCGGCGACCCTGGGTGAGGGCATCAGCCTGCATCACGTATGCCACGACGCCGTCTACGTGGACCGGGATTTCATGGCCGGCCGCTACCTCCAGAGCCTCGACCGAATCCACCGGCTGGGCCTTGCCCCCGATACGGAGACGAGGGTCACCGTGATCGCTGCGCGCGACACGATTGACGAAGTGGTCGAGATACGGCTGGACCAGAAGCTCGAATTCATGGGCAAAATCCTCGATGACCCGACAGTTCAGCAACTGGCGGATCTGGAGGAAGAGCCCTCCGTAGCGGCCGGGCTGGCGCCCGGCGACATCGAGGCGCTGCTGCGGCACATAGGAGGTGTGTAGCGCGGGTTGCCACCTCGGACAGCGCCGTGCTGATGGCCCATCGGCGCGGCGTTCGCCTGTGTGATGAACTCTTCGCGGCAGCTACTCAAGCAACGTGGGGCGCGAACCGCTCGCCGAGAAGCCTGGTGAGTGGGATCACAAGGAAGCGAAGTGTTTCTGTGACCTCAGCCCTGGCCCCGTCGATGGCCAGGACTGAGACAGTGGGAGACTCGTGGGTGTCGAGTGCTCAAGAGCCAGCACATGATCATGGCCTCTGGGACACTTGACATCAGTTTTGAGTCACTCCTGGAAGGAACGCTATGAGCGCCAGCGGTCGTGAGCGTCCGCAGTTCGACCGGCCACTGACCTCGGTTGAGATCTGTGCCGGTGCGGGCGGACAAGCCGTTGGGCTGCATAACGCGGGGTTCGACCACCTGGCTCTCGTGGAGTGGGATCCGCACGCAGTGGACACTTTGCGGGCGAACGTGGGCGGCTGGCCGGGGTGGAGCGAGGAACGTGCCGGGGACCTCAAGTCCATGGACGTGCGAGAATTCCTTAAGCCAGGAGGAATTGAAAACCCTGGCATTGAAAGAGAGAAGCTTCACTTGCTGGCAGGTGGAGTGCCGTGCCCCCCTTTCTCGTTGGCGGGTAAGCGGCTGGGGAAGGATGACGAGCGGGATCTCTTTCCGGATGCTCTGAGAATTATTGACGAGCTTATGCCGGAGGCGGTCATGATTGAGAACGTCCGGGGTATTCTGGAGCCGCCGGAGGTCTTCATTGACTACCGCAGAGATATCCTCGGCGAACTTCGGGACCTCGGTTATGCGGTTCCGGAAATCAAGAAGAGTTGGTCGGCCGAGAAGCAGGACCGCGTCATGCGGAAGGTCTGGCGCCGGATCGACGCAAGTAACTTCGGTGTTCCTCAGCTGCGCCCCCGGGCCATCTTGGTCGTTATTCGTCAAGATGTGCTGAACAAGTCCGATGTTGAATTTTTGTGGCCTTCCAAGATTAAGGGCAAGCAGGCGACGGTAGTCGACGAGCTTGCGGTCAGTATGGAAGCGCGCTGCCAAAAATATTGGACGAAAAACAAGTACGGAGAGCGGGCGAAGCCGGGCGAGCGTACCGGGAGGGACGTTTTCCAGGATTGGCTGGAGAAGGCTTCTGGGGCAGTTGCGCAGGGCAGGGGTATCGCTCCGACCCTGGTCGGCGGGTCGAAGAAGCACGGCGGTGCCGACCTCGGGCCGACCAGGGCTAAACGTGCATGGGAAGCCCTAGGTGTCGACGGCATGGGAATTGCCAACGATCCCGAGAAGTGTGACCCAGAGCGGGATCTTTTCCGCCCTGCTGGCCCCATGCTCACTGTGGAACAAGCCGCGATCATCCAGGGATTCCCGGCGGGCTGGAAATTCCAGGGGAGGAAGACCGCACAGTACCGGCAAGTAGGGAACGCCTTCCCGCCTCCTGTTGCTGAAGCAGTCGGGCGTGCCATCGCTGCGGTTCTACGGCCGGAATGTCGTGATGAGCTTCTTCGTGACTACGAGCCGGACACCGGCGACTCTGTTGTAGAACTGCCCCAGCAAGAACAGATGGCTTTGCCGGTGTCAGTCGGGGCGCGTGTTAATGCGACGTCGGCGGTTCACCGCCGTAGCGATCTTCTGCGCACAGGCGGCTGATGGTTCGTGCTCCCAAAAGCGGAGCACAAGCCACCCTGCTTGCTTGAGGCGTTGATCGGTGTCACGGTCTCGCTCCACGTTCCGGAGGACCTTTTTCGACCAATATCCGGAGTTGGTTTTCGGCGGGACGTAGTGCTCCGGGCAGCCGTGCCAGTAGCAGCCGTCGATGAATACAGCCACCTTCGCCGGACGGAAAACCATGTCTGCTGTCCGGCGAAGATCAGGCAAGGGTCGGGCAGCCACGCGATAGCGCAGGCCTTGCGCGTGAACAAGCCGCCGGATCAGCCATTCGGGCTTTGTGTCACGGCTTCGGATGGCTTGCATATTGCGGCGGCGTGCTGCGGACGAGGCCCAGGAACCCTCTGGCGCTTCCCACGCTGGAACTTCGGACACACCGCAGAGGGTAGCCGCACGGGAGGCTGACGGGCATGGCCCCCGGCGCTGCGGGGCCGCCCGCTTCTCGGCATTGTCGTGCTTCCGCAGGCCGCGTCAAGGGCGCTTCACTCCGCTGCGCTGCGTTCCGCGTCGGCCTACGCCGATGGCCCTGCGGGCCACCCCTGACCCGGCCCGCTCCAGCACGGGGAAGAAGCGAGCGAGCGGCCCGGAAGCGGGCGGACCAGGTGAGGTGGCCCCGGGTTGGCTGCGCAGTGGGGCGGGGCTGAGTGCGCGTACGCCGGGCGAGGGCGGCGGTCTGCGGTCTCGGGTTTGGCTGTGTGTGTCAGGCAGTCGTGCCGTGGCAGTCGCCGTAAATGCGCCCCACCCCACACCAACACTCCGCCCCCCGCTGCGGCGGCCAAGCCACCGCCCTCCCCCGCGCTGCCAGTGTCGTCGCGTACTGCGGGAGCAAGGTGGCGTCGGACGGTGACGAGCCCTCCGATGCCGCGAAGGCCTCGTACGAAGGGACCGTGCCCGTCACGATGCCCAGGTTGGCGGTGCCTGAAGAGGACAGCTCGCGCAGCGACGACTCTATGGTCGAGAGGTGGGTGTCGTGGGACGGGTACTCCGTGGCGAGGGTCGGGTAGGCCGAGAGGAGTTCCGTCAGCTCCGGCGCCGGCCAGTGGAGGATCGCTACCGGGAAGGGGCGGGAGAGGGCCTCTCGGTAGGCGCCCAGTTCGGCTCGTAGGCGGGAGATTTCCGCCGCCAGTTCTGCCGGGTTGTTCGAGCCCAGGGACCAGACGCGTTTCGGGTCGTGGAGTTCGTCCAGCGACACGGGGGACGTGTGGAGCGTGTCCGCCAGGGTGTCCCAGTCGTCGTGCGGCAGGCCCAGCATGCGGCGGACGCGGTGGCGGCCGTAGAGGAGGGGGTGGGTGGAGGGGGTGGGGTCCGTTCCCTCCGGCAGGAGCAGGCGCGCTCCCTCCGTGAAGGTTTCCGCCGCCGTCTCCAGTTCGTCGTGGGACTCCAGGGACTCGGCGATGATCACCCAGGGGGCCGGGTCGCGGGGGGCGGCCAGCCGGATGCCCTCGATGATCGCCCTTGCCTCCGCCTCGTGGCCGTACTCCCAGAGGTTCGAGGCCTTGAGGGCTCGTACGAGGGTGGGGTTGTCCAGGCCGTCCGAAGAAGACAGCAGGCGGTCGTAGAGGGTGGTGGCCGCGGGGCGGTCGCCGGAGAGTTCGAGGTGGGCTGCCGCCCGCAGAAGCAGGGCCTCGGCGTCCTCGGGGTACAGTCCGGCGGTCCGCTCCAGGCGTGCCGCTTCGGCGGTGTGGTCGACGTTCTCGGCAGGCGTGTCGGGGCGCATGGGGGACACCGTACTGCCGAGTGGCGGAGGAGCGGCGTAAGTACTGGTCAGGGTGCTGTCCAGCCCTCGTCTCCTCGATGCCCCGCCTACGCCGTCACCCCGTCCACCTGCAAGGTCTGGACCGACTTCGCCGCGAAGCGCGCCGACACCGACCTGCCCGACAGGTAGGTGTCCGAGTGCGCTGTGTAGAGGTCCGAGCCGCCCGTCGTCACCGTGTTCCAGCGGGGGACCAAGCCGCCTGTGCCGCCGGTCACCGCGGAGAAGCGGGAGAGGTCGAAGGTCAGGGTCTGGGGCGATGAGGAGGTGTTCGCCGCCACTATCACCAGGCGTTTTGCCTGCTTGTCCAGGGCCGCCGCCGCGTAGCTCACCCCCGTGTCCAGGATCGTCATCCCCGGGCGGATGTGGCGGGTGAATTGGGACAGTACGTAGTACTTCGTTTGTATTGCGCATGGTTGCAGGGTGGTCGCGTCGTACGCGATCGTCGCCCAGCCCGCGCTCGGGTCCATCACCTGCCAGTACACCCACGCCGTCGGGTGCAGCCAGCGGAAGTCGTAGAGGAGATTGCCGGCCAGGGTGAGGCCCGTGGCGTCGCTGTCTCCCGTTTCGGAGTTCCACAGGGCCTTGCCGGCCGTTGTCACCACGTCTGTGTAGAGGAGGTCGCGGCGGCCGCCGGAGCCCTGGTAGCCGTGGACGTTGACCCGGTCCACGTATCCCTTCGTCGTCGAGGAGAAGGAGCTCCAGGTGGTGCGGGCCAGGTCGTAGCTCGTTTCGTCCGATGCCGAGATCTTCACCGACGCCAGGCCTCGCTTGTTCAACTCGCCGCGCAGGTACGGCAGTACGGCCGACTGGACGGTCGCGTCGCTGTGGCAGCCCTCCTGGGTGCCCGTCGCCGTCCACCAGGAGGACGACGGCTCGTTGAAGGCCTCCACCGTGGTGAAGGTGACGCCCCAGTTCTGTTTCGCGTGCAGGGCCACCGCCGCCAGGTGGGAGGCGTGCTGGCGGTAGTTCCAGGACTGGAGGTTGTTGCCGCCGTCCGATGCGCCCGAGGGGTTGTGGTTGGAACACATCCACCACATGGGGGAGTTGGCGAAGAGTTCGCTGATCGCGCCTCGCCGGGTCGCCTTCTGCAGCATGGCGCGCTGAGTGGCGTCCGCCGTCCACTTCCAGGACGACGACGTGGGGTCCTCGTTCGTCCAGTCCTGCCAGTAGCCCTCGATCTGCTTGAAGGACGGGATGTCGGGGGAGGCGACCATCGACTCGCCGCCCACGCTGTTCCAGCTGCACGCGCCCAGGTTGTAGCGGGCGATGTTCAGGCCCAGGCCGGGGAGCGCCGTGCCGTTGTACGTCGTCGTCTTCGCGGTGAAGAAGATGTCCGCGAAGTCGTCGCGTGCGCCGAAGACGTTCGCCCACCAAGCCAGTGAGGTGCCCCAGCCCTCCCAAGTGCCGTAGGTGGAGGACGGGTTCACGGCTATCGTCGCGTCGGCCCTCGCCGTGCCGGTCGCCAGGGCGGTGCCCAGGAGGCCGCCGCCCGCCGCGGCCAAGAGTGTTCTGCGTCGGATCATGGGTGCTCCGCACCTCCATTGCTCTTCGTTGCGGCTTCGGCAGCAGGAAGCATCGGGGGTGGCGGGTGGGGTTGTCGAGGGTTCTGGCAGTACTTTCTAAAACCCGTTGAGGAAGGCCGGGCTATGGCCAGTTGTGCGCGCTGCGCCTACCCTGCGGGCGGCTCCCGTGGAGGTGGGTGCGGATGCTTGCGGCGTCAGGCGTGCGGGTGCGGGTGCGGGTCGTACGGCACAGTGATCGGCGCAGGCGTGCCCGGCGGCGGCGTGTGCTGTGGGGCGGGGGCGAGGTGCTCGTCACCGTCGGCGTGCTGCTCATGCTGCTGGTCGTGCACCAGCTGTGGTGGACCAACCGGGAGGCCCGGCGCGGGACCGAGCGCAAGGTGGAGGCGCTGGAGCGGGAGTGGGGTGCCGGTACGGACACCGGTCGCGCCCCCGCCTCGCCCACGGCCTCTTCGTCGCCCTCGGCCCCCGTAGCGGCGCCAGGGAGCACCGACTCCCGTGCGCCGCGGCGGTCGTACACCCCCGTCGTCCTGCCCCGCACCTCCCAGGCGTACGCCGTCCTCACCATCCCCAGACTGGGGCTGCGCGTTCCCGTCGCCGAGGGTGTGAGCAAGGCCGACGTCCTCAACAAGGGGTACGTCGGCCATTACCGGGGGACCGGGCAGCCGGGCCAGGCAGGCAACTTCGCGCTCGCCGGGCACCGGAACACACACGGCGAGCCCTTCCGGTACCTGCCCCGGCTGCGGCGCGGGGACGACATCGAGGTGGAGACGCGGACCGCGACGTACACGTACGACGTCGACCAGATCCTTCCGCAGACCTCGGCGACCGACTCGGGGGTCGTCCGGCCGATCCCGCGCTCCCTCGTCCGGCCCGCTTACGGGTACTCCGGGCCCGGTTACTACATCACCCTGACCACGTGCACCCCCGAGTTCACCTCGCGCTACCGGATGGCCGTCTGGGGCAAGCTGGTCTCCATGCGGCCCCGCTGACCGGCTACCCCCGCTCCCGCAGCACCACCACACTCACCGCGCCCACCGCCGCCAGCCCCGCCGACACCAGCAGGGCGAGGTTCGCGCCATGCGCCAGGTTTCCGGTCGACGTGGCGAGGGCGATGGTCAGGGCCACACCGGCGCAGGAGCCGATGTAGCGGAAGGTCTGCTGGGCGCCGGAGCCCATCGCGGCGCGTTCGCGCGGGACCGACTCGACGGCCAGCAGCGGCAGCGCGCCGTTGAGCAGGCCGCTGCCCACCCCGCCGATGATCAGGCCGGGCAGGAGACGTGTCCAGGAGCCGGAGGCGAGCGCGCCGAGCATGGTCAGTACGGCGATGGTGTGCAGGGTGAAGCCGACGGCCAGCTGTGCGCGCGGGGCGATCCGGCCGACCAGGTGCTTGACCTGGAGGGCGACCGCGAAGCTCAGGCCGGACCAGAGCAGGAACAGCCAGGCCGTTTCCATGGCGGACAGCCGGAGCGTCTGCTGGAGCAGGGCCGGCAGGAAGCTGAACATGCCGATCACCGCGAGGCCGGTGAACAGACCGCCGGCCGAGGAGGCCAGGAAGCGGGGGCGGCGCAGCAGACCGAGGTCGATCATGGGGATGGCGGTCCGGTGTTCCACCGCGGCGAAGACCGCGATCAGGAGGACGGCCACCCCCAGCAGCAGTCCTACCGGTGTCCGGAGCCAGCCGTCGCGGCCCAGGGTCAGGGCGGCGACCAGGGCGACCAGGGCCAGGCCGAAGGTCAGGGCGCCGAGGACGTCCGGCCGGCCGCCGCGCGGGGCGCGGGACTCGGTCAGCGTACGGGTGCCCAGCGCGGCCACGAGAACGGCGGCGGCGCCCAGGACGCCGTACGCGATCCGCCAGGTCGGCAGCGCGCCCGCGACCAGCGGGCCCACCGCGATGCCGCCGCTGACGAACGCGCCCCACACACCGGTCGCGTGCAGCCGGCCGCGCGGCGAGGGGAAGGCCGCCACCAGCAGGCCGAGGCTGCTCGCCAGGATCGCCGCGCTCGCCGCTCCCTGGGCGATGCGGGCGAGGGTGAACTGCCAGGTCGACGTCGTGAAGGCGCCGAGGGCGGTGGTGAGGCCGAGGGCCAGGGTGCCGCCGAGGAAGATCCGGCGGCGGCCGTAGTCGTCGGCGAGGCTGCCGGCCACCAGGAGCAGGGCGGCGAGGCCGAGCGGGGTGCCGTTCAGCAGCCAGGCCTGGCCGGAGAGCGGGGTGTGCAGGGCGGCCGCCGTGTCCGGCAGCGTGACCATCGGGGCCGTGTACGTCATCAGCGCCACGGCGGTGGCCGCGCTGGTCAGGGCGAGGGTGGCACGGGGGCGTGCGCGGGCGTCCCGGGAGGTGGTGCCGGGTGCGGCCGTGGCGGCGGGGGTGGTGGCGGAGTCGAGCCCGGTCATGGCGTGGTCCTGTCCTTCGCGCATGGTTCGTTCGCGCATGGTTCGTTCATTGAACTGACCTGACTCCGCCACGGTAGCACGGTCAGTTCGGTGAACGAACCAACGTGTCGGAAAGTGGCTAGAGTGGACGGCATGGCACTGGGCAAGGACTACGCGACACAGGAGTGCTCGATCGCCCGCGCGCTCGAGATCGTCGGCGAGCGCTGGACGCTGCTCGTCGTCCGGGACGCGCTGTATGGCGTGCGGCGCTACAACGACTTCCTGGTCCACCTCGGCATCCCGCGCGCCGTCCTGGCCGCCCGGCTGCAGACCCTGACCGCCGAGGGCATCCTCGAAAAGCGCCGCTACCAGCAGTCGCCGCCGCGCGACGAGTACGTCCTCACCGAGCGCGGCATCGCCCTGTGGCCCACCCTGCGCGCCCTCGGCCTGTGGGGGCGCGAGCACTTCACCGAGACCCAGCTGCGGTACTTCCGGCACGCGGACTGCGGCACCGAACTCGGTCCGTACGGCGAATGTCCCGCCTGCCGGACCGGCGTCCCGGTCGAGGACGTCGTCATGGCACCGGGGCCCGGCCTCGACCGGGACCCGGCGGACCCGGTCAGCAGGGCCCTGCTGAAGCCGAAGCGGTTGCTGGAGCCGCTGGAGACGGAACCCGCCTGATCGCAGGTTTCCTCCGGCTTTCAGGAGGCCCACTGCCTCCTTTCAGGAGGCCTACTGCCAGGGGGCCTGCTGTCAGGAGGCCTTGTCGCCCCTGAGCAGGTCGATGCCGGCCCGGTCGGTCGCGTCCGAACCGCCGCCCAGCCGGTGGACGACCACCCACCGGCCGTCCGCCATCGCCCCGGCGAAGACGGAGGCGTGGCGGGTCGCGCCGTTGTGCCAGAGCAGCGGGCCGGCCGTCTGCCACGAGGGGGCCGGATCGCCCAGCCGGCGCTCGATCACCAGCCGGACGAGCAGATCGGCGACCGCGCGCGGCGTGGCCCACAGGCCGCCCGCCGGAAGGATCGCCCCGTCCATGGTCCAGGGCCTGCGGTCCCTGCCGAGGAACCCGGGAGCCAGCAGGCGCCGGCCCGGGTCGGGACGCGCGCTCACCTCATGGACGTCCAGCGGCCGCAGGACGTGCTCGGCGAGCAGCTCCTCGTACGCCGTACCGGCCGCGCCGACCAGTGCCGCGCCCAGCACGGCGTACCCGAGATTGGAGTACTCCTCCTGCTGTCCCGGCGGCCGGACCACGACCCGGTCCAGCCGGCCGAGCAGCCGGCGCAGGGCGTCGGCGTCGAACGCGGCGTACGGATCGCGTCCCGCGGTGCCGGGTGGGAGGCGGGGCAGCCCGGACGTGTGCTCGGCCAGGTGCCGCAGCGTGATGCCGGTGGACGGGGCGGCGGGGAGCCAGCGTTCGACGGGGTCGTCGACGTCGAGCAGGCCCGCGGCGGCCATGCGCATGAGCACTGTACCGGTGAGCACCTTGGTGAACGAGCCGATCTCGACGAACCGGTCCACCGCATGTCCCTCCCGGACCTGCGCGGGAGCCGTGTCGGTCAGGACGCAGGTGGGAGTGCGAGGCACGTAGGGGCCCTTCGGGTGCGGCGGGTGATGTCGGCGGGACGGTCGGCTCCGCCCCCCACATTGTCCGTCGGGGGCGTGGCAACGCGAGCGGATTTCGGTCATCTCCGCCCGCTGTAGGAGCTGTTCTGGCTGCTCAGGTATAAAGGGCAGGGAAACGTTGGCGGTTGTGACCGTGGGGAGGGCAGCCGAATGGTCCGCAGACTCGCGCGGTCGCGTGCGCTCTTCCCGCTGCTGCTCCTGCTGCTGCCGGTCATGCTGCTCGACACCGGCAACCTCTCCGCGACCGTGGCGCTCGCCGCGACCACGGCGGCCGGGGCCGCCTTCGCCGCCTGCGCGCTGATCGCCGCCCGCTCCGCGCCCGCCGTCCCGCCCACCCGGGTGCGTACGGCGATCCGCGACCGGGCCCGGCGTACGGCCTTCCTGCCGCAACGCGATCCCGACGCGCCCGGCCGGCGCCGGCCCAGGGCACCCGGGCACGCCCTCCCGGCGACCGCCGCGTAGGGCACGTCTCACTTCTCCTGTACGCGTGACCCCGCGCGGGTCGTCATGCCGTGTTCTCCCCCATTTCCGGCACGACGAGACCCCCGGAGGGCTCATCCATGTCCGTCTTCTCCGCCTTCGCCCACCTGGTCGAGCATCTCGCCGACCTGCTCCAGCCGCTCTTCCACGCCTCCGCGGCCGCCGCCGCGATCGTCCTGTTCACCGCGCTCGTACGACTCCTCGTCCACCCCCTGTCCCGCGCCGCCGCCCGCGGCCGGCGCGCCCGCGCCGCACTGCAGCCGAGGATCGCCGAGCTGCGCAAGAAGCACGCCAAGGATCCGCAGCTGCTGCAGAAGGCGGTGCTCGAACTGCACGCCGAGGAACAAGTCTCCCCGCTCTCCGGCTGCCTGCCCAGCCTGCTCCAGCTGCCCGCCTTCTTCCTCCTCTACCACCTCTTCTCCAGCTCCACGATCGGTGGCGAGAGCAATGGGCTGCTCGGCCACCGGTTGCTCGCGGCGCCGCTCGGCGGGAAGTGGGCCGACGCGCTCGGCGACGGCGGGATGTTCGGTGGCGCGGGGCTGGTGTACCTCGGTCTCTTCGCGCTCGTCGCGGCCGTCGCCGTCTTCAACTACCGGGGCACCAAGCGGATGATGGCGGATGATTCGGGCGTGATGAGTGCCGGGGGCGGGGAGCAGGTGCCGGGGCTCGGTGCGGTCAACAAGGTCATGCCGTTCATGTCCTTCTTCACGCTCGTCACCGTGGCCGTCGTACCGCTCGCCGCCGCGTTGTACGTCGTCACCAGCACGGCTTGGAGTGCGGTGGAGCGGGCCGCCCTTTATCAGTAGGCGGCGTGGTTACGGTCCAGTACGTGAACAGGGTCTTGCGGAGTGGACTGCGCGATTGGAGGATCGACCAGTCCTCCGATGGCTGCACCCATCGGTCCGGGCGTCCGCGATCGAGGGAGATTGTGACCATGAAGCTGCTGCGAGTCGGTACGGCAGGGGCTGAGCGGCCCGCGCTGCTCGACGCCGAGGGGACCCTCCGGGATCTGTCGGGCATCGTGGACGACATCGACGGCGCGCTCCTCGCCGACGAGGCCGCGCTCGGCCGGGTACGGGCCGCCGCCGAGGCCGGTGAGCTGCCCGCGCTGGACGCGACGGGGCTGCGGATCGGGCCGCCGCTCGGCCGCATCGGCAAGATCGTGTGCATCGGGCTCAACTACTACGACCACGCCCGCGAGACGGGCGCCGAGCCGCCCGCCGAGCCGGTGGTCTTCTTCAAGGCGCCGGACACGGTGGTCGGTCCCGACGACACCGTGCTCGTGCCGCGGGGATCGGTGAAGACCGACTGGGAGGTGGAGCTGGCCGTCGTCATCGGGCGTACGGCCCGCTATGTGGAGTCGGCCGAGGAGGCGCTCGCGCATGTCGCGGGGTACGCGGTCGCCCATGACGTCTCCGAGCGGGAGTTCCAGATCGAGCGGGGCGGGACCTGGGACAAGGGGAAGAACTGCGAGACGTTCAATCCGCTGGGGCCGTGGCTGGTGACGGCGGACGAGGTCCCGGATCCGCAGCGGCTCTCGCTGAAGCTGTGGGTCAACGGGGAGCTGAAACAGGACGGTACGACGGCCGAGCAGATCTTCCCCGTGGGGGAGGTCGTGCGGTACGTCAGCCAGTTCATGACCCTCTACCCCGGGGACGTCATCAACACGGGGACGCCGGCGGGGGTGGCCATGGGGCAGCCCGAGCCCAAGCCGTACCTGCGGGCCGGTGATGTGGTCGAGCTGGAGATCGCTGGGCTGGGCCGGCAGCGGCAGGAGCTGAAGGACTCCTGAGGCGTCTGCGCTCACCCCAGTAGCGAAGCGAGCCTCCTCCACGCCTCCCGCGGCAGACCCTTCCGGGAACCGTTGTCGATCACCTGGAGCGCCACGTGGTCGGCGCCCGCCTCGTGGAAGGCGTCGATGCGGGAGCGGATCTTCGTCTCGTCGCCCCAGGCGAAGAAGGTGTCGACGAGGCGGTCGCTGCCGCCGTCCTTGAAGTCGTCCTCGGTGAAGCCGAGACGCAGCCAGGTGTTGGTGTAGTTGGGGAGGGCGAGGTAGAGGGCGAGGGTGTCGCGGGCCGCGGCGCGGGCCTTGCCCGGGTCGGTCTCCAGGACGACCTTGAACTCCGGGGCCAGCAGCGCGGTGTCGCCGAGGATCTCGCGGGCCTGGGCCGTGTGCTCGGGGGTGACCAGATACGGGATCGCGCCGGCCGCGCGGGTTCCGGCGAGGCCGAGGGTCTTGGGGCCGAGGGCGGCCAGCACCCGGCGGTTCGCCGGCACCCCGGCCGCGTCCAGGGCGTCGAGGTAGGCGACCAGGGCCGAGTACGGGCGGCGGTACTGGTCGTGGAGCTTGGCGTGGCTGATGCCGAGGCCCAGGACGAAGCGGCCGGGGCGGGCCGCCTCGACCTCGGCGAAGGCCGCGGCGCTCTCGGCGGCCTCGTACTGCCAGATGCTCTGGATGCTGGTGCCGACGGCGAGCGCCGACGTCGTCTCCAGCAGGGGGACGGCGTGCCGGGCGGCGCTGCTGCCGCCCAGCCAGACGGCGCCGTAGCCGAGTTCTTCCAGCTCGGCGGCGGCCTCGCCGATCTCGGCGCGGCGGGACGGGTCCTCGTCGCGCAGGCCGTGGCTCCAGATGCCGTACCGGCCGACGGACGCCTTGAGAAGGTTCCGGGTGTCGCTCATGGGCCTGGCTTCCTCCGGTCGCTGGGCGGTGCCGTGACGGATGTGACACCAGTGCCAACCGCAGGGTGCCCTGAGGTAATCCCCGGTCAGCTCTCCAGGAACTGCTCCAGCGCCGCCACGACGAACCTGTGGTCCTGGAGCTGGGGCAGGCCGGACACCGTCACCGTGCCGATGACGCCCACGTTCTCGACGTGGATCGGGAACGAGCCGCCGTGGGCCGCGTAGGTGTCGGGGTCCAGGCGGGAGGAGTCCTCGAACGTCGTGCCCTTGGCGCGGAAGCGGGCGCCGACCAGGTAGGAGGAGGCGCCGTAGCGCTCCACCACCCGGCGCTTGCGGGCGATCCAGGCGTCGTTGTCCGGGGTGGAGCCCGGCAGGGCCGCGTGGAAGAGCTGCTGGCCGGCGCGGTGGATGTCGATGGCGACCGGAGCCTGGCTCTCCCGGGCCAGCTCGACCAGGAGCGACCCGAGGGCCCACGCGTCGTCGTGGGTGAACTGCCGGAAGACCAGGCGGCGTTCCTGCGCCTCCAGTTCCTCGACGGACGGGGTGAGTTCGGGGGTGGTCCTGGGCGTGATCTGCGGATGGTGCTGCTGGTGCGGCATCAGAGGGTCACCGTCACCTTGTCCCGGGCGGACCGGCGGGCCGCTTCCAGTACGTCGAGGGCGGCGGCCGCCTCCAGGGCGGTCACCGGGTTGGGGCCGGCGCCGCGCAGGGCCTGGGCCACGGCCGCGTAGTAGGCGGGGTAGTCGCCGGGCAGGGTCGGTACGGCGGTGCCGCCGCCGGTCAGCGGGGACTCACCGGCGCCGACACGGCCCCACAGCGACTCGGGTTCGCCACCCCAGGCCGGGCCCGGTCGCAGGCCTTCGCGCAGGGCGCCCTCCTGCGGGTCCAGGCCGTACTTCACATAGCCCGCCCGCGAGCCCAGCACCCGGAAGCGGGGGCCGAGTTGGGCGGCCGTCGCGGAGACGTAGAGGTGGGAGCGGACGCCGTTGGCGTGCGTGAGGGCGATGAAGGTGTCGTCGTCGGTCTCGGCACCGGGGCGGCGGACCACCGACTCGGCGTACACCTCGGTGACCGGGCCGAACAGGACCAGGGCCTGGTCGACGACATGGCTGCCGAGGTCGTAGAGCAGACCTCCGATCTCTGCCGGGTCGCCGGACTCGCGCCAGCCGCCCTTGGGCGTCGGGCGCCAGCGCTCGAAGCGGGACTCGAAGCGCCAGACGTCGCCGAGTGCGCCGTCCTGGAGCAGCTTGCGGAGGGTCAGGAAGTCGTTGTCCCAGCGGCGGTTCTGGAAGACGGACAGCAGCAGGCCGCGCTCCTCGGCGAGGTCGGCGAGGTCGCGGGCCTCGGCCGCGGTGCCGGCGACCGGCTTGTCGACGACGACCGGCAGGCCGGCCTTGAGGGCGGTGGTGGCCAGCGGGACGTGCGTCCTGTTCGGCGATGCGATGACGATCAGGTCCAGGTCGCCGGCGCGCTCGAACAGCTCCTCGGGGCTGGCGGCCGTGCGGACGTCCGGGAACTCGGACCGGGCCTGCTCCTGCCGCTCGGGGCTGGAGGTGACCACGGTGTCCAGGGCGAGGCCCTCGGTGGCGGCGATCAGCGGGGCGTGGAAGACGGAGCCGGCGAGGCCGTAGCCGATGAGGCCGACGCGGAGCGGGGGAGCGGCGGTCATGGGGTCAGGGGTGGGTCCTGTCATGGGCTCCACTTTCGCAACGCTGTTGCCAAAGTGCAAGTGGTGGGGAGAATGGGTGGCGTGAACAGGACGAGGACGGGGACGGGCAGCGGCGGGCCGGCGGGCGCGAATCTGGGTGCGGTGCGGTCGCACAACACCGCGCTGGTGCTGGGGCTGCTGCGGGACGCCGGGGCGGAGGGCATCAGCCGGCTCGAACTGGCCGAGCGGACCGGACTGACCCCGCAGGCCGTCAGCAAGATCACCGCGCGGCTGCGGGAGGAGGGGCTCGCGGCGGAGGCCGGGCGGCGGGCGTCGACGGGGGGCAAGCCGCGGACCGTGCTGCGGCTGGTGCCGGAGGCGGGGCATGCGGTGGGGGTGCATCTGGACCGGGACGAGCTGCGGGTGGTGCTGGTCGATCTGGACGGGGCCGTGGTGGGGGAGCGGCGCGCGGAGATCGATCTGGGAGCCGGGGCGCAGGCCGTGCTGGCGGTGGTCGGGGAAGCGGTGGAGGGGGCGGTGCGGGACGGCCTGGGGGTGTCTCCGGGGTCGTCTCCGGGCCTGTCTGGGAGCGCGTCCCCGAGCGTGTCCCGGGGCGAGGAGGGGCCGGCTCGGACCGGGACGGTGCTCGGGGTGGGGGTGGCGTTGCCGGGGCCGCTCGATCATGCGCGGGGGGTGCTGCACCGGGTCACCGGATTCCCCGAGTGGGACGGGTTTCCGCTGCGGGACGCGCTCGGGGAGCGGTTGGGGGTGCCGGTGGTGGTGGACAAGGACACGAACGCGGCGGCGCTCGGGCTGTCGGTGGCGGGTGAGGGCGGCTCCGGCTCTTTCGCGTACCTGCATCTCGGCACCGGGCTCGGTGCCGGGCTGGTGATCGGCGGGCGGGTGCATCGGGGGGCGCGGACCGGGGCGGGGGAGTTCGGGCACCAGGTGATCCAGCTGGACGGGCCGTTGTGCGAGTGCGGGAACCGGGGGTGCGTGGAAGTGCTGTGCCTGTCGGCCGTGGCGCGGGGGGAGTCCGGGCAGGCGGCGCGGGTGCTGGGGGTGGGGGCGGCGAATCTGGTGGGGCTGCTGGACATCGATGCGGTGCTGCTCGGGGGGCGGACCGTCGCGGGCGCGCCGGAGGCGTTTGTGCGGGGTGTCGGGGAGGTTCTGGAGGCGCTGGCCCGGCGGGAGGGGGCGGGTGGCGAGCCGGTGCCGGTTCGGTGTGCCCCGCGAGGGGAGCGGCTGGTGGCCGAGGGGGCTGCGCAGTTGCTGCTGGCGCCGGTGTTCGGCCGCGGGGATGCGTGACGGTGCCCTGTGCTTCGGCCGGGTGGTGCCGGGTGCCGTGAAAGCCGGCGGCACCGCAGTTCCCCAGGGGCGCGGGGCCGCGTCGACATGCGGCTCCGCCGCGTGGGCGCGACCAGCCACGACGGACCCGCGGACGACACGCCGGCCTGTACGCCAACGGCGGGGACTCGCGCGCTCGCACCGGCGTGGCGGACGTACCGGCCCCCGCACGAGCGGCATGGTCATGTGTTCATGCGACTGTGCACATCCCTGCCCCTCTGCCTCGCCGCGGCCGCCGCCCTCACCGTGGCGGTCCCCGTGTCGGCGGCCTCCGCGCGCGCCGCCGAGGACCCCGCCTGTGTCGGCGCCGACGCGCGGGCCTTCCCGCTGGCCGCCCGGATCCGGGGTGGCCCCGGCTCCTACGAGGCCGGCGGCGGATACGGCACCTGGTACATCGACCTCACCAACACCACCCGCCAGACCTGCACCAACATCCACCCGGTGATCGTCCTCGTCGACGACAAGCGCGCGCTGCAGCCGAACCAGCCGCAGCTGGACTTCTTCGACGGTCAAAAGCCCCGGCCGGTGAAATTCGAGCGCACCGACGAGCAGGAGCTGGTCGGCGTGCTGGACGGCGCCGGGTTCCCCGGGTTCGCCGTACCGCCGGGCAAGACCGTCAGCGTCAAGGTCAGGCTCGCGCTGCCCTCCAACGCCCCGTCCGAGCGGGTCACCGCCAACGCCGCCGTCGTCCAGCGCCGGGGTGCGGACGGGGACTGGGTCGGGGAGTCCAACGCGTACCGGTTCGGGATCGGCCAGGAGAGTGCGGAGCCCTCGCCGGATCCGAGTCGTACCCAGGCGAGTGCCGGACCCAGCCCGTCCGGCAGCGCGTCGGCCACGTCGGGTACCCCCACCCCCGGCGCCACCTCCGCCGCCACACCCGGCTCCTCCCTGCCGTTCGCCGCGGGGCCGGAGGGCGCCGCGGAGCGGGCCCGCGAGCTGGCGCGGACCGGACCCGGCCTCGCCCACGGGCTGCTCGCGGCCACCGCCGCGCTCCTCGTGGTCTGCGGCGGCGCGTTGCTGCTGTCCCGCAGACGGCAGTGAAGCGGGGGCCGTACCGGCAACACCCACCCCGTCTGCGACGATCCCTGCGTGGACTACCCGAACGACCAGGCCCCCGGCGCACCCGTCCGCTCCGGCATTCCCGAGCACGGGCGCATCCCCAAGTACTACGCGGTGAAGGCACGGATCGCCGCGCTGCTGGACGAACTGGGGGAGGACAGCGTCATCCCCACCGAGCGGGATCTCGCCGAGCGCTACGACGTCGCCCGGGAGACCGTGCGGCAGGCCGTGCGGGAGCTGGTGCTGGAGGGGCGGCTGCGGCGAAAGGGGCGCGGGACCGTCGTCGCCGGGCCCAAGCTGGCCCAGCCGCTGTCCCTCGCCAGCTACACCGAGGGCGTGCGGCGGCAGGGCCGTACCCCCGGTCGTACCCTCGTCGGCCTCGACCGCTTCCCCTGCCCGGACGCCCTCGCCGCCGAGACCGGACTCACCCGGGGCGAACCCGTGTGGCACCTGGAGCGGGTGCTGCTCGCCGACGACGAGCGGGTCGGCCTGGAGAGCACCTATGTCGCCGTCGAGCGGGTGCCGGGGCTGGCGAGCGACTTCGACCCCGACTCCTCCTTCTACGGCTACCTCAAGGCCCAGGGCATCGACTTCGGCGACGCCGACGAGCGCATCGAGACCGTGCTGGCCACCCCCCGGGAGGCCCTGCTCGTCGGCACCCCGCCCGCCCTGCCCATGCTGCTGATCCATCGCGTCTCCCGGGACACGCAGGGCCGGCCGCTGGAGCGGGTGCGGTCGCTGTACCGGGGGGACCGGTTCTCGTTCACCACCCACCTCAAGGGCTGAAAAACACCGATATCGGCCCCACGATCGACCCCGCCTGAATATCACGGAAAGATAACGGGTCTAGCCCAAACGTGATGGGTCGTTCACGCTCTCGTTGTCAGCCGGATGTCTCCGGTTCCCCGATCGCGAGGAGCGTTGCCGCCGTGAGAGTGACAGTCGTCGGAGCAGGCGTGGTGGGCACCATGCACGCCTGGCATGCGCTACGGCGCGGCCACCGGGTCGTCCAGATCGAGCGCGAGACCGAGGCGCGCGGCGCCTCGCTGCGCAACTTCGGGCAGATCTGGGTCAGCGGCCGCGCCGGAGGAGAAGAGCTGGAAACCGCGCTGCGGGCGCGGGAGCTGTGGGAGGGCATCGGCGCGCGTGTGCCGGCGCTGGGCTTCCGGGCGAACGGGTCCCTGACCCCCGTCCGGGGCCCCCTGGAGCTCGCCGTCGCCGAGGCCGCCGTGGCCCGCCCGGACGCCGCCGCCCGCGGCTACAAGCTCCTCCTCCCGGGCGAGGCCCGCGCCCTCAACCCGGCCCTGCGCGGCGACTTCACCGCCGCCCTGTACTGCGAGCGGGACGCGGCCGTGGAGCCGCGCACCGCCCAACTCGCCCTCAGGGCCGAGCTGTTGAAGTCCCCGAACTACACCTTCCTGCCGGGACGGGAGGTGCGCGAGGTGACCGGTGCCGGCACCGTCCGCGACGACCACGGCGACGTGCACCGGGCCGACGCGGTCGTCCTGTGCACCGGCGCCTGGCTCGGCGGACTGGTCCGCGAACTCGCCGGGCCCGGGCTGCCGGTGCGCCGGGTCCGGCTGCAGATGATGCAGACCGACCCGCTGGGCGAGCCGCTGCCGACCTCCGTCGCCGACGCCGACAGCTTCCGCTACTACCCGGCCTACGCCTCCCCGGCCCTGGACCGGCTCAACGCCGGACAGCCACAGCCGGAGACCGCCGCCACGCACCGGATGCAGCTGCTCATGGTGCAGCGCGCCGACGGCGGTCTGACCATCGGCGACACCCACGAGTACGAGCACCCCTTCGCCTTCGACACCGTCGAGGAGCCGTACGAGCACCTGACCGGCGTCGTCGAGTCCCTGCTCGGCCGGCCGCTGCCGCGCATCCGCCGCCGCTGGGCGGGCGTGTACGCGCAGGCCACCGAGCCCGGCCGGGTGGTGCACCGGCAGCAGGTGCGCGAGGGGGTGTGGCTGGTCACCGGGCCCGGCGGGCGCGGCATGACCTGCGCCCCCGCGATAGCCGAGACCACCGCGAACGAACTGGGCTGGTGAGCTCCCCATGACACCGATCAGCACCGACATCCGCCTCGTCGTCCTCGACATGGCCGGCACCACCGTCGCCGACGGCGGACTGGTCGAGCGCGCCTTCGCCGCGGCCGCCGCCGAACTGGGCGTCGAGCCCGGTTCGGCCGAGCACGCCGAACACCTCGCCTACGTCCGCGCGACCATGGGCGAGTCCAAGATCTCCGTCTTCCGGCACCTGTTCGGCGACAAGGACCGCGCCCGGCGCGCCAACACCGCCTTCGAGAAGGCCTACGGCGATCTCGTCGACGCCGGCCTGATCGCGCCCGTGCCCGGCGCCCGCGAGGCCATCGAGGAGCTGGCCGGCAGCGGCCGTACCGTCGTCCTGACCACCGGGTTCGCCCGCGTCACCCAGGACGCAATCCTCGACGCCCTGGGCTGGCGGGACCTCGTCCCGCTCACCCTGTGCCCCGCGGACGCCGGCGGGCGCGGGCGGCCGTACCCGGACATGGTCCTGGAGGCCTTCGTCCGCACCAAGGCCGCCGAGGACGTACGCCAGGTCGCCGTCGTCGGGGACACCTCGTACGACGCGCTCAGTGGCGTACGTGCGGGGGCCGGTCTGGTCGCCGGGGTGCGCACCGGCGCCCATGGCGACGAGGCGTTCCGCGCCGCCGGGGCCACGCACGTCCTCGACTCCGTCGCCGACCTGCCCGCCCTCCTGTCGGGAGCGCGCTGACATGGGCATCCGCTTCGACTCCGTCACCGTCGCCTACGACGGAAACGTCGGCAGCCTCGCTCTCGACTCCCTCGACCTGACGGTCGAGCCCGGCGAGGTCATGGCGCTGCTCGGGCCGTCCGGCTCCGGCAAGACCACCGCGCTGCGGGCGGTCGCCGGGTTCGTACGGCCCGTGTCCGGGCGGGTGCTCCTCGGCGGCCGGGACGTGACGGACCTGCCGCCGTACCGGCGTGGCATCGGGATGGTCGTCCAGCAGTACGCGCTCTTCCCGCACATGCGGGTCGACGAGAACGTGGCCTTCGGGCTCAAGGCACGCCGGACGGCCAAGACCGAGATACGGCAACGGGTCGCCGAGGCGCTGGAGATGACCGGCATGGCCGCGTACGCCCGCCGGCATCCGCGCGAGCTGTCCGGCGGGCAGCAGCAGCGGGTCGCCATCGCCCGCGCCCTCGCCATCCGGCCGGACGTCCTGCTCCTCGACGAGCCGCTGTCCGCGCTGGACGCGCAGCTCCGCTCCGGGATGCTCGCCGAACTTGCCCGGCTGCACCGGGAGTTGCCGCACGTGTCGATGCTGTACGTCACCCACGACCAGGTCGAGGCGCTGACGCTGGCCGACCGGATCGCGGTGATGGACGCCGCGCGGCTTCAGCAGTGCGGGACACCGCGCGAGCTGTACCGGGCACCGAGGACCGAGTTCACGGCCTCCTTCGTGGGCGGCGCGAATCTGCTGCCGGTGACCGTGGGTCTTGGGAGTGTGTCCTTCGCGGGCACGGAGCTGAAGGTCGACACGGGCGGCGTGGCCGCGGGGGCGCGGGCCACGTTGTGCGTACGGCCGCACGTCGTCGGGCTGGGGCCGGGGCCCAACCAGCTCCCCGGAGTCGTACGGGAGATCCAGTGGCGGGGAGCCACCCACCGGCTGTACGTCGACGTCGGCGGGCACACGGTCCTGGCGGACGTACGCGAGCTGAGGGATCCGCCCGGTCACGGGGCACCCGTGACCCTGCACTTCGAGTCCGAGGACGCGGTGCTGCTGCCCGCCGGAGTCACCCATGAATAGGCGCCTGCTGTGGGCCCTGCCCCCGGTGGCCCTCCTCGCCCTCTTCTTCCTCTACCCCCTCGCCCTCGTCGTCCAGCAGTCCTTCCAGCCCGACAGCGGAGGCACCTCCCTCCAGCCCTACGCCGACGTCTTCGCCTCCGAAGCCTTCCGGCACGCGCTGTGGACCACCGTCTGGCTGGCGCTGGCCTCCACCGCCGGATGCCTCTTCCTGGGCTTCCTGCTGGCGCTGGTCATCGCGTTCGTACCGTTTCCGGGGGCGAAGGCGGTGGCGCGGTTCATCGACGTGTACCTGTCCTTCCCGTCCTTCCTCATCACGCTGGCCCTGCTGTTCATCTACGGCACCACGGGCATCGTCGGCTCCTTCCAGTTCCTCACCACGCCCTGGGGGGTGCTGCTGGCGGAGGTCACCTACTTCACGCCGTTCGTGATGCGGCCGCTGCTCGCCGCGTTCTCGCAGCTCGACACCGCGCAGCTGGAGACGGCCAGTTCGCTGGGCGCACGGGCGCCACGGATCGTACGGAAGGTGATCCTGCCCGAGGCGCTGCCCGCGCTCGCGGCCGGCGGGAGTCTCGTGCTGGTGCTCTGCCTCAACGAGTTCGGGATCGTGCTGTTCACCGGCGCGAAGGGGGTCACCACCCTGCCGATGCTCGTCTACAGCAAGGCGATCCTGGAGTCCGACTACCCGGGCGCGTGTGTGGTCGCTGTCGTCAACGTCCTGATCTCCGTGGGGCTGTACGGCCTCTACCGGGTGGTGAGCCGTCGTGCTGGTGCATAGCCGCAAGGCCAAGTGGGCCGTATGGGTGGTGTTCCTGCTCCTCTTCCTGCCCCTTTTCGCCCTGCCCCTCCTCGTCGTCCTCGGCGCCTCCTTCGCCACCCACTGGTCCGGCGTCCTGCCCTCGGGGACGACCGCCGCCAACTACCGCGCGGCGACCCGGGGCGAGGCCCTCCAGGCCCTCACCACCAGCCTGCTCACCGCCACCGCGGCGAGCCTGCTCGCGCTGGCCGTCGGCACCTGGGCGGCGCTGGCCGCGGCGGCCCTGAAAAAGCGCTACCGGCGACTCATGGACGCGCTGTTCGTGCTGCCGCTCGCCGTGCCCTCGGTCGTCGTCGGGCTGTCGGTCCTCGTGGCCTTCTCCAAGCCGCCGATGCTGCTCAACGGCACCCGGTGGATCGTGATCCTCGCGCACACCGTGCTGGTCACGGCCTTCGCCCACCAGTCCGTGTCGGCGGCGATCACCCGCCTCGACCCGGCCTACGAACAGGCCGCCGCCTCCCTGGGCGCCCGCCCCGCACGCGTCCTGTGGCGGGTCCGCCTGCCCCTCCTCCTGCCCTCGCTCACCGCCGCCGCCGGCCTCTGCTTCGCCCTGTCGATGGGCGAGCTGAGCGCCACGATGATGCTCTATCCGCCCGACTGGACCCCGCTGCCCGTCCTGATCTACTCGGCCACCGACCGCGGCGCCCTGTTCACCGGCTCCGCCGTCGCCGTGGTGCTGATGGCCGCGACCCTGCTCGTCCTGTTCGCCGTCTCCCGGGTCCGCACCCGGGCGTCGTACCGCTGAATCCCCCGGTAATCCCCTTCACCACGCCAGGAGTTGGCCTCGCCATGCCCGGAACCCGCCGCACGCTCGCCGTAGCCCTCGCCCTGCTCGCCACCCCCGTGCTGTCCGCCTGCGGAGGCTCCTCCGCCGCCTCCGACGCCAAGGTCGTCACCGTCTACAGCGCCGACGGCCTCAAGGGCGAGAACGGCGACGGCTGGTACGACAAGGTCTTCGCGGACTTCACCAAGCAGACCGGTATCAAGGTCAAGTACGTCGAGGGGGGCTCGGGCGAGATGGTGCAGCGCGCCGTCCGCGAGAAGTCCAACCCGCAGGCCGACGTGCTGGTCACCCTGCCGCCCTTCATCCAGGAGGCCGACAGCAAGGGCCTGCTGCAGAAGTACGCGCCGAAGGACTCCGACCAGGTCAGCGGCGCGGACAAGGCCCCGGACGGCACCTGGACCTCCGTGGTCGACAACTACTTCGGGTTCGTCTACAACAAGAGGGAGCTGAAGCAGGCCCCGAAGACGTGGGACGAGCTGCTCGGCCCCACGTACAAGAACAAGCTGCAGTACTCCACCCCCGGTGTCGCCGGTGACGGCACGGCCGTCCTCATCAAGGCGATCCACGACTTCGGCGGCAAGGAGCAGGCCCTCGCCTATCTGAAGAAGCTCCAGGCGAACAACGTGGGCCCGTCCGCCTCCACCGGAAAACTGGCCCCCAAGGTCGACAAGGGCGAACTGCTCGTCGCCAACGGGGACGTCCAGATGAACTACGCCCAGTCCAAGACCATGCCGGGCCTCGGCATCTGGTTCCCGGCCGGCAAGGACGGCAGGCCCAGCACCTTCGCCCTGCCGTACGCGGCCGGCCTGGTCACCAAGGCCCCGCACAGCGAGAACGGCCGAAAGCTGCTCGACTTCATGCTCGCGCAGAAGCAGCAGCAGGAGGTCAGCGGGATCGGCGGCGGGTTCACCGCCCGCCAGGACGTCAAGGCCACCGACGCGAACGCCATCGCCCTCACCAAGCTGATGGACGGCGTGGACCTCTTCGAGCCGGACTGGAACGACATCGACAAGAACCTCACGTCGTACGTCGAGGACTGGAAGTCGGCGACCGGAAGCTGAGCTGTTCGACTGGCGGACGGCCGGGGTCAGGATCAGGACACGCTGACTAGTCTGGGGGCGTCGGTACGCCGTGGTTCCGGCGCCCCCCCGCTTTTCTTGACCGTACGCACGCCAGGAGACGCACAGCATGGCAGACCGCAAGCCCATCGAGTCATGGCTCACCGACATGGACGGTGTTCTGATCCACGAGGGCGTTCCGATCCCCGGTGCCGACGCCTTCCTGAAGAAGCTGCGTGAGTCCGGGCGGCCCTTCCTGGTGCTCACCAACAACTCCATCTACACCGCCCGTGACCTGCACGCCCGGCTGCGCCGCATGGGTCTGGACGTGCCCGTGGACAACATCTGGACCTCGGCGCTCGCCACCGCCCAGTTCCTGGACGACCAGCGGCCCGGCGGCAGCGCCTACGTCATCGGCGAGGCCGGTCTGACCACGGCGCTGCACGACATCGGCTACATCCTCACCGACCACGAGCCCGACTTCGTGATCCTCGGCGAGACCCGCACCTACTCCTTCGAGGCCCTGACCAAGGCCGTGCGGCTGATCAACGACGGCGCCCGGTTCATCGCCACCAACCCCGACAACGTCGGCCCGTCCACCGAGGGCGACCTGCCCGCCACCGGCTCGGTCGCCGCCCTGATCACCGCCGCGACCGGGAAGAAGCCGTACTTCGTCGGCAAGCCCAACCCGCTGATGATGCGGGCCGGCCTCAACGCCATCGGCGCCCACTCCGAGACCTCCGCCATGATCGGCGACCGCATGGACACCGACGTCCTCGCGGGCCTGGAGGCCGGAATGCGCACCTTCCTGGTGCTCAGCGGCGTCACCCAGCCCGACGAGGTCGACGGCTACCCCTTCCGCCCCTCGAAGGTCGTCGACTCCATCGCGGACCTGGTGGACCTGGTCTGACGTAATCCACCCATTCGGAGCAACGGGCGCACCCCCGAGGATGCGGGGGCGCCCGGGGCGGGGGAGCCTCCTGGTACTGGAGGTTCACGATGGGCTCACTACGCCTCACGCTCTGTACCGGAATCCTGGCCGTAGCCGTGTTCGCCCCCACGGCCCACGCGGCCGACGCGGGCTCGGTCTCCGTGACCCCCGCCTCCCCGGCGCCCGGCGCCGACGTGGCCCTCCGGGTCCGCGGCTGCTCCGGGCGGCAGGGCATCGCCGTCTCGGACGCGTTCGTCTCCGACGCCCGGCTGACCGGCAGCGAGGGCACCCTGTCCGGCGCGACCCGCGTCCGCTCCTCGGTCCGGCCGGGCGGCTACGACGTCAGGATCACCTGCGCCGACTATGTGATCACCGGAAGGATCACGGTGGCCGGCGGGGGAACCGTGCAGTCCGGACGGTACGAGGAGCCCGGGCGGGAGCCCACCGGCGCCGCCTCGCCCGTCGCCCCCGTCCCCACCGGCGCCGCCTCGCCCGTCGCCCCCGTCCCCGCGGGCGGCGGCGGTACCGCGCACTTCGCCACGGTCGCCACCACCGAGTCCGGGCCGGACACCCTCCAGTCGGTGACCGGCCTCGCCCTCGCCGGGATCGCGGCGGCCGCCGTCGGGCTGCGCGCCCGCCGGAGCCGCGGTACGCGCTGAAGGCCGCCCATGTCCCACGACCGCGAGCGCGCCACCGGCACCGGGCGGCTCATGACCGGCCTGACCTGGGCGCTGCTGCTGCTCGGGCTGTGGCTGTGGGGGCGCGGGCTGACCGGCGTACCGCACACCACGGACAGCCCCGCCACGGGCGGCCTGTTCGCGCTCGGACCGGCCGACCCGGCCCTGCTGCCCCGCCCGGCCGAGCCGCTCGGCGACGCCCTGCCGCAGCGCGTCGACATCCCGCGGCTGGGCGTCCAGGCGCCGGTGGTGAGCAGGGGCCTGGACGCCGAGGGCGCCGTCGACCCACCGCCCTTCGACCAGCCGGGCGTGGTCGGCTGGTACGGCGCCGGCACCAGACCCGGCGCCAAGGGGGCCGCGCTCCTGGTCGGGCACGTCGACACCCGGACCCGGCCCGCGGTCTTCTACAAGCTCAGCACGCTCAAGCCCGGCAACACGGTCCGGGTGGTCCGCTCGGACGGCAAGGTCGCCGAGTTCACCGTCGACGACGTACGCGTCCTGCCCCGCGCTGGCTTCGACGCCCGGCAGGCCTACGGCCCCCGCGAACCCGGCCGCGCGGAGCTGCGCCTGATCACCTGCGGCGGCTCCTTCGACCGCGTCGGCCGCGGCTACACGGCCAACGTGGTGGTCAACGCGTACCTCACCGGAACCGCCCGCTGACACCCTCGTACGCCCTGCCACGCGACCTCGTGACGGACCGCCCTGATATGCCACGATTGGGACCCTGACCCGTTCGCCCAGGGGGGGGACCAGGGGGATGCGCATGTATGACGGCAGGGGGGCCCGTTCTTCCGCGCGGGCGTCGGCGGCGGTGGTGCTGGGGGCGGCACTGGTCCTCGCCGGATGTTCTTCGGGGGGCGGGGACGAGAACGGGGACGCCGGGGCCCGGATCACCCAACAGCCCAAGGCCGCCGACCCGTTCTGGGTGAACCCGGACGGCACCGCGGCCCGCCAGCTCACCGCCTACACCAAGTCCGGCGACAAGACGAACGCCGAGCAGATCCGGAAGATCGCCGAGCAGCCGGTGGGGGAGTGGATCGGCCCGGAGAACCCGGAGAACGAGGCGCGCGGCTTCACCGAGGCCGCCGAGAAGTCCGACCGCACGGCCCTGCTCGTCCTCTACGACATCCCGCACCGCGACTGCGGCCAGTACTCCCAGGGCGGCGCCGCCGACGGCAACGCCTACCGCGCCTGGATCGACGCCGTGGCCCGGGGCATCGGCGACCGCTCCGCCATCGTGATCCTGGAACCCGACGCCGTCCTCCACCTCGTGGACGGCTGCACCCCGGCCCAGTTCCGCGAGGAGCGCTACGACCTCCTCAAGGGCGCGATCGCCAAGCTCAAGTCCCTGAAGAACACCAGGGTCTACCTGGACGCGGGCAACGCCGGCTGGGGCCACCCCGACCAGATCTTCCCGTCCCTCCAGCAGGCCGGCGTCGCCCAGGCCGACGGCTTCTCCGTCAACGTCTCCAACTTCTACTCCACCCAGGATTCCCTCGCCTACGGCAAGCAGCTCTCGGAGAAGGTGGGCGGCAAACACTTCGTCATCGACACCAGCAGGAACGGCAACG
The DNA here is from genome assembly GCF_053596375.1 of Streptomyces sp. NPDC001709. Lineage (NCBI taxonomy): Bacteria > Bacillati > Actinomycetota > Actinomycetes > Kitasatosporales > Streptomycetaceae > Streptomyces > Streptomyces sp. NPDC001709. Next base: position 205,233 of record NZ_JBSFGB010000004.1, on the reverse strand, counting down.
GCCCCTACACCGGCGGCGACCCGGCCCAGCGCTGGTGCAACCCGCCGGGCCGGGCCCTGGGCGAAACCCCGACGACGAAGACGGCGGACCCCTCGGTGGACGCCTACCTGTGGGTCAAGCGGCCGGGGGAGTCGGACGGCACCTGCAGGGGCGGCCCGAAGGCCGGGGAGTGGTGGGCGAGTTATGCACTCGCCCTTGCCGAGAACAGCAAGTGACTACGGGACCTTCACCCACTGCGCCTTGCTCGGCGTCCCCTGGTCGTCGTCCACGAACAGCATGTACCACCCGGACTGCACCAGATTCCGGTTCTTCGGCACCGTCACCGTGATCCTGTTCCCGGCCGTCCTGAAGTCCAGCGCGATGGACCGCTGGTCGACGTCCGTCACGTGCGTCGAAGCGCTCGGCCGGATCAGCCGCACCTTCTTGATGCCGGCCGCGTGATCCGAGGTGAACGTCCCCGCGGCGCCGCGGGCGATGGTCTGCGGACCACCGCTCAGCGTCGGCCGCGCATCCCGGTACAGATACGGCGGCGTGTAGATCTCGATCCGCTGCTCGAACTTCCCCGGCTTGGTGTTCGCCTTGTCCCCGTACAGCGAGTCGGACCCGAAGAACATCACGCGCCCGTCCGGCAGCAGGATCGACCCGGAGTGGTAGTTCCGCCCCACCAGCGGATCCGCGACCCGGGTGAAGCTGTTGCTGCCGGGGTGGTACAGCCGCGCCTGGAGGATGTTGGAGTCGCCGCGCCCCCGGTAGTCCTCCGAACCACCGGAGACCAGCACCGTGTCGTCGGGCAGGACCGAGGACTGCGGATACCGGGTCCCCTTCGCCAGTTCCGGCCCGTCCACGAACCTGGGATTCCCGGACTTCAGATCGATCAGCCGCGTCTTCTTGCTGGACAGCTTCGACTCACCGACGCCACCGCCCCCGATCACCATGAACTTCTCGTCCTGCGCCGGAGGCAGCAGAACGGTCCCGGAGGTCTCCATCACGTTCGGATCGCCGAGCCCGGGCAGCTTGGTGAACCGGTTGGTGCCCACGTCCCAGATACCGGGGTCCCGGCCCACGTTGTCCGGCCCGTACCCCGCGTTCGAACCCGAGTAGAAGATCTTCCCGTTCTGCATCAGGAACAGCGCCGGATACGTCGGGAACTGCCGGATCTTCCTGGTGTACGTCCATGTCTTCGTCGCCGGGTCGAAGATCTCGTTCTTGCCCGGCACCAGCTGGCCGATGTCGTCGAGGCCGGAGACACTGAGGATCTTGCCGTCCGACAGCGTGGTGAGCGTCGGGTACCAGCGGGCCTCGTTCATCGGGTCGACCTTGATGTACCGCTCGGCGACCGGATCGAACTCATAGGCGTCCCGGATGCCCTGGAAGTCCTTCTTGTCGAGGGCGAGCTTCTGCGCGATGCCGTACGTGTTGTGCGCGTCGGTGCCGGTCAGGCCCTGGATCCGGTAGTTGTCCTGGGTGCCGGTCTCGTACGTGGTGCCGCTGTGCTGGGCTTCGACGTAGATGCGGCCGAGCCCGGGGTCGTTGCGCAGCCAGGCGCCCGTCTTCGGGTCGAAGACCTTCTTCGCGCGCGGCACCAGCACCGGGTCCTTCGAGACGAACGTCTTGCCGTTCGTCTTCCCGGTGAACGTGGTGCCCGCGGGCAGCGTGATCGGCTTGTCCGGGTTCTCGTTGTGGACGATCATCAGGCCGCCGGCCTTGGTGACGTCACCCTTGAGCTTCTCGTACCGCTTGGTGCCGCCCGCGATCAGCAGATTGCCGTTGGCGAGCTGGGTGTGTCCGGTGCAGAACAGGTCGCTGGGCGTGGGGATCTTCTTGATCGTGCCCTTGACCGGGTCCCAGATCCGGGTGTCGAACTTCTTCTTGTCGAAGTTGTCCTGGTTGTTGCCCGAGCCGGCGACCAGCAGCACCTTGCCGGTGTGCAGGAGCGCGGCGTGGATGGTGTCCTGGCGGTACTCCGGCGGGAACTCGATGATGTCCCAGTGGCCGTTCTCGGCCTTGTACTCCGGTCTGTTGATCTTGTACTGGTGGTACTGCGCGGTGCCGAAGCGGTAGAGCCACGGCCCGTTCATCCCGGCCAGCGCGAGTACCACCGCCGTACCGATCGCGAGCCTGCGGGCGCGACGGCGGCCGGCCTGGTCCTTCATCCCTCACGTCCCCCAAGTCCGCCAAGGGCGATCTGCATGGTCTGCTCGCTCTCCCCGCTCCGGTCCGCGCCGCGGCTCCCCTGGCCGGCGCCCGCCCAGGTGGGCCGCTGCTGCCGGGCGTGCGGCGGGTGGGCCGCGTAGGGGGCGGGCACCGCGTCCTGTGGCTCGGCGACCGCTCCGGTCGCGGCCGGCTCCGGCTTCTTCCGCTCCTGCCGCAGCGTGTACCGCCAGGCGAAGATCGGCGAGGCGGTGATCAGCAGGGCGAAGCACGCCCAGGTGATCATCGCGGGGTGGGAGTGCCCGAACACGAAGCCGGCGGTGAGCGAGCCGGCGAAGACCAGGATGAAGAACCAGTGGATGCGGAACGTCCCGAACAGCGTGTCGGGGCTTGCCGATTCACCCTTGGGCGTCACCACGAACTTGCTCTTGCGACGCAGTACGGCGTCCATCAGGGAGCGGGCGTAGATCGGCGCGGACAGCGCGGACATCACCATGCCCGCGACGCCGCCGGACCCCTCCGGCTCGTGCGGGGAGACGTTGTGCCGCCGGTTCCAGATGTACAGGCCGATCTGGAGGGCGGAGGCGTTGCCGTACAGCATCAGCCACACGGTCGGATCGATGTTCACACCCGAGGCGCCCAGGCCCAGGAACAGCGCGCAACTCAGCGCCGCCAGGATCCAGTTGAGGGCGGACATCGGATAGAAGATGATCATCATCGTGTAGTTGAAGAGCTTGCCCGGTGGCAGGGTGAACAGGCCCTTCCAGTACTGCTTGAGGATCGTCTCGTACGTGCCCCGGGACCAGCGCAGCTGCTGGGTGAAGAAGTCCGTCCAGGCGTTCGGGCCCTCGCCGACCGCGAGCACGTCCGGGGTGTAGACCGACCTCCACTTCCTGCCCGTGGCCGGGTTCTTGGCGCGGTGCATCTCGAAGCCCGTCGCCATGTCCTCGGTGATGGAGTCGTACAGGCCGCCGATCTGCTTGATGGCGCTGATGCGCACCGCGTTGGACGTGCCGACGAACATGGGGGCGCCGTAGCGGTTGCCGGCGCGCTGGATCAGGGCGTGGAAGAGGAACTGCTGGGACTCGGCCGCCTTGGTGACGAACGTGTCGTAGTTGCCGTACACCTGCGGGCCGATGACGAAGCCGACGTCCGGGTCGCGGAAGTAACCGAGCATCCGCTCCAGGTAGTTGGGCAGTGGGACGTGGTCGGTGTCGACGGAGGCGAAGAAGTCGTAGTCGGCGCCGTGTGCGTCCAGCCAGGCGTTGTAGTTGCCGTGCTTGGTCCTGGCGCGGTGCGGGCCCTTGGGCTGATTCCACCTCGCCACGCCCTTGCGGGAGAAGTGGTGCACACCGAGCCGGGCGCAGACCTCCTTCACGGCCGGGTCGTCGCCCTCGTCCAGCAACCACACGTGCAGCAGACCACGGTGACGGAGTTTCACCGCCGCTTCCAGGGTCTTCGTCACCATCTCCAGCGGCTCCTTGCCGGGCACGAAGGAGGTGAGGAAGGCGACGCGGGTGCCGGCCTCCGGGACCACCGGGACCGGGTCGCGGGCGACGAGCGTGGCGTGCGCGTTGGACAGCACGTTCATGCAGCGGAAGAACTCGATCAGGCCGATCGAGACGAGCATGACGATGTCGAGGGCCGGCAGGAAGTCGTAGGCGGGATAGTCGCGTTCGGTCCAGTGTGCGGGCCGCAGCAGCCATAACAGCAGGACCAGGGAGAGTACGGGGGCCGCGCCCAGCATGAGCGCGGCGCGGATGCGGTGCGGCTCCTGCGAGAGCAGCGACCGGTACTGCACCCTGTACGGCTTCGCCGGGCCGGGCTGGGTCAGGGGGCCCGCGAGCCGGCTGTAGTGCTCGTAGTCGTATCTCGGCAGGCTCCTCCTCATCCTGCGTAACTGGCCCGTACGGTGCCCGACCCTCAGCTGTGTGGTCTGTGACGGGTCGTCGTGAACGTGGCTCGGTCCGGCGCCCGGCGGCGTCGACGTCATGAGTCATTCCCCCCACACGCAGGTCACCGCGTGTCTGGTCGCTGTGGTGGCTCGCAGTCCCCACGTCTTCCGCACCCTCGTAGACACGGGACGGCGACCTTCCGGTTGCATGATGCCCCCCTCGGCATCGATTCATGGGCGGGGTCCCCTCCCCGCCGTACCGCAACCGTTTACTTCCCCCCAACTGCCATGAAACAGCGGCAGCTTGGGCATCCAGGGTTCTACGGCGCTCCGCATGATCGCAAGACGCGAAACGCGTTGTTTACCGGTCAAACCCGTTCATTGTGGGGCTCGCGAGGCGGGCGTGCGCCGGTGGTGGTGAGACGGACGCGGATGTTGCCGAAGTGGTCTCTTATCGCCGTCTCCGCCCGCAGCGAGTCGCCGGAGCGGACCGCGTCCAGGATCTCCCGGTGCTGCCGGCAGGTGACCTTGGGGTCCTGCGGCACGTCCACCAGGTCCCGCTGCACCCGGTGGAAGGCGTCCCAGAACGCCTCCAGCACCTCGCTCAGCAACACGTTGTCCAGCCCCCGGTAGAGGGTGGCGTGAAAGGCCCGGTCGGTCTCGGCGAGGCCCGCCCCCTCGGCGGCCTCCCGTTCCATGCGGTCCACGAGGGCGTCCAGTTCGACGAGGTCCGCCTCGGGCAGCCGCCCGGCCAGCCGCGAGACCAGTCCGGTCTCCACGGCCTCGCGCAGCTCCAGCAGCTGCAGCAGGGAGTCCTCGCCCCGGTAGTGCCCGGCGACGGTGCGGAAGGCCAGCCCCTCGATCAGGGGTGCGAACGACATCGAGCCGACGTACGTCCCGAACCCGTGCCGGATCTCGACGATCCCCATCGCCTGCAGCGCCTTCAGGGCCTCGCGCACGGAGTTCCGGCTCGCGCCGAGGTGCTCCATCAGCTCGGGCTCGGTCGGCAGCGGGGCGCCCGAGGGCAGCCGCCGGTCCACGATCAGCTTCTTGATCCGCTCCTGAAGGTCCCGGGCTGCCATGGCCAGAGGGTATCCGGCCAATCGGGGGGATGGCCCGGTTCCGGACAAGGGCGAATTCCGGACATGCGGAAGGCCCCCCGCTTTCGCGAGGGGCCTTCCGGCGGGGGTGTGGGTGGCGGAGCCCCCACTGCGCGCGGCGTAGCCGCGCAATAACAGAGATGGCGAGCCAGCTCCGCGCTTTTTGCGGACATGGCTCGCCATCGTCATCGTGCGCCGCCAGGGACTCGAACCCCGGACCCGCTGATTAAGAGTCAGCTGCTCTAACCAACTGAGCTAGCGGCGCCTGCTGACAGGGATAACTCTACCCGACCTTGAGGAGTGCTTCCGACCACCTCCGGGCCGCCCGGCGGTGACCGGACGGCCGCCGGGAGGGCCGTGTACGTCATTCGGACCGTCAAAGTGATGGTCTTTTGGTCAGTTGGGGAACTGACCAGCGTGCACACTCGCGGACAAATCCCCTATGAATGTGAGGTAGATCGCATGGCTGCTCCGGTGTTCGAGGAATTCGACCCCGAGAGCGACTGCGACTGCCCCGGCTGCGCCCGGGGACGTCGGGCCAGTCCCCGCCCGTCGTCCGGCCGTCCCGGCGGCTGCCCGGCGGCCTGCGGAATCGCGGTCGTGGCCGCCGCGTCCGCCGTCCTCGGCGCGGTCACCCCGGCCGCCGCCCTCACCCCGGACCGGCCCGCCGAGGGGCGGTCCCACGACCCCGGCGACGGCGAGCCCGACACCCCCCAGGGGGCCAAGGCCCCGCTGCACGGGCCGGGCGACACACCGGCCGGGTCCGACACCGTGATCCCCGCGGCCACCCGGACCCAGATCATCAACCGGGCCAAGACCTGGGTGGCCGCACAGGTGCCGTACAGCATGAACGCCTACTCGCCCGACGGCTACCGCCAGGACTGCTCCGGCTTTGTCTCGATGGCCTGGGGGCTGCCCGGCAACGAGTGGACGGGCAGCCTCGGCCAGTACGGAGTGAAGATCACCAAGGAGGAACTCCAGCCCGGAGACATGCTGCTCTACCACAACGCCGCCAACCCCCGGCAGGGTTCCCACGTGGTGATCTTCGGCGGCTGGACGGACTACACGCACACCTACTACACGGTCTACGAACAGACACCCCCGCACGCCCGCCGGCAGGCCACCCCCTATCCCTACTGGAGCAACACCGGCAAGTACGTCCCCTACCGCTACAAGGGCCTGGTCTCCGGCAAGGCGGAGGCGGAACAGGCCGGCTACCGGACGCTGCTCGCCTACCCGGGCGCCGCCTACTTCGGCCCCGGCGCCGGCAACACGTACGTCACCCTGCTCGGCCGGATGCTGGTGGCCCGGGGCGGCCACCCGTACTACACCCGGGGGCCCAGCCCGACGTGGAGCGAGGCGGAGCGGCGGGCCACCCGGGCCTTCCAGCTGGCCCAGGGCTGGAGCGGCGCCGCCGCCGACGGGCTGCCCGGCCGGCGCACCTGGGCCCTGCTGGCCACCGGCAAGGGCAGGGACATCGCGCCGGTCGCGGCGGGACCGGACCGGCCCGCCGGGCTCGTGGCGCCCGCCGCGCAAGGGGTGCCCGGCTATCCCGGCCGGGGCCACTTCCGTCCGGGCGCGGAGAACGGCCATGTCACCCTGCTGGGCCGCCGGCTGGTGAAGAAGGGGTTCGGCGGGTTCTACGCCGACGGTCCCGGTCCGCGCTGGAGCGAAGCCGACCGGCGTGCGGTGGAGGCCTTCCAGCGCGCCCAGGGCTGGCGCGGCAGCGCGGCCGACGGTTATCCGGGGCCGGAGACCTGGCGCCGGCTGTTCGCGGAGGCCGACCCGGAGCGCCTGACCGGCCTCTGACGTCCCACTGCTCACCCCCTGTTCATGACTGTTCATGATCGTTCATGACTGTTCATGGCGCATCTGGCGCATCTGGCGCGGAGGCTGGAGGCACGCATGAGTACGACCACGGAACACACACCGACCGAGTCCGAGGACCCCGCGGAGGACGCCGCGGGGCCGGGCGGGCGTCCGGTCCGGCTGATCCAGAACGAGACGACCACCGAGATCCCCGTCCATCTGCTCTTCCGGGACGACCCCGACCCGGTGAACCCGGTGAAGGTGCCGCTCAGGCCCGCCGTGGTGGCCCGCCGGCAGGGCACCGGCGAGCAGCCGCGGCTCAGGGGCGCGGCGCCGGTGCACCGCCGGCCGCTGCCGGAGGCCGACCCGGAGCTGGTGGAGCGCCCGGCGCGGGTGCTGCCCGGGGCGGCCGGGGTGCTCGCCGGGGCGGGCGGGATCACCGGGTGCCTGACCACCTCGTGGTGGGCGGGGCTGCTGCCGTCGGCCGTGGTGGAGGCGCTGGGGTTGCCCGCGTCCGGGGGCGCGGGGCTCGGTCCGGCGCAGTGGGCGGCGTACGCCGGGGCCGGGGCGCTCGGGGCGTTCGGCCTCGGCGGGCTGGTCCGGGGGCGGACCGGGCGGGCCTGGGTGCTGGGCCTGTTCGGGCGCTACCGGGGGACGGTCCGGCGGACCGGGCTGCTGTGGGTGAACCCGCTGGTGCTGCGCCGCCGGGTCGACGTACGGCTGCGGCACTGGCGCAGCGAGGCGATGCCGGCGGCGGATCCCGACGGGCTGGGGCTCAAGGTGGTCGTGCTGGTGGTGTGGCGGGTGCGGGACACCGCGCGGGCCGTGCTCGGCATCGAGGACCACGAGACGTATCTGCGCGAGTGCGTGGAGGCGGCGCTGGCCCGGGTGCCGGTGGAGCCGGCGGGTGGGACACGGGGCGGGGTGACGGCGGCCGGGGACGCGCTGACCCGGCTGGTGGCCGAGGAGACCGGGCCGGTCGGCCTCGAGGTGTTCTCGGTGCAGCCGGTGCAGGTGGAGTACGCCCCGGAGGTCGCCGCCGCGATGCGCCGACGCCGGATCGCCGCGCTGGACGCCCGGCAGCGGGCCGGGGTGCTCAGCTCGGTGGTGGACTCGGTGGAGGACACGGTGACCCGGCTGACCATGCGGGGCCTGGTCGAACTCGACGACTACGAGCGGAAGGCGCTGGTGCGGGACCTGACGGTCGCCTTCTGCTCGGGGCGCGCGGAGCTGCCCTAGGCCGTACCGCGATGGGTAGGGACACGTCCCTTGTATGGACACAGTCAATTAGCCGCAATAATCTGACACTTGGTCTAGACCTACCTGCACAGCTCACCGAACTCCCCACGTTCTCCAGGAGCGGCAGTATGCGCACCAGGACCAAGTTGTCCGCGGTCGTGCTGGGTGTGGTGACCGCCGGAGCGTTCGCGCTCTCCACCGGCGGTGCCAGCGGGCACGGCTACACCGACCTCCCCATCAGCAGGCAGAAGCTCTGCGCCAACGGCACGGTGACGGGCTGCGGCGAGATCCAGTACGAGCCGCAGAGCGTCGAGGGTCCCAAGGGCTTCCCGGCCGCGGGACCCGCCGACGGCCAGATCTGCAACGGTGGCCTGAGCCGGTTCGCCCAGCTCAGCTCGCCGCAGACCCCGTCCGGCGGAGCCTGGCCCACGACCAGGGTGACGGGCGGCCAGACGTACACCTTCCGCTGGCAGTTCACCGCCATGCACGCCACGACGGACTTCAAGTACTTCGTCACCAGACAGGGCTGGAACCAGAACCACGCCCTGTCCCGCTCGGACCTCAACCTCACCCCGTTCCTGACGGTCCCGTACAACGGCCAGCGCCCGCCGGCCACCCTCAGCCACAGCGGCACCCTGCCGTCCGGGCTGAGCGGGCACCACGTCATCGTCGCGGTGTGGACGATCGCCGACACGGGCAACGCGTTCTACGCCTGCTCGGACGTCACCTTCTGAGGACCGTTCCGCAACAGCACGGAAACTGAGGTTCCCTTGAGGCCGGCCGCCCCTACCGGCGGGTACGTTCCTCGCACGCCGACCGAGCGGGACGGCGTACCGACCTCGGGGGACCTCATGTTCGAGATGTTCTTCTACGCCATACCCACCCTCATGATCGCCGGCTTCGGGTCCGCGCTCTTCCGGCTGGTGCGCCGCGCCCGGCGGATCGGCAGGGCCTGGGCGCACGGTCTGACGGCCGAGGCCCGCTGTCTGCGGACGTTCACCAAGACCAGCGGGGGCGGCGGGGACACGTCCGTGCGGACGACCCTGCACCACGTCTACGAGTTCACCACCCGCGAGGGCCGCACGGTCCGGTTCGAGGAGGAGGGCGGCGCGGCGACCGTCATGGAAGGCGACTTCGTCACCGTGCGGTACCTGCCGGAGCAGCCCGAGCGGGCCACCGCCCGACCGCCGGCGCCCGCCAAGCTGGCCGTCGGCACCGGTTTCGGTGTGGCCTTCCTCGGAGTGGGCATCGCCTTCTGCGTCGGCTTCATGATCCTGGCGCACACGATGTTCGCGGAGTCGGCCGGCCAGCTTCCGTAGCGCGGGCACCGGGGCCATCGCACTGCGAAGGTCCCTGACCCCACGTCTACCCATCTGACGGTACATCAGTTACCTTGCGCCTCCATGGAGTCCACGACACGCACGGTGGCCGAGCTGGTCGCGGCGCGGTGGGGCGACCACCGGCCGGGGCTCATGTGCGAGGAACGGATGCTGACGCAGCACCAGGTCGCCGCGGGCGCCGCGGCCCGGGCGGCGCTCCTGGCCGATCTGCTGCCACCGGGCGCCGTACCGCACGTCGGGGTGCTCCTCGACAACACCGAGGAGTTCCCGCTGTGGCTCGGCGCCGCCGCGCTCGCCGGTGCGGCCGTCGCCGGGATCAACCCCACCCGCCGGGGCCCCGAACTGGCCCGGGACATCCTGCACACCGAGTGCCCGCTGATGGTCACCGAGCGGGCCCGCCTCCCCCTGCTGACCGGCCTGGACCTGCCGGGAGTGCGGATCCTCGTGACCGACGACGAGGAGTACGGTGCCCTCCTCGCGCCCTACGCCGACGCCGTGCCCGACCCGTCCCGCGCCGCACCCGCCGACCGGCTGCTGCTGTACTTCACCTCCGGTTCCACCGGCGCCCCCAAGGCGGCCCTCTGCTCCCAGGGGCGGCTGGCGGCGGCCGGGCAGGCGCTGGTCCGGCAGTTCGGGGTGCGCGCGGACGACGTGCACTACATCTGCATGCCGATGTTCCACGGCAACGCGGTGATCGCCGACTGGGCGCCCGCGCTGGCGGCGGGGGCGGCGGTCGCGCTGCGGCGCCGGTTCTCGGCGTCCGGGTTCCTGGCCGACGTGCGCCGCTACCGGGCCACGTACTTCACCTACGTCGGCCGGGCGATCCAGTACGTCCTCGCCACCGAGGGGCGTGCGGACGACCGGGACAATCCGCTGCGCCTCGGTTTCGGCACCGAGGCAGGCGCGGTGGACGCGGCGGCCTTCGAGCGGCGGTTCGGGGTGCGGCTGGTGGAGGGGTACGGCTCCTCCGAGGGCGGCGCGGCGATCCAGTGGGCGCCGGGCACACCGAAGGGCGCGGTGGGACCGGCCGGCCCGGGCCTGGTGGTGCTCGACCCCGCCACCGGGCATGAGTGTCCGCCGGCCGTGTTCGACTCCGCCGGACGCCTGCTCAACGGGGAGGAGGCGATCGGGGAGCTGGTGAACCGGGCGCCCAACCCCTTCGAGGGGTACTGGCGGAATCCGGCCGCCGAGGCCGAGCGGCGCAGGGGCGGGGCGTACTGGACCGGCGATCTGTTCTACCGGGACGCCGACGGATATCTGTACTTCGCCGGCCGCGGCGACGACCGGATCCGCGTCGACGGGGAGAACCTGGCCGCCGCGATGATCGAGAACATCGTCGCCCGGTACGAGGGCGCCGTGGCCGTCGCCGTCTACGGGGTGCCGGACCCGGTGACCGGGGACCAGGTGATGGCGACCATCGCCGGGTCCTTCGACCCGGTGGGCTTCGCCGGGTTCCTGGCGGCCCAGCCCGACCTGGGGACGAAGATGGCGCCCCGGTTCGTGCGGGTGGTGGAGCGGATGCCGGTGACGGCGACGAACAAGATCCACCGGGCGCGACTCAGGGAGGAGGGGGTCGTGTGCGCCGATCCGGTGTGGTGGCGGCCACAAGGGGAGCCCTCGTACCGACGGCTCACCGCCGAGGACGCCGAAGGGCCCCTCGCTCTCGCGAAGGGCCCCTCATCTGTGCGCCGCCAGGGACTCGAACCCCGGACCCGCTGATTAAGAGTCAGCTGCTCTAACCAACTGAGCTAGCGGCGCATGACTCCCGCCCGCTGCGGTTTTTTATCTCCCGCGGCTGGCGACGAAGAAAATACTACCTGGTCCCGAGGGGTGCTCGTGACCACCTCGAGCAGGGCCCTAGATCGCCAGCTAGATCGTCAGCGAGAGCAGCACCGGTGCCGCGTTCCGGTTCAGGGTGTCCGCCGCCTGCTTCAGCCGGTGGGCGTGCTCCACCGGGAGCGACAGCGCCAGGCAGCCCACCGACGACCCCGCCGTGATCGGGACGGCCGCGCAGACCGTGCCGACCGCGTACTCCTGGAGGTCCAGGACCGGCACCGTGGGCGGCTGGGACTCCAGGCGGGACAGCAGCAGCTTGTCGCTGGTGATGGTGCGCGAGGTGAGGCGGGGCATCTTGTGCCGGGAGAGGTGGTCGCGGCGGGCGTTGTGGTCGAGCTGGGTCAGCAGGCTCTTGCCGACGGCCGTGGCGTGGGCGGAGTAGCGGAAGTCGACCCACTCGTTGACCGCCGGGGTGCCGGGCCCGGCGGCGTACTGGGTGACCTTGACCTCGCCGTCGACGTACCGGCTCATGTAGACCGCCGCGCCGACCGAGTCGCGCAGCCGGTCCAGGGTGTGCTGGAGCTTCTCGCGCACGGCCCGCTCGCGGTCGTGCGAGGAGGTGAGCCGGCGCAGGGTGTCGCCGGTGACGTACGCCCCGTCGGTGATCTGCTCGACGTAGCCCTCGCGGCGCAGCATGCGCAGCAGGGCGGTGAGTCGCTCGGGGCCGAGGCGGGTGCTGCGGGCCAGCTCGGTGTCGGTGACTCCGGCGGGATGGCGGGCCACGGTCTCCAGCACGCGCAGCGCGTCCTGGGCCGAGTGGTACGGGGCGGTCGGCTCGTGCATCAGCGCCACGGTGGTCCCCCTGCGCTCGCCTGTCAGTGGCCGCGACATCCGGTCGGCGGATCGCTTCCACGATAACGGGCAAACCCCCTGCGAGGAGAGGGGGTTGGCGAGATTGATGTGCCCGCCAGGCCCCTCCCAACTGCGGCGCAGACCCTCTGGCATATGCCAAAGTCATGACCCAACGGTCGGACCTCGGTATCTTCCGGATCCACACCCCGTCATCACAGGACCGCGCTGAGGAATTCCCGGGTACGGTCCTGCTCCGGCTCGGTGAAGATCTTCTCCGGGGAACCCGATTCGATCACCCGGCCGCCGTCGAACATCAGCACCTGATCGGAGATGTCGCGGGCGAAACCCATCTCGTGGGTCACACAGAGCATCGTGATGTCCGTGCTGCGCGCGATGTCCCTGAGCACGTCGAGGACGCCCGCGACCAGCTCCGGGTCGAGCGCGGAGGTCACCTCGTCCAGCAGCAGCACCTGCGGTCGCATGGCCAGCGCCCGGGCGATCGCCACCCGCTGCTGCTGACCGCCGGAAAGGCGGGTCGGCTTCGCGTCGCACTTGTCGGTCAGCCCCACCAGTTCCAGCAGCTCCCGGGCCCGCTCCTCGGCCTCGTCCCTGGACATGCCGAGGACCTGCACCGGCGCCTCGGTGATGTTCCGCAGCACGCTCATGTTCGGGAACAGGTTGAACTGCTGGAACACCATCCCGATCTTCTTGCGGACCTCGCGGACCTGCTTCTCCGGCGCCGGGAACAGCTGCTCCCCGTCGACGGTGATCGTGCCCTCGTCCGGTTTGGTGAGGGTCATCAGAAGTCTGAGGATCGTGGTCTTGCCGGACCCCGAGGGCCCGATCAGGGTCACATGCCGGCCGGTGTCCACGGAGAAGTCCAGCCGGTCGAGGACGGTGTTGGCGCCGAACCGCTTGGTCACGTTCTCCAGGCGGATCAGCTCGGTCGACTGGGCGTCGGTACGGGAGGGCTGCGGACGGGTCTCAACGGACAAGGCGTCGCTCCAGGGCTCGCAGGAGAAGGGAGGCCAGGTAGGAGATGAGGATGAAGGCCACACCGATCACGGTGACCGGCTCGGTGAACTGGAAGTGCTGCTGGGAGAAGAGCCGGGCCCGGCCGAGCATCTCCTGCACGGTGATCACCATCAGCATCGGCGTGTCCTTGAGCATGGCGATCACGTAGTTGCCGAGCGCGGGAACCACCCGGCGGATCGCCTGCGGCAGGATCACCGCGGTCCAGGTCCGCCGCCGCGGCAGGTTCAGCGCGGTCGCCGCCTCCCACTGACCGCCGGGCACCGCCTCGATACCGGCCCGGTAGACCTGCATGGTGTACGTCGAGTAGTGCAGGCCGACCGCGAAGACGCCGGTGGTCAGCGCCGAGAAGGTCAGTCCCCACTCGGGCAGCACGTAGAAGAGGAAGAACAGCTGGACCAGCAGCGGGGTGTTGCGCACGAACTCCGTGACCACCCCGACCGGCCAGCGCACCCACCGGGCCGGCGTCCGCATCAGCAGCGCCCACACCAGGCCCAGGGTGAAGGAGAGCAGCGAACCGAGGGCCAGGGCCTCAAGGGTGACCAGCAGCCCGTGCCAGAAGGCCGGCATGAAGTCGCCGACGGCGTTCCAGTCCCACTTCATGCGGCACCTCCGCCCATGCCCGCGCCGCCCGCGGCGCCCACACCGGTCGTCTGGGCCCGCTTGAGCTCACGCGCCGCCCACTCCGTCCCGGGATCCTTGCCGACCCCGGCCTTCAGCCGCTTCTCCAGTCCGCGCATCAGCCGGGTGAGCACGAAGGCGATCACGAAATAGATCAGCAGGATGTACGTGTAGATCTCCGCGCTCTGCTGCAACGCCAGCCGGACCAGGTTCGCGCTGAACGTCAGGTCGCCCATGCCGATGACCGACACCAGCGCGGTGCCCTTGAGCAGCTCGATCAGCAGATTGCAGAAGGTCGGGATCATCTCCGGCACCGCCTGCGGCAGCACGATCAGCCTGAGCCGCTGCCAGGGCGTGAAGCTGAGCGCGATCCCGCCCTCCTTCTGCGCCGGGTCCACCGCGTTCAGCGCGCCGCGCACGATCTCCGACCCGTACGCGCCGTACGTCAGGCCGAGCGCCAGCGTGCCCGCCCACATCGGCACCAGCTGCCAGCCGAAGGCGACGGGCAGCACGAAGAACACCCAGAAGATCATCACCAGCGCCGAGGTGCCACGGAACACCTCGGTGTAGAAGCCGGCGAGGAAGCGCACGATCCACAGCCGGTGCGTCCGCGCGATACCGACGACGAAGGACACGGCGGCGGCCAGCAAGGCGCTGAACACCAGCAGCTGGACGGTGGTCCAGACGCCCTTCAGTACCAGGTCCCACAGTCCCGAGGTCATCCGCCGCACAGCTCCTTCGCGGTGAGGTCGGTCATCTCGGCCTTGGTGAAGCCGAACGGCCTGAGGATCCGGAACAGTTCGCCGCTCTGCTTCAGCTTGCGCAGCTCGACGTTGAAGGCGTCCCGCAGCGTGGTCTCGGTCGGCCGGAACGCGAAGGCCCCACCGTCGACATGCGGTTTGCCCTTGACGAGCGGGGCGAAGGGCGCGGTGGCCTCCGCCTTGGCCGACTTCTTCACCACCTCGCGGGTGGTGAGCGCCGTACCGGCGAAGACGTCGACGCGCCCCGCCTCGACGGCGTTCAGCCCGGCGACCTGGTCCGGGACGATGAGGATGTCGCCCTGCTTGTACCCGGCCTCGACCGCGTAGTCGATCTCGGCGTAACCGGTGCCGGTGGCGAACTTCGCCTTCTTCGCGACGACGTCCTTGTAGGAGTGCAACCCCAGCGGATTGCCCTTGCGGACGATGAACGAATCGAGCATCTGATAGTCCGGATCCGCGAAGATCACCTGCTGGCATCGCTCGGGATTGACGTACATCCCGGCGGCCACGACATCGAACTGCTGCGAGTTGAGCCCCGGGATCAGCGACCCGAACTCGGTGGGCACCGGCTGGACCCTGCCCACCCCCAGCCGCTTGAAGATCACCTTGGCCAGCTCGGGCGCCTCACCGGTGAGATGGCCGTCCTTGTCGATGTACCCGAAGGGGATCTCACCGGCGATCCCGAGCCGCACGACGCCCTGCGCCTTCAGCCGCTCGAGCAGGTCGCCGCCCTTCTTGCCGGACGCCTCGGCCACCCGCGTGCAGCCCGCGGCCCCCAGTGCCCCGAGGGCGGCGAGACCGCCGAGGCCACCGAGCACGGACCGCCGGCTGTGTCTGAGTCCCGACCGGAATGTGTGTACGTCGTTCCCAAGTGGTGGAGCCATGGCGGCGCGGCTACCCAAGCGCTCCCGTCGTATGCACCCTGGTTTTCATGGCCGACCGTTATGTCACCGTGTCCCTCTCCGAACGGGACGTGCACTGCACGGCCCGCCTCCTGACCGACCGCGCGCCCCTGACCTGCGCGGCGGTATGGGACGCGCTGCCCCTGTCGGGCGACGTCTACCACGCCAAGTACGCGCGCAACGAGATCTACGCCCTCTTCCCGCCGTTCGCCACCACGGAACCCCCACTGGAGAACCCGACGGTCACCCCGATTCCCGGCGACCTCTGTTACTTCTCCTTCGCCGGCACCGAGCTCGGCACCAAGGCCTACGGCTACGACCGCGAGGTCCGCCCCGGCACCACGGTGGTCGACCTGGCCCTCTTCTACGAGCGCAACAACCTGCTCCTCAACGGCGACGTGGGCTGGGTGCCGGGGATCGTGTGGGGCCAGGTGGTGGAGGGGCTGGAGGCGATGGCGGAGGCGTGCAACGACCTTTGGCGGACGGGGGCGGCGGGGGAGAGGCTGAGTTTTCGGCGGGCGTGAGCGCCTCTCCCGGCGGTAATCTTCTCAAGATCACGCCATCGGGGGGAGGCGGTTCGTCGTGTGCTGTCCTCCGCGGAACGAAAGGGCAGTGCATGAGGTCGGTACTCGTCAGGGCGTCCGTCGCCGTCGTCGCCATCGGATCGCTCGCGGCTTGCGGCGGCGGCGGGTCGGGAGCGGCGAAGAACGCCGGCAGCGGCAAGAAGCCTTCCGCGCACGCATCGGCACCGGCGCCCTCTCTCAAGCTCGCCGTGCCTGCCGGCTATGACCCGGCACGGGGCTGGCAGCTCTCGGGGAAGCAGCTCGGCACGTATGTCGTACTGCCGAAGACCGGAGCGGTGGCCACGATGACCAGCGAGGGATCCAGCGGCGGATCCGCCTACCGGGTGACCGTAAGGGACGCGGTGACGGGCCAGGTCCGCTGGACGGGCAAGCCGTTCAAGAACCTGTTCGAGGGCGAGGCGCCGCACGTCTTCGTCGCCACCGCCGCCGGCAAGGAATACCTGGTGACCTGGTCCCGGGGGAAGCAGGGCGAGGACGCCCTGTCCAAGGCGAAGAACGTGTACGCCCTGGACATCTACGCCCCCGACGGCTCGGGCGACGCGGTCGCGCCCGCACACCATGTCGAGCTTCCGGCAACCGAGTTCGACGCGGACAACGTCACGGACGGTGGGGAACGCCTGCTGGTACCCGTGGCGGACAAGCGCAGGATCGCCGTGGACGTGGTCACGGGCGGCACCACCACGTACGACACGAGTTCCCTCAAGCCGCCCGCCTGCCCGGCATGTATGGGCGACATCGGCAACGACATCGCCGCCCTGACGGAACGGGACCCGGTGGTGGCCAACGAGGGGGCCGGCGCGTTCGGCGTACCCGGTTCCTGGGACGACGACCGGATCGCACCCGCCGAGGCCGATCACGCGACCGGTGAGGTGTGGCCGGGCCCCAGCGGGTACCTCATCGCCCGCTGGGAGCAGAAGAACTTCGGCAACCACAACGTGTGGGCCGTGCTCGACAGCGGGACCGGCCAGGTCCAGGCGTCCGTGCTGTGCGCCAAGCCGTCCGTCCCGACGGCGGACAACCCCCAGCCCGCGCTCTCCCCGAACGGCCGCTACCTCGTCTCGGAGCACCTCGCCTTCGACCTCAAGTCGAAGAAGGGCTACTGCTTCGAGGAGACCGACGACAGCAAGCCCCTCAGCTTCGACTCCGTCACCGACGACGGCACCGCCTACGGCACCTCGCTCACCAAGGGCGAGAGCCTGACGGGGAGCACCGCCCCCGTCCAGCTCTCCCTGGCGACGGGCACCCCGAAGGCGCTGCCCGGCGGCTCCGAGGTACCGATCGCCGACTTCGACGGGGTCGGCGTCTTCTCCCACGACGAGGGCAATGTGCCGTATCTGGTCGTCTACCGGCACAAGGGTTAGGAGCGTGTCCGGGCAGGCTCCCGAAGTCGGCCCTGTCCGGGACTCCTTGCCCTCGTACTCGGCGATCGCAACCGAGCTGAGTGACCGCCCTCAGGTGAAGGCGGCTTCGAGGAGGGTTTCGGCCGTGGTGGTGCGGGCGTAGAGGACGGAGCGGCCGGTGCGGTGGGCGCTGACCAGGCCCGCGTTGCGTAGCGCGGTGAGGCATTGGGATACCCCGGCCGGGGAGAGCCCGGTGCGGCGGGCCAGTTCGGTGGTGGAGGCCGGGGTCTCCAGTTCGGTCAGCAGCAGGGTCCGCGAGCGGCCGAGGACGGGGGCGAGGGCGCGGGCTCCGATGGCAGGACGCGTCTGCCACAGCGTGCCGATGCCACGTGCCGGGTAGGCGAGTTGCGGCGGGTCCGGTGGTCTCACCCTGGTGCGCAGGCCGGGTCCGGTGAACGCGGAAGGGATCAGCAGCAGTCCCGCGCCCGTGGACTCCCGGGGCAGGTCGCGTTTCCGGCGGACCAGCCTGAGCGCGTTGTCGTCCCAGCTCACCGAGGTGTGCAGGTCGTTGAAGAGGCGGCCGGCGCCGTGCTCGGCGACCGTGCGGGCCCGGTGGAAGACGTCGGCGTCCAGTACGGCCCGGATCCGTGCCCAGTAGGGGGCGAGTGCCACCTCCCAGTACGTTTCGATCTCCTGTGTGACCTTGGCCAGGCGGGAGGGCGGGTCGGCGTGCAGGGTCCGCAGTCGGGGGCCGAGACGCCCTTGGTGGCGGGCGAGGTGGTCGAGGTCCTGACGTACCCGGTCGGCGGGCGAGGCCAGGATCGCGTCCCACTCTGCTGCCGGTGCGGGAGCCGGTCCGGCGGGGGCCGGGTTGAGGAAGTCGGGCACGTAGCCGGTGGCCGGGATCAGCTCGGCGAGCCATCCACGGTCCAGCCCGGCGGCCACCAGGCGCGGCCGTACCTGGTCGGCCCAGGGACGGTGGACCGGATGCGCGGTGCCGGACGTCAGCAGCCGGAAGCTGGGCGCGACCTCCCACATCGGTGAGACGGCGAACCGCACCTGTGCCAGATCGCTCGCCGAGAACGCCAGCTCTGCCAGGACGACCACTCCTCAATGGATTCGGGTATGCCCTAATCAATGGCGGGCCAGCCTACCGCGCGGAGATCATCCCGCCATGACCTCACAGACGATCACCGCGATGGCATCGGGCACCTGGAAGCTCGGCGACCGCCCGGTCAACCGGGTCGGTTTCGGCGCGATGCGCCTGACGCAGCACGGCGAGGCGTTCGCGCCCGACGCCGTCCCGCGCGACCGCGAGCAGGCGGTCAGGGTGCTGCGCCGCGCGGTCGAGCTCGGCGTGAACCACATCGACACGGCCGCGTTCTACTTCTCGCCGCTGCGCTCCGCCAACGAGCTGATCAACCGCGCGCTGGCCCCCTACCCGGACGACCTCGTCATCACCACCAAGGTCGGACCGGGCCGCGACCCCTCGGGCAACTGGCTGCCCCATGCCACCCCCGGGCAGCTGCGCGGCCAGGTCGAGGAGAACCTGCGCCAGCTCGGCCGCGACCACCTCGACGTGGTCAACCTGCGCATCGTCGGCACCGATTCCATCGCCGACCGCTTCGGCGCACTCGCCGAACTGCGCGACGCCGGACTCATCCGCCACCTGGGCCTGTCCAACGTCCGCCCCCACCATCTCGCCGAGGCCCAGGCCATCGCACCGGTGGTCTGCGTCCAGAACATGTACGGCGTCGGAGCATCGCCCGAGCAGGAGGAGCTCCTGCGCATCTGCGGTGAACAACGCGTCGCGTTCGTGCCGTTCTACTCGATCGCCGGCAGCGGACGCACGGCCGGCGCGCGTACCGACGACAGCAGCGAGGTGCACGCCATCGCCCGCGCCCGCGGGGTGAGCACCGCTCAGGTCCGGCTGGCGTGGACGCTGCACCGCGGCCCTCACGTCCTGGCCATCCCCGGCACAGGCGACCTCGACCACCTCGCCCAGAACGTGGCCGCCGGCTCGCTGCGCCTGTCCGGGGACGAACTCACCGTCCTGGACTCCCTCCACCACGACACAGCATGATCGCCCCGAAGGACTTCCGGAGCCGACCGCTAAGCCACGACACCGGTCACCGGCACCGCCGACACCACCCCGGCCTCATACAGCGCATGCGCAACCCGCAGTACCAGGTCGTCCCGGTGCCGGGCGGCCACCAGCTGCATCCCCACCGGTAGTCCGTCCCCGTCCGTCCCCACCGGTACGGTCGCCGCGGGCTGCTGGGTGAGGTTGAACGGGTAGGTGAACGGTGTCCAGCCCGTCCAGCGGTGGTGGGCCGAGCCGTGCGGAGCCTCCGTGTCCGCCTCGAAGGCCGTCAGCGGCAGGGTCGGCGTCACCAGTACGTCGTAGCGCTCGTGGAAGCGGCCCATGCGGCGGCCGAGGTCCATGCGGACGTCGACGGCGGCCAGATAGTCCAGCGCGCTGTACCGGGCGCCCTGCACGCAGATCTCCCGCAGGCCCGGGTCGAGCAGTTGCCGCTTGCGCGGGGAGAAGCGCTGGGTGAGCCGGGCCGCGCCGCTGAACCACAGGGTGTGGAAGGCCTCCACCGGTTCGCTGAAGTCGGGGTCGGTCTCCTCGACGTACGCGCCGAGGTCGGCAAGCCCGGCCACTGTGCGCCGTACCGCCGCCGCGACCGCCGGCTGGACCGCGACCTGTCCGCCCAGGGAGGGGGAGTACGCCACCCGCAGGCCGTGCACCCCGCCCTTCAGGGCCTCGGTGAAGGAGACCGGCGCGGGCGGCAGTGCCGACCAGTCGCGGGCGTCCGGCACGCCGATGACGTCCAGCAGCAGGGCCGCGTCCGCCGCGTCCCGGGTCATCGGGCCCACGTGCGACAGCGTGCCGAACGCGCTCGCCGGGTAGAGGGGCACCCTGCCGTACGTCGGCTTCAGGCCGAAGACGCCGCAGAACGCGGCCGGGATACGGATGCTGCCGCCGCCGTCCGTACCCAGCGACAGCGGACCCGCGCCGAGCGCCACGGCCGCCGCGCTGCCCCCGCTGGAGCCGCCGGCGGTGCGGGAGTGGTCGTGTGGGTTACGGGTGATCCCGGACAGCGGGGAGTCCGTCACGCCCTTCCAGCCGAACTCGGGGGTCGTGGTCTTGCCCAGGAACACCGCGCCGTGTTCGCGGAGCCGGGCCACCGAAGGGGCGTCCTCCTCCCAACTCCCCTGCTCGGAGATCGTCTTGGAGCCGCGCAGGGTCGGGTGGCCGCGCAGCAGGAGGATGTCCTTGACCGTGACCGGCACCCCGTCCAGCAAGCCTGCCGGCTCGCCGCGTCGCCAGCGTTCCGCCGACTCCCGGGCCCGGGTGAGTGCCTCCTCCTCGGTGAGGCGCACGAACGCGTTCACCTCCGGCTGGATGCGGCGTGCCCGTTCCAGGGCCTGTCCGGTGGCCTCCACGGGGCTGAACTCGCCCTTGCGGTAGCCGTCGAGGAGCTGGACGGCGGTCAGGTCGGTGAGCTGCATGCACCCTCCAAGAGGCCGAGAGGTCCGAGAGGTCCGAGAGGCTCGGGCGGTCAGTGACCGGGGACGTATCCGCGTTTCTTGTCGACCACGTTCACCAGTGATCTGCCCGCCGCCCAGCGCTCGTACAACTCCACGAACTGCGTGCCCAGTTCGTCCCGCCAGCCGACCGTGTCCCCGCTCATGTGCGGGGAGACGATCAGCCCCGGCAGGCCCCACAACGGGCTGTCCGCGGTGAGGGGTTCGGTGGCGAAGACGTCCAGGGCCGCGCCCGCGATCCAGCGCCGGGTCAGGGCCTGGGCGAGGGCGTCCTCGTCCACGAGCTGGCCGCGGCCGACATTGACGAAGAAGGCGGACGGCTGCATCACGCCGAAGCGGTGGGTGTCGAACATGCGGTACGTCTGCTCGGTGAGCGGCGCCGCCGCGATCACCCAGTCCGCGCGGGAGATCAGCCGGTCCAGGTCGGCCGGGCCGTGGATGCCCGTCCGCGGCACCCGCCCGACCAGCGCCGTCGTCACGCCGAGCGCCTTCAGGGTGCGTACGATCGCCCGGCCGATCGGCCCCGAGCCGACCACGCACGCGCGCGTGCCCGCCACCCGCCGGCCCTCCCGGTGCCGCCAGATCCGCTCCCGCTGGAGCTCCAGCGTGCGCGGCAGATCCTTGGCGACCGCCAGCACCAGGGCCGCCACGTACTCGGCGATCGGCTGGTCGAAGATCCCGCGCGCGTTCGTCACCACCGTGTCGGACGCGGCCAGCTCCGGGCTCATCAGATGGTCCACGCCCGCGCTCGCCGTGTGCACCCAGCGGGGGCGCGGTCCCTCCCCGGGCCAGGCCTCGCGGACCGCGTGCGAGGTGAAGTCCCAGATCAGGAGGACGTCCGCCGCGGGCAGCCGCTCGGCCAGGTGCGCGGCGTCCGTGTGCACGATCCGGGCGCGGCCGGTGAGCCGACCGAGCCGGGGCGGCGGCTCGGCGTCCAGCACGAGGAGCGTGGGGAGGGTCGTCATACGGTGCGGCTCCGAGCGTCTGACGTGCGCGGATTGTGCGGAGATTATGCGCGGATTGACCACGCTCGCACCCGAACCTACCTTCGTCAACACGGGCGCATTCGCGATCCGTTGCCCACTCGTCTCCCAGCGTGAGGCCGGTGCCAGCGATGGACGTCTCTTTTCTCGGCGGCCCCCGCCCTCAGCGCGGGGTCGGAGTGGTGGCTCCCTTCGATTTCGCCCTCGACCGCGAGCTGTGGCGCTGGGTGCCCGACGAGGTGTCGCTGCACCTGACCCGGACCCCGTTCGTGCCGGTCGAGGTGAGCCTGGACCTGGCCCGGCTGGTCAGCGAGCACGAGACCCTCGGTGACGCCGTGCGCGCGCTGACCGCCGTCGCGCCCGAGGCCGTCGCCTACGCCTGCGCCTCCGGCAGCTTCGTCGGCGGGATCACCGGGGAGCGGGCGATGTGCGCCGCGATGAGCCTGGCGGGCGCGCCGCCCTCGGTGACCACGTCCGGCGCGCTGCTGGAGGCGCTGGCCGAGCTGCGGGTACGACGGGTCGCGCTGGTCACGCCGTACACGGTGTCGGTGACCCGGGCGCTGGAGGACTTCGTCGCCGAGGCCGGCGTGCAGGTCACCGGGTGCGCCTTCATGGGGCTGACGCGGCACATCTGGAAGGTGCCGTACCGGGACGTCGCCGCCATGGCACGGCAGGCGGTCCGGCCCGGCACCGCCGACGCGCTCTTCATCTCCTGCACCAACCTGCCGACGTACGACGTGATCCCCCAGCTGGAGGCCGAGCTGCGCATCCCGGTGCTGTCCGCCAACCAGGTCACGATGTGGGCCGCACTGCGCCGACTGGGTACCCGAGCCGTGGGGCCGTATCAGGCGCTGCTGGACGAGTCGGCGCGCGCCTGGCCCCCCGTACTGCCGGAAGAGCCCCCCGTACTGCCGGAAGAGACGCAGGAAGGCTGGACATGACCGCACTCGGATTCCTCTACCCGGGCCACTCCGCCGAGGACGACTATCCACGCATCGAGCAGCTCCTGGGCAGCGACATCCGGGTGGACCTGGTGCACACCGACATCGGCGAGGACGCGCACCGGGTGGCCGCGCTGCGCGAGATGGGCTCCGCCGAGCGGCTCGCGGCGGGCATGGAGACCCTGCGGCTGACCGGCGCCGAGACGGTCGTGTGGGCCTGCACCAGCGGCGGCTTCGTACATGGCTGGGAGGGCGCCCAGGACCAGGTGCGCACGCTCGCCCGGCTGGCCGGGATGCCCGCGTCCTCGACGTCGTTCGCCTTCGTGCACGCGGCCCGGGAGCTCGGGGTGCGGCGGGTCGCGGTCGGGGCGACCTACCCGGAGGACATCGCCGCGCTGTTCGCCGGCTTCCTGCGGGCGGGCGGCCTGGAGGTGACCGGGATGCGCTCCTCGGGGATCATCACGGCCGCGGAGGTCGGCACCTGGGGGGAGGAGGACGTGCTGACGCTGGCCCGGGCGGCGGACGTACCGGACGCGGAGGCGGTACTGCTCCCGGACACGGCCCTGCACACGGCCGCGCATCTTCCGCTCCTGGAGAAGGCGCTGTCCAAGCCGGTGCTCACGGCCAACCAGGTGACGGTGTGGGAGGGGCTGCGGCTCGCGGACCGGCGGGTGAACGCGCCCTCGCTGGGGGCGCTGTTCACGAGGGAGCCGATCGTGCAGGTCTGACTCGGCCCCGGCTCGGCTCCGAGTCGGCTCGGCTCCGACTCGGCCCCGGCTCGGCGGAATAAGCGGAGACCGCCTCCTGTTAAGGCACGGCAGGACAGCCCACGCCACAAACAGGAGGCCCACACCGTGTCGGCAGACGAGGCAGACGAGATCCGGGGCACCACGCACGGGAGCGCCCCCGCCCCCCTCTCCGTACTGGACCTGGTGACCGTCGGCGCGGGCAGTACCGCCTCCGACGCCCTGCGCACCAGCGTGGCGCTGTCCCGGTTCGCCGAGGCGCGCGGCTTCCACCGGTACTGGGTCGCCGAGCACCACTCCATGCCCGGTGTCGCCTCCTCCTCGCCCGCCGTGATCCTCGCCCACCTCGCCGCCCACACCGACCGCATCCGGCTCGGCTCGGGCGGCGTCATGCTGCCCAACCACGCGCCCCTCGTCATCGCCGAGCAGTTCGGGACGCTGGAGGCGATGGCGCCGGGCCGCATCGACCTCGGCCTCGGCCGCGCCCCCGGCACGGACGGCGCCACGGCCGCGGCCCTGCGCCGCAGCGACACCCTGAACGAGGGCGCCGACGACTTCCCGCAGCAGCTCGCCGAGCTCACCCGCTTCCTGGACGACGACTTCCCCGACGGGCACCCGTACCGGCGGATCCACGCGATCCCCGGCCCGGTGCAGGCCACCGCCCCCGGTGGCGTCCAGTCCCCGCACCGCCCGCCGATCTGGCTGCTCGGCTCCTCCGGGTTCAGCGCGCGCCTCGCCGGAATGCTGGGCCTGCCCTTCGCCTTCGCGCACCACTTCTCCGCGCAGAACACCATCCCGGCGCTCGACCTGTACCGGCAGACCTTCCGCCCCTCCGCGGTCCTCGACGAGCCGTACGCCCTCATCGGCGTCTCCGCCCTCGCCACCGACGACGAGCGCGAGGCCCGCCGCCAGACCCGGGCGGTGGCCCTGAACATGCTCCGCCTGCGCACCGGCCGGCCCGGCCTCTTCCCCGACCCGGACGAGGCCGAGAAGCACCGGTTCAGCCCCGCGGAGGAGGAGTTCATCACCTCCTGGACGTCCAACATCGTGCACGGCACCGCCGACGAGGTCCGCTCCGGCCTGGACGACCTCCACAAGCGCACGGGCGCCGACGAACTGATGCTCGTCAGCCACGCCCACCGCGGTGAACTGCGCCTGCGCTCCTACGAGTTGATCGCGGACGCCTACGGCTTGCCGACCGCGTAGGTCTGCGCGCCGAGGAACTCGGAGATACGATCCGGCGGCACCGGGCGGGAGTACAGCCAGCCCTGGCCGGTGTCGCAGCCGATGCGGCGCAGCCGGGTGGCCTGCGCCGAGGTCTCCACGCACTCGGCGGTGACGGTGATGCCGAGCCGGTGGGCGAGCTGGATCATCGCCTCGACGATGACCTCGTCGGCCGGGTTGGGGGTGATCGCCGGGTTCTTGCCCGGGTCGGCCTCGTACTGGAAGCCGCGGACGAAGGAACCGTCCAGCTTCAGGGTCGAGACCGGCAGGCGGCTGAGGTAGGCGAGGTTCGAGTAGCCGGTGCCGAAGTCGTCGATGGCGATGCGTACGCCCATGTCGCTGAGGGCCTGGAGGGCCTGCAGGGGGCGCCCGGCCGAGCCCATCACCGCCGACTCGGTCAGTTCCAGCTGGAGGAGGTGCGGGGCGAGCCCGGTCTCGGCGAGGATCTCCGCCACGTCGGCCACCAGGTCGGAGTCCCACACCTGCCGTACGGCCACGTTGACGCTGACGAAGATGGGCGGCTCCCCGGGATGGTCCAGCTGCCAGCGGCGGGCCTGGCGGCAGGCGGTGCCGAGCGCCCAGCGGCCGAGCTGCACGATCGAGCCGTCCTCCTCGGCCAGTCCGATGAACCGATTCGGCGTCAGCGTGCCGAACTGCGGATGATTCCAGCGGATCAACGCCTCCACCCCGGCGAGGCGGCCGTCCTCCATGCCGACCAACGGCTGGTATTCGAGCGCGAATTCGTCGCGGTCGATGGCGGGGCGCAGAGTGGACGACAGGGCCTGACGGGTCATCCGGTGCGCGTTGCGCTCGGGGTCGAAGAGGGTCCAGCGGGCCTTGCCATCGGCCTTCGCCCAGTACAGGGTCGTATCGGCCGCCTGCATCAGGCCGGTGGCCGTCGTACCCGCCGTGTGGCGCTCCACGACCCCGATCGACGCCGTCAGGGACAGGCGCTGGCCCGCCAGGTCGAAGGGCTCCTCCAGCGCCTTGAGTGCCGACTCGGCGAGTTCGGCGAGCTGTTCGGTGCCGGTGGAGTCCTCGACCAGCACGGCGAACTCGTCGCCGCCCAGGCGGGCCACCAGCGGGGTGACGGCGCGGGCGTAACCGGCCTCGTCGGCCACCCGGGTCAGACGCTCGGCCGCGGCCGCGAGGAGCCGGTCGCCGACGCGGTGGCCGAGGGTGTCGTTGACCGCCTTGAAGCCGTCGAGGTCCAGATAGCACAGGCCGATCCGGCCGGTGCCGCTCTGCTCGTAGGACTCCGCCTCCAGCGCGGCCGAGAGCCGCTCGAAGAACAGCGTGCGGTTGGGCAGCCGGGTCACCGGGTCGTGCATCTGCAAGTGCCGCAGCCGCGCTTGGAGTTCACGGCGGGCGCTGATGTCGGCGACGGACAGCAGCACTCCGGGCTCGCCGCTCAAGGGCGCCACGGTGATCTGCGCCCACACCGAGTGCCCCTCGGGGTGTTTGAGCCGGCGGGTGCAGCGCAGCCGGGCCTGCCGGCCGCGCAGGACCTCGCGGTAGGCGTGCCAGCTGCGGGTGTCCGAGGCGAGGTCGACGAGGTCTGCGGCGACCCGGCCGATGAGTGTCTCCGGATCGGTGCCGAGCAGCTCGCCGAAGGCCGCGTTGGCGGCGGCGACGAGTCCCGCAGGGTCCACGACGGCCATGGCGAGCGGGGCAGTCGCGAAGACACGATGATAGGTAGTATGGTCACTGTCTGTGACGGCTGACCGGTCGAGGTCTGCCGTCGGCGTCGGCCCTTCGGACGTTCCGCTCACCGCTCGCTCCCGCAGTGCACTCGATCGCTGTCGTGCCGGAAAGTGTGCCGATCATAGAGGCTGGCCCCGGGCCCTTCCAGCCACTGTCCAGTGTCCCGGACGGAGCAAGGGTTCTGACAGATCGTTTCTGCCCGCCCGAAGGCGGGTTCTTCAGGCCCCCGACCAGTTGTGACGTTGCGTGAGTGTTGCGGGGTGTCGAGCGCCGGAGCGCGCGGGATCGTCCGGGGGGCGCACTCACCCTTGTGGTGCAGGCGAACAGGGCATAGCGCAATCAATACCATCAATCTGGATGTGGGTCCCCGCGAACCGCATCCGGAGGTCATGCCCGTGCCCAAGCTGCGCAGCACCGCCGCCGTGTGCACCACGATGTCGGCGCTCGCCGCGACCTCGATCCTCTCCGGCCCGTCGGTCGCCGAGCCCTTCTCCACGACCCCCTGCGCCCTGCACCGGACCGACGCCCACCACTCCGAGGGCGTGGACACCTGGAACCCGGACTACACCCACCCGACCGGCGGGCTCGACGCCGTGCTGGTCTTCCTCTCGTTCCCGGACGCCGCCCCGCGCGCCACCCCCGCCGAGCTGACCGCCGACCACTTCCCGGCCACCAGCCGCTACTACGAGCAGGCGTCCTACGGCCGCTTCACCCTCCGCCCGCACCCCCTGAAGCGTTGGCTGCGCATGCCCCGGCCCTCCACGGCGTACGCCATAAGGCGGGACTGGAGCGCGGAGGACCGGGCCGCCTATCTGCGGGACGCGTTCGCGGTGGCCGACAAGGAGGTCGACTTCTCCCGCTACCAGGTCGTCTACTTCGTCGCCGACCCGGACGCGCCCGGCGTCGACTCGGACGCCACGAAGGTCGTGAACCTCGACACGCCCATGCACGTGGACGGCACGGACATCCGCCGGGTCGTCACGGTGTTCGAGAAACACCCGCCGGACCGGCTGGTCCTCGCCCATGAGACCGGCCATGTCTTCGACCTGCCCGACCTCTACCACCGGCCGGTCGACGGCAAGGGCGACTGGGACACCTACGTCGGCGACTGGGACCTGATGGGCAGCCAGTTCGGGCTCTCACCCGACCTGTTCGCCTGGCACAAGTGGAAGCTGGGCTGGCTGGATCCGCGCCAGGTGGTGTGCGTGCGCGGCGCGGGGCCGACCCGGCTGACCCTGGAACCGCTGGAGGCCGGCCCGGGGATCCCGGTGCAGGGCGCGGCGGGCGCCCCCGCCTTCGGGCTCGGCCACGGCGTCAAGCTGGCGCTCGTACGCACCGGCCCCGACAGCACCCTGGCCTTCGAGGCGCGCGGCCCGGCCGGAAACGACCGGGCCGGCTGCCGGCAGGGGGTGCTGGTGTACCGGATCAGGAGCGGCGCGGAGTCCGGCGGCGGCCCCGTGGAGGTCGTCGACGCCCACCCGCACACCGAGGCCTGCTGGGAGAACTCGGTCTACCCACCCCTCGCCGACGCCCCGGTCGCCCTCGGCGAGAGCTTCACCGTGCCCGGGGAGGGCGTCCAGGTGGAGGTGGAGGGCAGGACGGCTTCGGGGGCGTGGACGGTGCGGATCACGCCGGGGGTGAGTGGCTGAGGGCCTCTTGTCAGGCGCGTCGTGTATACGAAAACGGCGGGCCGGATTCTTTCGAACCGTACCCGCCGTTTCCTTCGCGTGCGCCGCCAGGGACTCGAACCCCGGACCCGCTGATTAAGAGTCAGCTGCTCTAACCAACTGAGCTAGCGGCGCCTGCTGACGTCGTAGACCTTAGCATCCTGGTCGGCGGGAGGAAAAATCGATATCCGGACCGCCGCGCGGGCGGCCCGTACGGCCGCCCAGAGCACGACCTCGGGGCCCGGCAGCCAGGGGTGACGCGTGTCCGGGGCGACCAGCCAGCGCGCGTCGCCGGGGGTGTCGCCTCCGGCCGGCGCGGGGACGCTCACCGCGTCCCCGGTGCCGTGACACAGCAGCGGCGGCACCGCCTCCGTACGGTTCGAACCCCACTCCTCCCAGGCCAGCAGCGAGGGCAGCCGCTGGGCCGTGCCCGGCGCGGCGAACAGCAGCACACGGCCCCGGAACACCGCGACAGGGCCCGAACCCGGCCCGTCGTCCCACAGCCGGTCCAGCATCCGGCGGCCGAAGATCGCCGGCGCGCTCACCACGTCGAAGACGGTGCCGCAGGGCAGGACGACCGGGGCGTCCGGGCGCTCCTCCCACAGGGCCGACGTGCTGCGCGGATACGTTGCCGCGGAGGCGAGCCAGTCGACGCCGTCGGGGGTGACTCGGGTGACGTTCGGTGCGCTGCTCATGCCACCCAGA
This sequence comes from Streptomyces sp. NPDC001709, assembly GCF_053596375.1. Lineage (NCBI taxonomy): Bacteria > Bacillati > Actinomycetota > Actinomycetes > Kitasatosporales > Streptomycetaceae > Streptomyces > Streptomyces sp. NPDC001709. The sequence continues at coordinate 176,307 of NZ_JBSFGB010000004.1, read as the reverse complement.
TGTACCGGGCGTGAGCGGGCAGTTCTTCTGAGTTGCGGAAACTCGGGACAGGGAGGGTGGGGGAGGAGTATCTTGCCCGCCTGGCATATGCCGGGTGGGGTTACGGGGCCGTGAGGTCACACGGGATCGGCGGTCGTCCGTCCGTCGGCGTTCCCCCGCATCAGGTCCCGGCCGAACTCGACCATCTTCTTCGCGTAGTCCTCGGTCCACTCCGCGCGATCGGCGATGTCCGCCGGGGTCAGCCGGTCGAACCGGCGCGGGTCGGCGAGCTGGGCCGCCGCGATGGCCTGGAACTCCACGGCCCGGTCGGCGGCCGCGCGGAACGCCTGGGTCAGCTCGGTGGCCCGGGCCAGCAGCGCCCGCGGATCCTCGATCGACTCCAGGTCGAAGAAGTGCTCGGGATCGGCGGCCGCCTCCGCGGGCTCGAAGATCAGGGGCGCGGGGCGTAGCCGCGGTTCGTGACGACGCGGCGTGGGCTCCGCCATGTCTCGTCTCCTCCTCGTACGGTTCGCTGGGCCCCGCCTTCAGGTGGGCCACCGTCCATTGTCCCGCGCGCACGCAAGGGGCCCTCACGGCCGCCGGCCGCCCCGGTGCTCGCCCAGGTGGGCCAGGACCGCGTGGTTCGCCTCCCAGCCGTCCGGGGCTGTAACCATTGGCCGCCTCCGGCGGCGTGCCGGACTCCGTCCGGCGGATGGGGTGGCGCCGCACCGATCGCCTGCTGGGCGGGTGGCGGAGTGGTGGTCATGGTCGCCAGGGCACCCGGTGTTCCGCCAGGTGGGCCAGGATCGCGTGGTTGGCCTCCCAGCCGTCCGGGAACTTCACCAGGGTGCCCAGCTGGACCGGTTCCGTGGACGGGTAGTCGTCCAGGAGGTCGCCGACGCCCTCGCGGCAGACGACGATGCAGGCGTGGCGGTGCCGGGAGGCCAGGACGCACAGGCGGCCGGTCTCCAGGTGGAAGGCGGTGGCGTCGGGGCGGCCGGAGAGCGGGTGCAGGACGACCGTGATGTCGTACTCCCGGCCCTGGAGGCGGTTCGCGGTGTCGACCGTGACGTCCGCCGCGCCGAGCTCGGCGAGCGCCGTGCGCACCGCCGCCGCCTGGTCGCGGTGGGCCGTGCCGACGGCGATGCGGTCGGCGGTGAGGGGGGTGGGGGCCTCGGAGCGTTCGGAGAGCGCCGCGCCGCCTCTGTCCAGCAGGCGGCGTACGACCGTCGCCACCGCCCGTACCGCCTCCGGATCCGTGCGCGGGGTGTGCCGGGCCGGCAGTTCCAGCAGGCCCCAGCCGGATTCCGCCGCCTCGTCGATCACCCGGTCCGGGCCGGAGCCGTCCGAGGGGACCGCGAAGGACAGCCGGCGGTCGCCGTGGCCGGTGCCGCTGCGGAACGGGGTGTACGGGTAGAACGCGTCGGAGACCAGGGGCGCGGCTGACGCGGGCAGGCGCCAGGAGACCGGGAGGCGGTGCTGCGGGAGGCCGGGGTTGTGGGCCAGGAGGGTGGTCACGGCGGAGGCCGAGGGGTCGTACGACAGCCCCGCCCACTGCTCGCTGCCGACGATCGCGAACGGGTCCAGCTGCCCCGGGTCGCCGACGAACAGCGCCCGCTCGAACAGGCCGGCCACGGCGAGCAGCGAGTCCGAGCGCATCTGGTACGCCTCGTCCACGATCGCGTGCCGCCATGGCTCGTCCACCTTGACGTGCGCCCACTTCGCGGCCGTGGAGAGGACCACCGGCAGTCCGTTCAGGTCGGCCGCCTTCGCCGACGTGCGGACCTGCGGCAGATCGTCCAGCGCCTTGTCGTAGGGGTCGGTGTCGCTGCTGTGCAGGCGGCCGACCGGCAGCTCCGGGTTCTTCTCGGCGAGCCGCAGGACGAGGTCGTCCACCTGGGCGTTCGTCTGCGCCACGATCATCAACGGGCGCCCCGCGTCGGCCAGTTCGAGGGCCGCGCGGACCACGAGCGTCGACTTGCCGGCCCCCGGCGGGGAGTCCACGACCACGCCACGCGCGGTGCCGTGCAGGGTGTCGTGGAGGATCGCGTCGGTGGCGCGGGCGGCAGCGGCTCCGGGGTCGAAGTCGACCGTCGTCACAGCACGTCCTCCTCGGTCACGGTGTCGGGGGCCTCCGGTGTGGGCTCACCCGGCGGGCCGCCGTGCGTCCACGGGGTCTCCTCCGGGTCGGGCAGCTTCGCGCCGCCGCGCTGTTCGTGCTCGAACAGGGTGAAGCAGAGCCGGTCGCCCTTCTCCGGCACCGAACCGGGCTCCGGCTCCTTGCCACGGCCCATCTTGTCCACGATCCGCAGCACGAGGACGCCCCCGGCCGAAGAGTCCTCGTACCCGACGAACTCCGCCGACTGCGGCTTGCCGCCCAGCGAGCGGTACACCTTCGCGCGCTCCGCGAGATGCGGCCGGTCGTCCGTGCGGACCGTCACCAGGGGGCGGGGGCTCGGCCGTTTGCCCTCGCTGTACGCCATGACGACATCCGTCACCTCGCCCGCGAACGCCTCCCCGGCCAGCCGCCGCCCCGCCATCACCAGGGGGTCGTCCAGCGCCTCCTGCGCATCGAGGCGCGCCTGCTCACGCTCGCGCGTGGCCAGCTTGTTCGCCGCCGTCACCGCGTCGTCCCGGCGCGGCTGCGGGGGCTCGCCCGCCAGCACCCGGTCGCGGTGGCCGGTGAAGGACCAGCGGTCCCGGGTCCAGCGCTCCGCCACGTGCGCCCCCTCCGGCAGCGCCCGCAGCAGGTCCAGGCCCCGCCACACCGCGTCCCAGGTGGGCCGGGTATGGCTTGCCACCAGGTCGCGGATCTCCCGCTCGGCCGCCGTGAGCGCGGCCAGCCGGTCGTCGGCGGCCAGGGCGTCCTCGGCGGCGGCGAGCGCCGTACGCGCGCGGTCGTAGCGCTCGATCGCCGGGGCCAGCAGCTTGTTGTCGAACGCCGGGTCCGTGGCGGGACCGGCCGGCGGGCACAGCAGCTGGCCGGCGGCGTCCCTGGCGAGCTCGGCCCGGCGCGCGGCCTCGGCGCCGGACGCGCCCTCCGGAGGATCGATCCAGGCGAGCAGCGCGCCCAGGTGCTGGTCCTCCAGGCCGGACTGGCCGGTCGCCCAGTGCCGGGACAGCACATCGGTCAGGGCGAGGAGGAGGGAGGAGCCGGGGACCCGGGACCGCTCGCCGTAGTGGGTCAGCCAGCGGCCGAGCAGCGGCACCCGGGGCGGCGCCGGGTGGGGCGCCTCCGGTTCCTGCTCGGCGGTACGGCGGAAGCGCATGGAACGGCCCAGCAGCCGTACGAGGTCCAGGCCCGCGCGGCTCGGCACGATCAGCTGGGGGGCGTCCGCGCACAGCTCCACCTCGACCTTGACCCGCTTGCCGGTCTCCGGGTCGGTCTCGGTGCGCTCGGCCGCCTCCACCGACTCGGCACAGGAGTCGATGTACGGCAGGACGACATCGGCCAGGTCGGCGAGGAAGGAGAACCGCAGGTCGCGGTCGCGGGGCTGCGGCACGACCAGCAGGCGGGGCGCGTCCCGGTCGGTGCCGACCAGGGCGCCGAGCGGGGCACCGGCCTCACCGGCGGTGGTGAGCGGCACGAACACCAGCGGGCGGTCGGACAGATGCCGGTGCCGGACCGTCGCGGCGGGCTGGGCCCGGCCGCCGCTGACGGCCTCGAGCCGGGCGAGGGTGGCGATCAGGGACACGGGGCGACCTCCCGGTGGGCCGCGTCCGCCAGCGCCTCCGCGCGCAGTGCCGCCGCCCGGCGCAGTGCCGCGACCGCCGCGTCGTCGGGGTCGCCGCTCTCACCGCGGGCCGCCGCCAGGACGTCCTCGACCGTGGCCAGACCGCCCAGTTCCGCGCGCAGCGGCCGGCCGAGGCGGGTGACGGCGCCCTCCTCGCGGGCGCGTTCCCGGCAGTGGAAGGCCAGTTCGCACGCGGACAGGCACTCCGGCGCGTACGTCGCCGGGACCGCCTCCACGGCCGCCGTCAGCTCCTCGGCACTGCGGTCGGGCGCGAAGCACATGCCCTCGGGCAGGGAACCGGCGATCTCCTCGACCCGGGTGAGCCGGGCCAGCTGGCGGGCGGTGACCGCGCGCTGCTTGCGGACGTCCACGGCGGAGCCCGCGGGCAGGTTGGAGAAGTCCTTCGGGCACACCAGGAGCACCCGGTGGTGCACGCGCGGGGAAGGATCCAGCCGCCCGGCCACGTCCTCCAGGGCGAGCACGTACACCGCCGCCTGCCGGGCCGCCGCACCGACCTTCGCGGGGTCCGCCGAACCGTCCAGCATCGGGAAGGACTTGATCTCCACCACCGACCAGCTGCCGTCCGGGTGCACCACCACCGCGTCCGGCTCCAGGAAGGCGAGCGAGCCCGCCACGTCCAGCGCCAGCATCGGATGGTCCAGCAGCGTCCAGCCGCCCGCGCGCGTGGCCTCGCGCAGCGCCAGCGCCGTACGGGCCGTACGCCCCTCGGGGCCGTGCGCGGTCAGGTCGGGGACGGCGGCCGCGGCCGGCGGTTCGGCGCCCGGGTCGAGGCGGGCGTGCGCCAGCCGCAGCAGCTCCGCGCCGCCGTCCGCCTTCACCCGCGCCTCGAACGCGTTGCCCCGGGTCAGCGCGAACTGCGACTGCCCGAAACCCGACGGCGCGCCCAACGCGCCCGCCAGCCGCGCCTTGTCCACCCCGGCGCCGTCCAGGATCGCCCGCCGCGCGCACCCGGGGTTCGCGGCGAGGGCCGCGAGGGCGCGGGCGTCCAGGGCCTTGGCCGGTACGTCGGGACCGCGCAGCTCAGCGAGCCGTTGCCGGAGCCCCTTCGCCCGCGTCGCTGGGGGAGGCGTCCGGTTCGGCTCCGCCGTCGAGCTGCGACTCGCGCTGCCGTGGAATTCGCTCACCCGCGGAAGTCTGGCATCCGGCACTGACAATCGGGGAACCCGTGCCGTCCGTGACCGGTGTGCGGCGCGGGACCAGCCGGGCCCGCAGCAGGTCCAGGCCCCGCATCACGCGCGGCGCCAGCAGGAGGCCGACGCCCATCACGGCGATGCCCGCGACCGCGTCCAGGAAGTAGTGGTTCGCGGTGCCCATCACCACGAGCGCGGTGCCCAGCGGGTAGACGACACCGAGGATCTTCGCCGCGCGCGTGCCGCCGTGCCGCCATAGCATCACCCCGCACCACAGCGCCCAGCCGACGTGCAGACTCGGCATCGCCGCGTACTGGTTGGTCATGCCGCCCATGCCGCGCGGCGCGCTCGCCTCGCCGCCCCACCAGCCGTACGAGCTGTAGTGGGCCATGGTGTCCACGAAACCGTGGCCGGCGGACAGCAGCCGGGGCGGGCAGGTCGGCAGCAGGGTGAAGCCGATCAGGCCGATGAACGTGGACGTCATCAGCCAGGTGCGGGCCCGCCGGTAGTGCTCGGCGTGGGCCCGGAACAGCCAGATGAGGATGGCGGGCGTGACCAGGTAGTGCAGCGAGGCGTACCAGAAGTCCGCCGGGACGCCGAGCCAGGGCTGGCGTGTGAACAGCCGGTTGAGCGGGTGCTCGGCGTTGAGGTGCAGGGCCTTCTCGAAGCGCAGGATCGCCAGGCCGTGGTCGACGGCGCTGTGCACATCGCCGCGGGCGAGGAGGCGGCCGGCCGAGTAGCAGCCGTAGACCAGCAGGATCAGGGGCAGCTCGGTCCACCAGCGCAGCCGGGTACGCGGGGCCCCCTCGGTGCCCGGTGTCTCGGTCTGCGGCATCCGATCGCCCTCCCCCTTGTCGCTGTGCGGCGCCGCCCGCAGGCGACCGTGCCACTTTACGGCGTCCCTATCTCGCCCATGAGGGCGCTCCGGCCCACAAAGACGCCGAGATCGCCCGCCGGGTTGCCCCGACCGGGGGTGAGCGATGATGGAGAAGTCCTCTCTTCTTGTTTCCGTGGCGTCCGTGTGGCGTCCCGCTCCCGGAAAGGTCCCTCATGGCACCGCGCATCCTGCTGGCCCGGCACGGACAGACGGATTGGTCGCTGTCCGGCAAGCACACCGGCAGGACCGACGTACCGCTGCTGGAGGAGGGCCGGCGCGGGGCCAAGCTGCTCGGCGAGCGACTGCACCGGGCTCCGCTGGACGGGCTGCCGGGGGTGGAGGTGCGCACCAGTCCGCTGGCACGCGCGCGTGAGACGTGCGAACTGGCCGGCTTCGGGGACCGGGCCACCGTGTGGGACACGCTCATGGAGTGGGACTATGGCGCGTACGAGGGCATGACCCCGGCCGAGATCCAGGCCGTGCGGCCGGGATGGCTGATCTGGCGGGACGGGGTCCCGGAGGGAGAAACCATCGCCGACCTGACCGCGCGCGCGGACGAGGTGGTGTCCTGGGCCCGCTCGGCCGACCGCGACGTCCTGGTCTTCGCCCACGGCCACATCCTCCGCTCCATAGGCGCACGCTGGCTGGGCCTGCCGCTGGACTTCGCCGCCCGGATCCGCCTGAACCCGACCTCACTGTCCGTCCTGGGCTGGGCGTACGGGGAGCCGGCGATCGAGAGCTGGAACGATGTGGGCCACTTGGCGGGATAGCCGGCCCGCTACGCCCTCCCCGTCCTCGGCATGGACGCATACCGGTCCAGGAACTCCGACACCCCCGACGCCCGCCGGTGCGGCAACAGCACGCGGGCCGTTCCAGCCAGCATCCCCTGGATGCGTGAGGACTGGACCTGGTCCAGCAAGGACAGCACCCGCAGGCCGGCGGCAGCCGCCTCGTCGGGCCGCCCCTCACGGGCCAGATCATCGGCCAACTCGGCGGTATAGAGCGCGATGTTCCGGGTGAAGTGAGGATCTTGCAGCTCAGCTGCGCGGTACGCGTGCCGTGACGCCCGCCGCCAGTCGCCCAGCATGGACCAGCACTGCGCCTCCAGCCCCTCCAGCTCGGCCTCTCCGTAGAAGCTCATCCACTCGGGGTCGGCCTCCGAGCGGCCCCGCCCGAAGAGGGCCTGCGCCCGGACGAGCGCCTGCTCGCACCCGGTGCGGTCGGCGAGCCCCGCCCAGCCGCCCGCCTCGCGCAGGGCGAGCAGGGACATCAGTCGGGCGGAGCCCAGCGGGCGGGCCGCGCGCTGCGCGGCCTGCGCGGCCCGGACCGCCTCCCGGGGGCGGCCGGCGTCCCGCGCCAGGAACGCGGTGTTGCAGAAGGCGTGCGCCTCCAGCGCCGGGTCCCCGGTCATCCGCGCCGTGGCCAGCGCCTCCGCGTAGTGCGAGCGGGCGTCGTCGAAGCGGCCGGAGTCGTGTGCCAGCCAGCCCACGGAGATGGCGAGTTCACCGGCGCCCGAGAGCAGCCGGTCGGCGGTGGTCTGCCGGGTCGCACCGGCGTCCAGCAGCGCATAGGCCGCGCGCAACGGAGCCGCCGCGCGCCGGTAGAGGCCGTCCGCGCCGTGCCGGTCGTCGAGCAGCCGGATCCGGCGGACGGCCTCCTCCAGGGCGGTCGCCTCGGGGCTGCCGGCCCGGCGCGCGGGCCGGACCGCGGCCGCGGTGTCCGTGGTGAGTCCCAGCGGGCTCAGCGTGGCGGCGGCAACCGTGGCGCCTCCGCCGGTCATGAATGCGCGACGCAGCACGTCGCTCTCCTCGTGGTTCAGGTGGTCTTTCGCGTACGGCTCGCACGGCTCGTGCGGGTCGTACGGGCGGTGCGGGTCGAGCGGGTCGTGCACATCCTGTGTGTCATACGGTTCGACCGCCCCTGGCGTCTCACCGGCCCCCGGCCCCTGGCCGGTGATGAGCGCCTCGGGCGCCTCCGCCGCCGTACGCGCCGCTCGGCCGCGGACGGACGAGCGGGGCGCGAAGCCGAGGTCGGTGAGCGTGCGACCAGGGAACATGTGCAGGAACACCCGTTCGTAGGCGTAGTTCGGGCAGCGGATCTCGCCCGCCTCGACCCTGCCGACGTAACGCGCGTCACAGCTCACCCGCTCACCGATCTCGCGCGCGGCGCGCCGTACGAGCGCCGCGAACTCGGCCGGTGAGCGCCTGCCACGCAGTTGCCGGAAGGCGAGGTTCGGCCTGGATGGCCGTTCGGGCTGTGACGCGGTCTCGGTTGACGACGCCATGGCCGGGTCCTCTCGTGCGAACCGTCGAACCATGCCGGATCCGGGGCGGAAACGTGACGAGTTGTCCGAGTGACACCCTGGTTCCGGCGGGCATGAACGTACCTGCTGTGAAGGTCCCGCCACGCGGTGTTTAGCTACAAACCGGATATCTCATCCATGATCTGCCATGAAGTGCCATCCTTTGCGGCGCACTTGTGCCGTAGCCGTTGACGCGCTGACGCGTTGGACCCCATGGACCGCAACAGGGCTGTGTGGTGGAGGCCGGCATGGAGACCAGCCAGAGCAACGATCCTTGTACGTCGCCGTCGTCTGCCGAGGGAGACGACGGCGACCCGGCGGCATGCGACCTCGTGACGGTACCGGCCCGGCAGGGCCTCGAGGCGGTCGACATCCTGAGGCGCGGCGCCGGCGACGCGATGGGGCCCGTGCTGCACGACGGCGGCTGCGCCACCCTCGGCTTCCTGGTCCCGGCCGGCACCGCGGCCGGCTGGGACGTGCCGGGCAGCACCTGCACCGGGACCGACGGCCGCGGACTCAGGCTGAACCCCGAGCCGCCCGTGGAGGGCTCCGACTGGCTGCTGCCGCCCGGCGAGGCCGACCTCGCCACCGACCCGGTGGTGCTGCGCCGGGCCCTCGGGGAGGCGGCCCGGATGATCGAGGCGGCCGACAGCTGCCGGTGAGGCGTGGGCCCGGACCGCCTGCGAGAATGGTCCGATGGGCAGGTCCAGGAACGAACGGCACACGCGGCGCAGGCCGGCCGCCGCCGAAGCCGTCGTGGAGGCGGTCGACGGGGGGCTCGCGCAGCTGGTCCCCGATCCCGACCGCAGCCGGGCCTGGACGCTGCTGATCGACGGCGCGCCCCAGTCGCACGTCGACCTGGACGATCCCGCCCACCTGTCCTTCGAGTACCAGCGCCGCCTCGGCCATGTGATCGACCTCGTCGCCCCGCCCGGCAAGCCCGTGCACGCCGTGCACCTCGGCGGGGGCGCCTTCACCCTCGCCCGGTACGCCGCCGCCACCCGCCCCCGCTCCACCCAGCAGGTCGTCGAGCGGGACGCGGCCCTGGTCCAACTGGTCCGCCGGGAGCTGCCGTTGGATCCCAACGCCCGGATCCGGGTGCGGTCGGCGGACGCCCGCGCGGGTCTCGCCAAGGTGCCGGACGGCTGGGCGGACCTGGTCATCGCCGATGTCTTCAGCGGCGCCCGCACCCCCGCCCACCTCACCTCCACCGAGTTCCTGGACGAGGTCCGCCGGGCCCTGAAACCGTCCGGTGTCTACGCCGCGAACCTCGCCGACGGCCCGCCGCTCGCCCATCTGCGCGGCCAGATCGCCACCGCCGCCGCCCGGTTCGCCGAACTCGCGCTGATCGCCGACGCGGCCGTACTGCGCGGCAAGCGCTTCGGCAACGCCGTCCTGGTCGCCTCCGACGCGCCGCTCCCGCTCGCCGAACTGACCCGCCGCTCCGCCTCCGACCCGCACCCGGCCCGGGTCGAACACGGCACATCGCTCACGGACTTCACCGGCGGGGCGACTGCGGTGACGGACGCCACGGCGGCGGCCTCCCCGGCCCCGCCGCCCTCGGTGTTCCGCTGACCCGGCCTTTCCCGGGCGCGGGGCTCAGTAGTTCCCGATCTCCACATGCGGCGGGCCGTCGTGCCAGGTGCACATCACCGACACCCGGTCCGTGCCCCTGGTGAACTCCACCCGGATCCAGGTCGAGGTCTTCCACACCTGCATCGACCAGCCCGTCCCCGGCGTCGCCGAGACGAGTGTGGCGCTGGACGCACCCAGCTCGAACACCGCCCGGCCGCCGTCGGTGTCGTAGGACTTGACCTGGCCGGACGCGGAGTCCGAGGCGGTCGCGGAGGGGCTCGGCGTCCGCGTGGTGCGGGTCGGGGCCGGTGCCGACGGGCCGGCCGGCGGTCGCTGCGACGGGGACGGCCGGTGCGTCGGTGAGGCCAGGGACCTCGTGCCCTGCGCGGTGGCGTCGGCGGCCGTGACCGGCAGGGCGCGCGGCGGGTCGTACGCCGTCGCGGCCATCACCGTGTGCACACCCCACCACGACAGCGTGACCGCCGCTCCCGTCGCGAGCAGCCACGCCAGTACGTGTACGAGTCCTCTGCGCATCGCGGGCCATACTGCCTCAGGGGCGCCGCCGTGCGCACACGTCCCGAGTTATCCACAGGCTCGGACCGGCGTCGGCCGCATGGCGTACGGTGCGGCGCATGGCAAGTGTGCTCGTGGTCGAGGACGACCAGTTCGTACGCTCGGCGCTCATCCGGCATCTGACCGACGCCGCACACACCGTGCGCAGCGTCGGTACGGCACTGGAGGCGCTGCGCGAGGTCGCCCATTTCCGTTTCGACGTCGTCATCCTGGACCTCGGACTGCCGGACCTGGACGGCTCCGAGGCGCTGAAGATGCTCCGTGGCATCACCGACGTGCCCGTCATCATCGCCACTGCCCGGGACGACGAGACGGAGGTCGTCCGGCTGCTCAACGCCGGCGCGGACGACTACCTGACCAAGCCGTTCTCCGTCGACCACCTGTCCGCGCGGATAGCGGCCGTGCTCCGCCGGGCCCGCTCCGGCGGCGCGGAGCCCCCGCCCTCGTCCGTGCTCCGCGTCGGCGGCCTGACCGTCGACCCGCTGCGCCGCCAGGCCGAGCTGGACGGGGTCCGTCTCGACCTGACCCGCCGCGAGTTCGACCTGCTCGCCTTCCTCGCCGGCCGGCCCGGTGTCGTCGTCCCGCGCAAGGAACTCCTCGCCGAGGTCTGGCAGCAGTCCTACGGCGACGACCAGACCATCGATGTCCATCTGTCGTGGCTGCGCCGGAAATTGGGGGAGACGGCAGCCCGGCCCCGCTATCTGCACACGCTGCGGGGTGTCGGCGTGAAGCTCGAACCCCCCATGGAGCCGTCTGTGGAGGGGGAGCCGGTGCGATGAGGTGGGCCCTGGTCAAGGTCTGTCTGGCGGTCACCACGATGGTCGTGGTCGCCTTCGCCGTGCCGCTCGGCCTGGTCGTCGAGGAGATGGCCCGCGACCGCGCGTTCTCCAACGCGGAGCGGGAGGCCGCGGCGGTCGCGCCCGCGCTGTCCATCACCACCGACCGGGACAAACTGGAGCGGGTCGTGGCCTCGGCCGGCGCCGACTCCGGGATGGCCGTGCATCTGCCGGCAGGCGCCGGCCGGCCCGCGCTCGACCTCGGCCGGCGGCGCGCCGCCGACCGCGACATCCAGGCGGTGCGGAAACTGGGCCGGGCCTCCACGACCACCGTGACCGGCGGCTCCACGCTGCTCCAGCCGGTCGCGCTCGGCTCCGGCGACATCGCGGTCGTCGAGGTCTACGTCCCCGAGTCCGAGGTGACCAACGGCGTCGGCACGGCCTGGGCGGTGCTCGCGGCGGTCGGCCTCGCGCTGATCGTCGGCTCGGTCGCGGTCGCCGACCGGCTCGGGGTGCGCATGGTGCGGCCCGCCCAGCGGCTGGTCCGGGGCGCGCACGAGCTGGGCGAGGGCAAGCTGGGCGCCCGGGTGCCGGAGGACGGCCCGACCGAACTGCGGCTCGCGGCCGTCGCGTTCAACTCCATGGCCGACCAGGTCGTCCAACTCCTGGCCAACGAAAGAGAGCTGGCCGCCGACCTCTCGCACCGGCTGCGCACTCCGCTCACCGTCCTGCGGCTCAACGCGGCCTCGCTCGGCGCCGGACCGGCCGCCGAGCAGACCCGGGCCGCCGTCGCCCAGCTGGAGCGCGAGGTCGACACCATCATCCGCACGGCCCGGGAGGCCAAGCCGCAGACGGCCGCCGCCGGCCCGGGTGCCGGGTGCGACGCGGCCGAAGTGGTGCGTGAACGCATGGAGTTCTGGTCCGCGCTCGCCGAGGACGAGGGCCGCAAATGGCGGGTGGCCGGAGTGGACCGGCCGGTACGCATACCCGTGGCCCGCGCAGATCTGGCCGCGGCCCTCGACGCCCTGCTCGGCAATGTGTTCCGGCACACCGCCGAGGGCACCGCCTTCGCGGTCGACGTGCACAACGGCGAGGACGCGGTGATCGTGCTGGTCTCCGACGCGGGCCCCGGCATAGCCGACCCGGACGCGGCGATGGCCCGTGGCCGCGGCTCCGGAAACGCCGGTTCGACCGGCCTCGGCCTCGACATCGTGCGCCGGCTCGCCGAGTCCACCGGCGGGGACGTACGGCTCGGCGCCTCGGTGCTGGGCGGCGCGGAGGTGCGGATCTGGTTCCAGTTGGACGGACGGGGGCCGGTCGGGCGAGGGCACCGGGGGCGGGTGCGCAGGCGCCGATGGGGCAAACCGGTCCTGACTGGTCTCGACCATTAATCGTCCCCGATCCCTTCCTTAAGCGAACCCTAAGGTCCGCAACGGCCGTCCCGATCACGTCATTTGCCCGATTCCGGATCGCTAGCGTGCTGCCGCACTCACCCCCGTGAACAGCGAAGGCAGGCACGCGCATGACCACGCACCGGCGCAGGATCAGTGGCAGGAACAAGGCGATGGGCGGTCTCGTGGCCGCGGCGGTGGTCGGCGGCGGCGCGGTCCTGCTCACCGGCACCGCCCACGCCGCCGGCGTGAACGCCGCGTACACGAGGACCAGCGACTGGTCGACCGGCTACACCGCCCAGTACGTCGTCACCAACAACAGCGACCAGACCGAGAAGGCCTGGACCCTGGAGTTCGACCTCCCGGCGGGCGCCAAGCTCAGCTCCTTGTGGAACGGCGAGTCGAGTGTGAGCGGTTCGCACGTCACCGTGAAGCCCGCGAAGTGGGACACCGGGGGCCTCGCCCCGGGCAAGTCCGTGACCATCGGTTTCGTGGTCAACGGCAGCGGTGCCCCGACGGGCTGTCTCATCGACAACGCCCAGTGCTCCGCGGACGGCGGCGCCACCCCCGAGCCGAGCGGCCGGCCCACCCAGTCCCCGTCCCCGACCGCCACGCCGACCAAGACCGCCACGCCCACCCCGACCAAGACGTCCACCCCGACCCCGACCCCGACCGCCACCCAAACCACCGGATCCGGCACCACCGCCTCCGCCGGCTTCGCCCCGTACGTCGACACGTCCCTCTACCCGGCCTTCGACCTGGTCGGCGCGGCCGACGCGACCGGGGTGAAGAACTACAACCTCGCCTTCATCACCGACGGCGGCGGCTGCACCCCCAAGTGGGGCGGTGTGACCGACCTGACCAGCGACGCCGTGGCCCAGCAGATCGGCTCCCTGCGCGCCAAGGGCGGTGACGTCCGGGTCTCCTTCGGCGGCGCCTCCGGCTCCGAGCTGGCCACCACCTGCTCCTCCGCCGACGCGCTGGCGGCGGCGTACGGCAAGGCGGTGGACGCGTTCAAGCTGACCAAGGTCGACTTCGACGTCGAGGGTGGTGCACTGCCGAACACGGCGGCGAACACCCTCCGGGCGAAGGCGATAGCCAAGCTCCAGGCGCTCCACCCCGGCCTGGACGTCTCCTTCACCCTCCCGGTGATGCCGGATGGCCTGACCCAGGACGGCGTGAACCTCCTGTCCGACGCCAAGTCCAACGGCGCGAAGATCTCCACCGTCAACATCATGGCGATGGACTACGGCGCCTCGTACAACGGCGACATGGGCGACTACGCCCAGCAGGCCGCGACCGCCACCCAGGCCCAGGTCAAGAGCGTCCTCGGCCTGTCCGACTCCGCCGCCTGGAAGACGGTCGCCGTCACCCCGATGATCGGCGTCAACGACGTGTCCACCGAGATCTTCAAGGTGGACGACGCCACCCAGCTGGTGAACTTCGCCAAGTCCAAGGGCCTCGGCGGCCTCTCCATGTGGTCCGCGGCCCGCGACAAGCAGTGCGCCGGCGGCGCGAAGAACTCCGCCGACCCCACCTGCAGCTCGATCGTCCAGGACAAGGACGCCTTCTCGAAGGCGTTCGGCGCCTTCAACTGACGCGCCACGCACGGCAACCCATGTGATCAAGTCATGCACATGGCTATATAGTCCGGCCCGGGTCGATCTTCGGCCCGGGCCGGACGTCGGTCGACACAGCGACGGACGGCCGGTCTCGCATGCCATGACCCGGGCCGTCCGTGCCCGGGCCGCACCATATCGGGGGAATCGTGTCGTCCATTCGTCGTGCCCTTGCCACCACCGTGCTCGCCTGCGCCGCACTCACGCTGACCGCCTGTCAGCCCGACGACGGCACTGACGCCGCCGGCGCCGTCACCCCCTCCGCCACCGCGAGCCACGCCAAGGGCAACACCAAGGGCAACGCCAAGGCCAAGGGAAGCGGCAAGGCCAAGGGGCAGGCCAAGGGCAAGGCAAGCGGCAAGAGCGCCTGCCACACCCTGGCCCCGGGCCACAAGTACATCCTGGTCGAGAGCGTCTCCGGGGCCATGAACACCATCACCGCCAAGGACGCCAAGCAGAACTGCAACCCTGACGAGGGCGCCTTCTACAACGCCGACGGAGGAAAGGAGCACGAGTACACCGTCGCCTCGGGCAGCACCCCCGTCTACGTCCTGCACCTGAAGGGGAAGGGCCCGAACAAGATGACCGCCGCGGGCGGCGGTATCGAACACGTCCGCATCTGCGCCAACGGCACCGCGCAGGACACCGGGCCCTCCGCCGACACCAGCGACTGCTACGGCGAGAACTTCTACGACATCGCCGTCAACAGCGCCGGCAAGGTCACCGAGATGACCGAGCTGTACGGCTCCTGACAACTCTGAGGGGACGCGGCCCGGGCGCGGCCCACCCCACAGTGAGCCGCGCCCCCGCCTCTCAGGCCACCGACTCCACCCCCGGCAACGCCCCCGTCCGCGCCGCCTCCCCATACCACCGTGCGCTGGACTTCGGCGTTCGCTCCAGCGTCGCGTAGTCCACGTACACCGCGCCGAACCGCTTGCCGTAGCCGTACGCCCACTCGAAGTTGTCCATCAGGGACCACAGGTAGTAGCCGCGTACGTCGGCGCCGTCCGTGATGGCCCGGCGGACCTCGGACAGGTGGCTGTGCAGGTACGCGATGCGATCGGGGTCGTGGACCCGGCCGTCCGGGTCGGGCTTGTCGTCGTAGGCGGCGCCGTTCTCCGTCACGTACAGCGGCAGGCCCGGCGCCTCCCTCGTGTAGCGCAGGAGCAGGTCGTACAGTCCCGTCGGATCGATCGTCCAGCCCATCTCCGTGCGCTCGCCCGGCGTCTGATGGAAGAGCACGTCGTCGGCGCCCGGCCAGGGGGAGTGGTCGCTGGCGCCGTGGCCGTCGGACCGTGGGCCCTCGACCTTGCCGGACGCGGCCGAGACCAGGGCCGGGGTGTAGTAGTTGAGGCCCAGCGCGTCCAGCGGGACGTTGATCGTGCGGGCGTCGCCGTCGAGGACGTACGACCAGTCCGTGATCGAGGCCGTGGCGTCGAGGAGCGATGACGGGTACGCGCCGTGCAGCATCGGGCCGTGGAAGATCCCGTTGGCCAGGTCGTCGATCCTGCGGGCGGCGGCCAGGTCGGCCGGGTCCTGCGAAAGCGGCCGCACCACCGAGGAGTTGAGGCTGATCGCGATCTCGTTGCGGGCGGGCATCACCGAGCGCAGGGCCGAAGCCGCCAGGCCGTGTGCCAGGTTGAGGTGATGGGCGGCGCGCAGGGAGGCCTCCGGGTCGGTACGGCCGGGGGCGTGGACGCCTGAGCCGTAGCCCAGAAAGGCGCTGCACCACGGTTCGTTGAGGGTGATCCACTGCTCCACCCGGTCGCCGAGGGCCTCGCCGACGAGCTGCGCGTACTCCGCGAACCGCTTCGCGGTGTCCCGCTGGGGCCAGCCGCCCGCGTCCTCCAGCTCCTGCGGCAGATCCCAGTGGTAGAGGGTGAGCGCCGGCGTGATGCCGTGGGCGAGGAGTTCGTCCACCAGGCGGCGGTAGAAGTCCAGGCCCACCTGGACCGCCGGACCCCGGCCCGTCGGCTGCACCCGGGACCAGGAGACCGAGAAGCGGTACGCGGTCAGGCCCAGCTCCGCCATCAGCGCCACGTCGTCGCGGTAGCGGTGGTAGTGGTCGACCGCGATGTCACCGGTCTCACCGCCCGCCGTCCTGCCCGGCGTATGGCTGAAGGTGTCCCAGATCGAGGGCGTACGGCCGTCCTCCCGCACCGCCCCCTCGATCTGGTACGCCGAGGTCGCGGCACCCCAGAGGAAGGCGGGGGGAAAGGTCACGGGGGGCACGGGGGACGGGGATGCGGGGGATTCAGGCATGGAAGCGCTCCCAAAGAGGTCGTAGCCGGACCGGCGGAATGGAGGGAAGGGGGGCGAGGGGCCGGCACCGTGGTGGGCCGGCCCCGGGAAGCGGATATCAGCCCTTGATCGCGCCCTGCATGATCCCGCCCACGATCTGCTTGCCGAACAGGACGAACGCGATCAGCAGCGGCAGCGTGCCCAGCAGGGCGCCGGCCATGATCACGGCCTGGTCGGGGACGTACCCGGTGCCGAGCGAGTTCAGGGCCACCTGCACGGTCGGGTTCTGCTGGTTCAGGGCGATGATCGGCCACAGGAAGTCGTTCCAGGCGAACACGAACGTCAGCAGGCCGAGGACGGCCATGGCCGGACGCGCCGCCGGGAAGACCACGTGCCAGACGATCCGGATGCTGCTCGCCCCGTCCACCCGGGCCGCCTCGATCAGCTCCGTCGGCAGCGCCTGCACCAGGTACTGCCGCATGAAGAACGTACCGAAGGCGGTGACGAGACTCGGCAGGATCACCGTCTGCAGCTGGTTCGACCAGCCGAGGTCCGACATCCACAAGTACAGCGGTACGACGGCCAGTTGTGGCGGGATCATCATCGTGCCGATGGTCAGCAGGAGCAGAAGACCGGAGAAGCGGAACCGCAGTTTGGCGAAGGCGAAGCCGGCCAGGGTCGAGAACAGCACCGTGCTCACGGTGATCGTGCCCGCCACGATCACCGAGTTGAACATCGCGGTGCCGAGCCCCGCCTGGTCCCAGGCCGTCTGGAGGTTCTTGAACAGATTGCCCCCGAACCACAGCGGCGGCGGGGTCTCGGCCAGCCGCCGGTCGGTGCGGGAGGCGGCGATCGTCGTCCACACCAGCGGGGCGAGCGAGACCAGCGCGAAGACGGTCAGCACGACGTACGTCACCGGGCCCGCGTGCAGCTGCTTGCCCGCGCCCAGCACCCGGCGGCGGCCGGCCCTTGACGGCTTCGACGCGGGCAGAGCCAGTTCACTCGTCGTCATTGGGACTTCCTCAGCCGTCGGGTGAGCAGCAGATTGACCACGGCGATGATCAGCAGGATCAGGAACATCGACCAGGCGATCGCGGACGCCTTGCCGAGGTTGCCGATGATCCAGCCCTGGTCGTACATGTACAGACCGAGCGTCTGGTACTGGTGCTCGGAGCCGCCCTTGGACCCGCTGACCCCGCCGAACAGCAGCGGCTCACCGAAGAGCTGGGTGGCGCCGATCGTGGAGACCACGACCGTGAAGAGGATCGTCGGGCGCAGCTGCGGGACCGTTACATGCCGGAACTGCTGCCAGCGGCCGGCGCCGTCGATCGCCGCCGACTCGTACAGGTCGGTCGGGATCGCCTGCATGGCGGCGAGATAGATCAGCGCGTTGTAGCCGGTCCACCGCCAGATCACGATCGACGACACCGCGAACTGCGAACCCCAGTCGGATTCCCGCCAGTTGATCGGATCCACCCCGAAGAAGTGCAGGATCCAGTTGACCATGCCGCCGTCCCAGGAGTACAGCAGCGTGAACACCAGGGTCGCGGCGGCCACGGAGGTGGCGTACGGCGTCAGCATCACCACACGCCAGACGGTCGAGCCGCGCAGCCGGTAGTTCAGCAGGTGCGCGAGCCCGATCGCGGCCAGCAGCTGCGGCACGGTCGAGATCACGCCGATGGTGAAGGTGTTCTCCAGGGCGTTCCAGAAGAACTCCGAGGACAGCAGGCGCTGGTAGTTGTCCAGGCCCGCCCAGGTCTGGTGGTCGAGGGCCGACAGCTGGACGTCGTGCAGCGAGTACCAGGCCGTGTAGAGCAGCGGGACCAGCGTGAACGCCCCGAACAGGACGAAGAACGGCGACACGAACGCGTACGGCGACGCCTTCATGTCCCAGCGGTACAGCCGGCTGCGCCAGGAGTCGGAGCCCGCCGGTGTACCGCGACCGTGAGCGCCCCGCGCCGCGCCCGGCTCGGTGCCGGGCGCGGCTTCGGCGCTCGACGCGGAGTGCGCGAGAGCCTGCTTGGGGCTGGTCACTGGCCGAGCACGTCCTTGATCTCCTTGGCCGCCGCGTCCCAGCCCTGGGACGGCGACTTGCCCTTCTGCTCGACCTGGAGGATGCCGATGTCGGTGATCGCGGAGTTGATCGGCTGGTCCTTGATGCCGAAGTACTGCGTCGGGATCGTCTTCGCCGAGTCGGAGAAGATCTGGGTGAGCGGCGCGTTCGAGAAGTACGCCGTGGTGTCCGCGGCCGGCTTCAGGCTCGCGTACGCCGACGGGGTCGACGGGAAGCTGGCCTGCTTGGCGAAGACCTTGGCCTGCTGCTCGGGCGCGGTCAGCCACTTGGCCAGCGCGACGGCGTCCTTCTGGTGCTTGCCCGCCGTCGGCACACCGAGGAAGGAGCCGCCCCAGTTGGCCGCGGTGGGCGCGGCGGCCACGTCCCACTTGCCCTTGCCGGAGTCACCGGACTTCTGCTCGATGTAGCCGACCATCCAGGCCGGGCAGGCCACGGTGGCGAAGGCGGCGTTGGCGTAGCCCTGGTCCCAGGTCGGATCGAACTGCTTCAGCTTCGCCGACATGTCGCTGGTGGCCACGTCCATGGCGACGTCCCAGGCCTTCTTCACGCCGTCGGACTTGTCCCAGGCGACGGTGCCGTCCTTGTCGTAGTACCGCTCGTCGCCGCCGCCGAGGGCCGCGTTGTAGACGGAGGACGCGGAGTCCACGAACTTGGTGCCCCCCGGCGCCTTCTTCATGTACTGCTTGCCGACGTCGACGTACTTGGCCCAGTCGCCCTTCCACATCTCGGCGAGCTTGGTCCGGTCGGTCGGCAGCCCGGCCTTCTGGAACAGGTCCTTCCGGTAGCAGATGGCCATCGGCCCGATGTCGGTCCCGAGTCCGATGAGCTTGCCGTCCTTGGTGGTGGCCTGGGCGTTCTTCCAGTCCAGCCACTGTGACTTGTCGACGTCCTTGCCCAGGTCGACGAACTTGTTCCCCTGTGTCTGCACGGCCTCGGTGATGTTGCCGATCTCGATGGCCTGGATGTCGTCCGTGCCGGAGCCGGCCTGGAGGCGGGTGAGCACCTTCGGCCAGTACACGTCGGTACGGGTGGTGACGTTCTCCTTGATGCTGATGTCCGGGTGCAGCTTCATGTACTCGTCGTAGAGGCCGGCCTGCTTGTAGCCGAAGACGCCGAAGGTGCCGATGGTTAGCGTGATCTTGCCCTTGCCACTGCCGTTTCCGCCGCCGGAGCCGTCCGACGAGCTGTCGTCCGAGTCCTTGGCACAGCCGGCCAGCAGCCCCGTGGTCAGCGCGGCCACGGCCGCGAGGGCCATCAGCCGCTGGGACCGGCGGATGCTCGTGCGCATTGCGTCCTCCTGTTGCCTGACGTGCCGACCCCCCGGCCGACTGCATGGATCGGGCCCGTTCGTACGCGCTGCGGCTCGGGCGGGGAACGTGCGGGATGTGTAGGTGTCAGGTAGTGTGGGAGCGCTCCCATGAGTGATGTGTTGAAGGGTCGTCCGTCGGGGGCGGGGTGTCAAGGGAGCGGACACGGCAACTGCGTTCAGTTATCAGCACGTTAGGTACGACCGGCCTGCGGGGGGTCCGGGGCGCGGCCCCCGGGACGGCAATCGCGGCGAACGGTGCTGTTACATTCCAGGCCGGCACCAGGAGACGGTCGAGAGAGGCGGAGCCCATGGCAAGCCACGGAGCGCGGGGCCGCGGCGGGGGTCGGCCCACGCTCGAGGAGGTCGCTGCCCGGGCCGGCGTCGGCCGGGGCACGGTCTCGCGGGTGATCAACGGCTCGCCCCGGGTCAGCGACGCCACCCGCGCCGCGGTGGAGGCGGCGGTCGCCGAACTCGGCTACGTCCCCAACACCGCCGCCCGCGCCCTCGCGGCCAACCGCACCGACGCCATCGCACTCGTGGTCCCCGAACCGGAGACCCGCTTCTTCGCGGAACCCTACTTCTCCGACATGCTGCGCGGTGTCGGCGCCGAACTCTCCGACACGGAGATGCAGTTGCTGCTGATCTTCGCGGGCAGCGACCGCGAACGGCAGCGCCTGGCCCAGTACCTGGCGGCCCACCGGGTGGACGGCGTCCTGCTGGTCTCGGTCCACGCCGACGATCCCCTGCCCGACCTGCTGGCCCAGCTGGAGATCCCGGCCGTGATCAGCGGCCCCCGCTCGGCCGGCGAGACGCTCACCTCCGTGGACTCGGACAACTACGGCGGCGCCCGCTCGGCGGTGGAGCACCTGCTGTCCCGGGGCCGCACCCGCATCGCCCACATCACCGGCCGCCTCGACGTCTACGGCGCCGAGCGCCGCGTCGACGGCTACCGCGACGCCCTGCGTGACGCGGGCCGCGAGGTGGACGAACTGCTCATCGAGCCCGGGGACTTCACGGAGGAGGGTGGCCGCCGGGCGATGGCCAGGCTGCTGGAGCGCCACCCCGACCTGGACGCGGTCTTCGCCGGCTCGGACGTGATGGCGGCCGGCGCCCGGCAGGTGCTGCGCGAGGCGGGCCGCCGTATCCCGGACGACGTGGCCCTGGTCGGCTACGACGACTCCGCCATCGCCCGCCACATGGACCCACCGCTGACCAGCGTCCGCCAGCCCATCGAGGAAATGGGCCGCGCGATGATCGACCTGCTCCTGACAGAGATCGCCGACCGCCGCCCACCCGTGTCCCGGGGCCTGGAACGACAGCATGCGGTGCTGCCCACGGAGCTGGTGGCGCGGGCGTCGTCGTAGCGCCCGGGCCTCGGGGGCGTTCGCGAGGTCCGCCAGGGCGGCCGCCACAACGGGCATGAACGGCAGGGTGGACCGCCCGTTCCGGGCCCGTGCCGTCAGTGCCGCGCGTACGCCTCGGATACGCTGCCGGAGTCGTACGGATCTTCGGAGGGGGGACTCCGCGGTGGGATCAGTGGTGGGGGCGGATGCCGACCGATACCGGTCGCTGATGTTCTCCATCGCCTACGGGATGACCGGATCCGTGGGCGACGCGGAGGACATCGTGCAGGACGCCTTCCTCAACCTGACCCGGGCGCGCCAGGCCGGGACGACGGTCGGGAACCTGAAGGCGTACCTGACCACGTCGGTGACGCGGCTGGGCATCAACTACCTGGGTTCGGCGCGGGTTCGGCGGGAGACCTACGTCGGGGACTGGCTGCCCGAGCCGGTCGTGGTGTCCGCCGAGCGGCCCGGGCCGGCCGAGCACGCCGAGCTGTCCGACTCGCTGTCGATGGCGTTCCTCGTGCTGCTGGAGACCCTCGCCCCGGCGGAGCGCGCGGTGTTCGTGCTGCGCGAGGTGTTCGGGTACGGCTATCCGGACGTGGCGAGGATCGTCGGCAAGTCCGAGGCGAACTGCCGGCAGATCTTCGCCCGCGCCAGAAAGCGCGTCGCCCCCGGCGGTCAGGTGGCCGGCATCGCGCCGCCGCCCCCGGTGCGGCGGGCGGAGGGCGAGGAGCTGGCCCGTAGGTTCTTCGCGGCCGCCGAGGGCGGTGACATGGACGCGCTGCTCGGGATGCTCGCCCCGGACGTGGTGTTCCAGGGGGACGGCGGCGGCAAGGCGCGGGCGATCGCGAAGTCCGTCACCGAGCCGCGCCATGTGGCACAGCTGCTGGTCGGCGGCCTGCGCCGGGTGGGGATACTCGGCGCCTGTCTCCGCGCGGCCTGGATCAACGGCCGTCCGGGCGGCGTGATCCACGACGCCGAGGGGCGCGTGGCCAGTGTGGTCGAGCTCGACATCGTCGACGGCGTGATCCGCGCGATCCACTCCGTGTCCAACCCCGACAAGCTCGGCCACCTCGGACCGGTGTCCGACATCGGGCGCCTGCCGGAGAAGTGATGGCCTAAGGCCGTACGGCCTCCCAGCCCCGCTCCAGCAGATCGAACGCGGCATTGACGGCGGCGACCCGGTCGGGGGCCGTCGCCGCGAGGGTCCGGGCCTCCAGGGCGAGGTGGGCCAGGGCGGCACAGGCGGGGTCGTCGGCGGGGGCGCCGGCGTCGGCGGCGATCGCCTCGGCCAGGGCCCGCTCGTGCCGCATCCACATGCGCCGGTGGTAGTCCACGAGCGCCGGGGTGCTGGATGCCAGCCGCTGGAACGCGGCGATCTGCTCGTCGTACTCGGGCTTGATCCCCCGGGCCCGCAGCGTGTGCTCGCGCAGGGCCTGGAGGAGCGGGGTGCCGGGCGCCCGGTCGCGTACGGCGGCGACCAGGGCCTCTTCCACGTCCGCGTCCATGTCGAACAGCAGCGCTTCCTTGCTCGGGAAGTGCTTGAACAGGGTCGTGGTGGAGACGTCGGCCGCCTCCGCGATGTCCCTGATGCTCACCGCGTCGAAGCCGTGCTCCAGGAACAGCTCCAGTGCCGCGTCCGCCAGTGCCTGGCGGGTCGCGGCCTTCTTGCGCTCGCGGCGGCCCATCGTCTCCGTCATGGCCGGTAGCCTACCCGATCGGTTGTCACAGGCAAAAAGTTGACTCGTTGCACTTAGTTAGTCGGTGTGCTTTTCTGTGTCGCATGACCACACCACGTCCCAAGAACGTCCGCTGGACACTGCTCGGCGTGATGCTCGCGATGCTGCTGGGCATGCTCGACAACAACGTCGTCGGTACGGCGATGCCGACGGTCGTCCGTGACCTGGGCGGCCTGGAGCACATCTCCTGGGTCGTCACCGCGTACACCCTCGCCACCGCCGTCTCGACTCCCGTCTGGGGCAAGCTCGGTGACCTCTACCACCGCAAGCGCGTCTACCTCGCCTCGGTCGTGATCTTCCTGCTGGCCTCGGTGCTCGCCGGCGCCGCCCATTCGATGACCCAGCTGATCGGGTTCCGAGCCCTCCAGGGCATCGGCGCGGGCGGACTGGCCGCCGGGGGATTCGCCCTGATCGGCACCCTCGTACCGCCCCGGGAGCGCGGTCGCTACCAGGGCATGACCGCCTCCGTGATGGCTCTCGGCGTGGTCGGCGGCCCCCTCGTCGGCGGCCTGGTCACCGGCCACCTCGGCTGGCGTTGGGCGTTCTACGTCAATCTGCCGCTCGGGCTCGTCGCCCTGGTCTGGGTCCAGCTGATGCTCCGGATGCCGGCTCCGGCCCCGAAGACCCGGCCCCGCATCGACTGGGCGGGCATCACCGTGCTGACGGCCACGATCGGCGCGGCGGTCCTCGCGGCGACCTGGGCGGGTACGACGTACGCCTGGACGTCCTGGCGGATACTCTACCTGGGGGCGGTGGCCGTCCTCGGCGCGGTGCTGTTCGTCGCCGTGGAGCGGCGCGTGCCCGAACCCCTGCTGCCGCCCCGCGTGTTCACCGGACACCGCAACTTCCCGCTCGGCATCGGCCTGTTGGCGGCCGTCGGCGTCGTGATGTTCGGCTGCGCGCTCTATCTGCCCCTGTTCCAGCAGACGGTGCAGGGCGCCACGGCGACCAGCTCGGGACTGCTCCTGCTGCCGATGATGATCCCCGTGGTGATCACGTCCAACATCGCCGGGAAGGTCATGTCCCGCACCGGCCGGTACAAGGTGTTCCCGGTGCTCGGCACCCTGCTGCTGACGGCCGGCGCGGTGACGCTCGCCACGATGGACACGGGCACCTCCCGCCTCGCCGCCGGCTGCTGGATGGCACTCGTCGGCCTCGGCCTGGGCTTCACGATGCAGATGGCCACCACCCTCGCGCAGAACAGCGTGGAACTACGGGACATGGGGGCGGCCATGGCGGCGACGAACCTGTTCCGCACCCTCGGCGGCTCCGTGGGCGTGGCCGTCTTCGGCTCGCTGTTCACCCGGGCGGTGCCGGCCACGGCGGCGGGAGAGGCGTACCGGCACGCGGTGGCGGCCGGCACCCGGCACATCTTTCTCATGACCGCCGGGGTGTGCGCGGTGGCGTTCGTACTGGCGCTGCTGGTGAAGGAGGTGCCGCTGCGGGGCGGGCCCGGGGCGACGAAAGAGGCCGATGACCGCGTTGAAGCAGGTCATCGGCCTCTAACCGAAGGGTGAGTGACGGGACTCGAACCCGCGACATCCTGGACCACAACCAGGTGCTCTACCAGCTGAGCTACACCCACCACGACCGGCGGTTGAACTTGTCGTTTCCCCGACCGGCCGAGAAGAAGTCTACAGGGTCCGAAGGGGTGCTCGCGCACACGTTTTCGCGAGCCCCTCTTCTCAGTGTTTCTGTCAGTGCTCCTGCGCGGGCAGGACGTGCTTCGCGGCGATCGCCTTCGCGGTGTCGGAGTCCGGGCCGGGCTGCGGCACGAAGATGGCCTCGCGGTAGTAGCGCAGCTCCGCGATCGACTCGCGGATGTCGGCCAGGGCCCGGTGGTTGCCGTTCTTCTCCGGGCTGTTGAAGTACGCCCGCGGATACCAGCGGCGGGCCAGCTCCTTGACGGAGGACACGTCGACGATCCGGTAGTGGAGCCAGTCCTCCAGGGTCGGCATGTCCCGCAGCAGGAAGCCGCGGTCGGTGCCCACGGAGTTGCCGCACAGCGGGGCCTTGCCGGGCTCCTTCACGTACTCCTTCACATAGGCGAGGACCTGCTCCTCGGCGTCCTGAAGGGTCGTGCCGTTCGGGAGCTCGGCGAGCAGCCCGGACGCGGTGTGCATCTGACGCACCACCTCCGGCATCGTCTCCAGCGCCTGGTCCGGCGGGCGGATGACGATGTCCACCCCCTCGCCGAGGACGTTCAGCTCGGAGTCGGTGACGAGGGCGGCAACCTCGATGAGAGCGTCGTCGGACAGCGAGAGGCCGGTCATCTCGCAGTCGATCCACACCATGCGATCGTTCATGCGACCACCCTAAGGCGGGCCTGGGCATTTCGGTGCCCCCGTGCTCGGCGGGGATGGGCCGTCGTCCGCCTGGGGTGCCGAAAGGGGGCGGGATCGTTCCCGCCCCCTCTCTCTCAGTTACCGCTCCTCGGTCCCGGCAGGAGCCCCACCGCGCCCGCCGCCGTGCGGCGGCTCTGCATCGGGACGCCGCTGTCGCGGTCCGGGTGCAGCAGGGCGGGGGTGTGGCCCATCGGACCGGGCCCCGGCAGGCCCGTGGGCGGGCCGGGGGGCGGCAGCGGTGGCTCCGTGTCGGCCGGCCTGTCGCCCTGCGGCCGGCGGGCCCGGTAGGCGGCCCGGTAGGCGGCGGGGGACGAGCCGAGCTGGCGGCGGAAGTGCCCGCGCAGCGCGACGGGGGAGCGGAAGCCGCACCGGCCCGCCACCTCGTCCACGGAGTAGTCCGACGTCTCCAGCAGCCGCTGCGCCTGCAGCACCCGCTGGGTGATCAGCCACTGCAGCGGTGCGCTGCCGGTCAGCGAGCGGAACCGGCGGTCGAACGTACGGCGGCTCATATAGGCGCGTGCCGCCAGGGTCTCCACGTCGAACTGCTCGTGGAGGTGTTCCAGCGCCCAGGCGACGACCTCGGCGAGCGGGTCGGCGCCGATCTCCTCCGGTAAAGACCGATCGAGATAGCGCTCCTGGCCGCCTGTTCGGCGCGGTGGGACCACCAGGCGCCGGGCGAGCGCGCCCGCCGCCTCGTTGCCGTGGTCCGTCCGCACGATGTGGAGACAGAGATCGATTCCGGCCGCCGTACCCGCCGACGTCAGGACGTCGCCGTCGTCCACGAAGAGTTCCCGTGGATCGACGTGCACCGACGGATAGCGCTTGGCCAGTGTCGGCGCGTACATCCAGTGGGTGGTGGCCGGGCGGCCGTCCAGCAGGCCCGCCGCCGCGAGGACGAAGGCGCCGGTGCACAGCCCGACGATGCGTGCCCCCTCCTCGTGCGCCCGGCGCAGTGCGTCGAGCGCCTCCTCCGGTGGTGGCGCGGTGATCGATCGCCAGGCCGGTACGACGACCGTCCCGGCGCGTGAGATCGCCTCCAGTCCATGCGGCGCGGTGAGTTCCAGGCCCCCTGTGGTCCGCAGCGCCCCCTCCTCGCCGGCGCACACCAGCAGTCGGTAGCGCGGCACGCCGGCGTCCTGGCGGTCTATTCCGAACACCGACAGCGGAATGGAACTCTCGAAGATGGGGCCGCCGCTGAACAGCAGCACCGCGACGATCTCCTTGCGGCGTCGCCCGGAGAGTTTCCGGGCCACGGCTTCCGGCGCGGCAGTGGAGTCGTGGCTCATACTGCTAAGCCCCCCTCGGTGGTCGCGGCTCCTCGGTTGTGTCGCTCCTGCACGTTTCCCCTCGGTCCTGCACGAGTCCCCCGCCGTAAGACATCAAGATCGAATCTACTGGCTACCGCGGTCTCACGGTGGCCGGTTCGACACGCCGTACATTGTCGACATGACAACTTGGCGTGAAGCATTCGATCACGAAGCGTTGCACTCACGGGGGGTGCAGGGAAGTGCGCCTTGTCGCAGTGGCCGAACCGCGTAGGGTGCGTAGCCGCCCGTAGGCCCTTTCCGTGCAGGTCAAACGGGGGTTGGAGGGTGCTTGGGGGCCCTCTTGGTAGACATTCGGAAGTTGGCTGAAAAGAGACGTTCGGGGGTACCGAAACAGGTCAGTCGACCGGTGTCCGTCGGCGGGTGTGACGTCCGCCTCTTTGCACGGCGCAATGCTTTGCGGAACGGCGGGGCCGTGCGGCGCACCGCTCGGAGTGGCGCAGCAGGATCCGGCACACGGCCGTGACGGCGGCCAGGCCCAGCGCGGCGCCCGCGGCACCGGCCAGCGAGGTGCCGTACCAGACCAGCACCACGGGGACGAGTACGCAGCTGAAGGCGGCCCAGCGGATCACATCGCTCACGGTGTCCGGCGCGGGGTGCGGCTCGGAGGTGGGTCGGGGACCGGGCATCACTTCGTACTCCCTGTGGCGATCGTTCACCCGGGTTCAACGCCTGTTCGACCGGTCGGTCACCGCACGTACGTCTGTGAATCCCGTGCAAACCGCCTGTACGGGGCAGCAACCATTGCGTTACGGGCGCGGCTCGTGCATGCTCCGGTGAACCCCTACGGACGTCGGGGGACCGCTTACGGAGCGTGCGCGGGATCTGGGCTCGGGAGGCGTGCCGCCGTACCCTTGGGGGTATGGGGTTGGGAAGATGTTTCCCGGACACAGCTCCGCCGCACACTGTCGTCCCACCCATAAAGGATCACAACGCCGAGACAGCCATGGCCGGTCACGAATTCTTCGAACCCGCGGACCGCAAGCGGCCGGTCGCCGACCCCACGGCGGCCGATCCCCATGCGGCGGAAGAGCCACGCCCCTCATGCGACCCCGCCTTCCGGCACGGAGTCGTCGTCGGCTTCGACGGCTCCACCTCCAGTGAGCGCGCCCTCGCCTACGCCATCGGCATGGCCCACCGCTCCCACTCGGGCCTGATCATCGTCCATGTCGCCAACCGGCTGCCGACCACCGTGTGGGCCGGCTGCGAGCCACCTGTCTTCGTCGACGTGCCGGACCACCGCACCGAGGTGCTCGGTCTGGAGCTGGCGTGCGCGGACTATCTGGCCGAGGTGCCGTGGATCCTGGTCGAGCGGGGCGGGGACATCTGCCACGAACTCGAAGAGGTGGGGCGGGAGTACGAGGCCGACGCGATCGTCGTCGGCTCCACGCACGGCATCGTCGGCCGCATCTTCGGCTCCGTCGCCGGGCGGCTCGCCAAGCGGGCGCAGCGGCCGGTGATCGTCATCCCCTGATCCTTTCAACTCCCTTTGTGCAGCGCGAAACTACTCGCGCGTAGAGGTGGTTTGTGCCCTTGTGAAGGGCATATATCGGTCACCGCGCAACCGCACAGCACGAAGGGAGCCCGCCGTGGACAACGGAAGTACTACGGTGGTCGGCCGACTCGCCCTGGGAATCACCCTGTTGGCGTTCGGTCTCGGTACGACAGGTGTGATCCACGGCGTGGCCGCGTCCGACGCCGTGTCAGTGGCCCATTATGTGGGCGGAGTTGCTCTGTTCCTGGTCGGCCTGCTGGCCTTCCGCGGCGGCGACGGCGTGTCGGGTACGGGCTTCGCGGCCCTCGGCGCGCTGTGGTTCACCTGGGCGGTCGGCGGTCACTCCTCCGCCAATGCGGCCGGACTCTTCCTGTTCCTCTTCGCCCTCGTGGCGCTCACCCTGACCCTCGCGGGCGGGGACAGCCTCGGTCAGCTCATGCACGGGCTGCTGTTCCTGGCCATGCTGGTGCTGGCCGTCGCGGCCTTCGCCGACAGTTCCTCTTTGGCCAAGGTCGGCGGCTGGGTGGCCGCTGTGTCCGGCGCGGTGGCCTGGTACGCGGCGACGGCCGCGCTGGCTCACTGGCCGACGGCGCTTCCTGGTCGTGCTGCGGGCCGGGGGGTGACGGCCGCCGGCTGATCCGAGCAGCACTGAAGGGACCCCCACGTGAAGGTGGCCACGTGGGGGTCCGTTCTGCTGTCGCGGAATTACTCCACCGTCACCGACTTCGCCAGGTTCCTCGGCTTGTCGATGTCCCTGCCCAGGGCCTTAGCCGTGTGGTAAGCGAGGAGCTGGAGCGGGATGCCCATCAGGATGGGGTCCAGTTCGTCCTCGTTCTTCGGGACGACGACCGTGTGGTCGGCCTTCTCCTGGTGCTGGTGGGCCACCGCGAGGATCCTGCCGCTGCGGGCCTTGATCTCCTCCAGGGCCGCGCGGTTCTTCTCCAGGAGGTCGTCGTCGGGGACGATCGCGACCGTGGGGAGGGCCGGCTCGATCAGGGCCAGCGGGCCGTGCTTCAGCTCGGAGGCGGGGTAGGCCTCGGCGTGGATGTAGGAGACCTCCTTGAGCTTCAGGGAAGCCTCGCGGGCCACCGGGTAGCCCCGGACGCGGCCGATGAAGAGCATCGAGCGGGCGTCGGCGTAGGCGTCGGCCAGCTCCTTGATCTTCTCCTCCTGCTTGAGGATCTCGGTGATCTGGTCCGGCAGCTTGCGCAGGCCCTCGATGATCCGCTTGCCGTCGCGGACCGAGAGGTCACGGGTGCGGCCGAGGTGGAGGGCGAGGAGGGCGAAGGCCACCGTCATGTTGGTGAAGCACTTCGTCGAGACCACGCAGACCTCGGGGCCCGCGTGGACGTAGATCCCGGCGTCCGCCTCGCGGGCGATCGCCGAGCCGACGACGTTGACGACGCCGAAGACCTTGGCGCCCTTGCGCTTGAGCTCCTGCACGGCGGCGAGGACGTCGTAGGTCTCACCGGACTGGGAGACGGCGACGTACAGGGTGTCGGGGTCGACGACCGCGTTGCGGTAGCGGAACTCGGAGGCCGGCTCGGCGTCGGCGGGGATGCGGGCCAGCTCCTCGATCATCTGGGCGCCGATCATGCCCGCGTGGTACGAGGTGCCGCAGCCGAGGATCTTCACGCGGCGGATCTGCCGGGCCTCGCGGGCGTCCAGGTTGAGGCCGCCGAGGTGCACGGTGGAGAAGCGGTCGTCGATGCGGCCGCGCAGCACGCGGTCCACGGCGTCGGCCTGCTCGAAGATCTCCTTGTGCATATAGGTGTCGTGACCGCCCATGTCGTACGACTCGGCCTCCCACTCCACGGTCGTGGGCTCGGCGGTGGTGCGTGTGCCCTCGGTGGTGTAGGTGCGGAAGTCGTCGGCCTTGAGCGTGGCCATCTCGCCGTCGTCCAGAGTCACTATCTGGCGCGTGTGCATGACCAGGGCGGCGATGTCGGAGGCGACGAACATCTCCTTCTCGCCGATGCCGAGGACGACCGGGGAGCCGTTGCGGGCCACCACGATCCGGTCGGGGAAGTCGGCGTGCAGGACCGCGATGCCGTACGTGCCCTCGATCACCCGGACCGCCTGGCGGACCTTGTCCTCCAGCTTCTCGGCCGTGGAGCGGGCGATGAGGTGGGTGAGCACCTCGGTGTCGGTCTCGGAGAGGAACTCGACGCCGTCCGCCTCCAGCTTGCGGCGCAGGTCGGCGGCGTTGTCGATGATGCCGTTGTGCACGACGGCGACCTTGTTGTCGGCCGACATGTGCGGGTGGGCGTTGGTGTCGGAGGGGGCGCCGTGGGTGGCCCAGCGGGTGTGGGCGATGCCGGTGGTGCCCTTGAAGCGCGCCGGGACCTTGGCCTCCAGGTCGCGCACCCGGCCCTTGGCCTTGACCATCTTCAGGCCGGGCGCCTTCGGGGAGGTGACCACGATGCCCGCGGAGTCGTAGCCGCGGTACTCCAGCCGCTGCAGGCCCTCCAGAAGGAGGGGGGCGACGTCACGCTTCCCGATGTATCCGACAATTCCGCACATGTATGGGTATCTCGCAGCCTGGCTTCTCAGCCGTAGACCATGCGGCGCAGCTGCCTGAGCGTCAGCTCCGGCGGCGCCACCGCCCGATATTTCAGGTCCGCCTCGATCCGTTCGAAGATCTCCGTGTTCACCAGGCCCTGGGCCTGGAGCTCGCGGTGGCGGCGACGGACGAATTCCTGGGTCGTCTCGTCGAAGTAGGCGAGCACGTCCTGGATCACCCGCAGCGCCTCGCCCCGGCTCAGGGGCGTGGAGCGCGTCAGATGATCAACGAGTTCGTCGTGCACCCAGTAGATCCTGGGCTACCGGCACCGGTTTCGCAAGAAACGTGCCCGATTTCGGGCAGGCGCTCTCCATGGTGTCCCACGCAGGGCATTTGAACCTCTGTTCGCAAGCTGGCCATTCTGTGTCTTGCGTCTCGTTGCCCAGACCCACGAGTTTCGGACGCCATGGACATTCCTCGTATGGGAGTACCCGAGAAGCTGGCCGAGCGCATGAGCATGGCCGAGCAGCACGAGTACCTGCGCGCCAGATTCTCGCGGCGCACCGTGATCAGAGGCGGCGCCGTCACGCTGGGCGCCGTCACGGGTGGCGCGTTCGTGCCGGGCGCCACCGCCCAGGCGGCCGTGCCGACCCAGCGCACCGCCCCCGCCACCGAGACGGTCGACGGCGCCCTCGTCGCCCCCTTCGGCCGCCACCTCGCCTACGGCAACGACCCGCGCACGGAGATGACCGTCTCCTGGCAGGTCCCGGTCGCCGTGAAGAACCCGTTCATCCGCATCGGCGCCCACCCCTGGGACCTCTCCCGCAAGATCGAGGCCGAGGTCCGCAGCCTCTACACCCCGGCCGGCGTCGGCGCGAGCGGCGACCACACGCAGTACTACCTGCATGCCCAGCTCACCCACCTGCGCCCCGGCAGGACGTACTACTACGGCGTCGGCCACGACGGCTTCGACCCGGCCGAGCGGCACCTGCTGGGCACCCTGGGCACCTTCACCACCGCCCCCGCCCACAAGGCGCCGTTCACCTTCACCGCCTTCGGCGACGAGGGGGTCGGCTACCACGGCCTGGCCAACAACGCCCTGATCCTCGGCCAGAACCCGGCCTTCCACCTGCACGCCGGCGACATCGCCTACGGCGACCCGGCCGGCCAGGGCAAGAGCACCGACACCGGCTTCGACTCGCGCACCTGGGACCAGTTCCTGTACCAGACCGAGTCGGTCGCCAAGCAGGTCCCGTGGATGGTCTCGTACGGCAACCACGACATGGAGGCCTGGTACTCGCCCAACGGCTACGGCGGCGAGGAGGCCCGCTGGACCCTCCCGGACAACGGCCCGGACGCGAAGAACCTGCCCGGTGTCTACTCCTTCGTCTACGGCAACACCGCGGTCATCTCGCTGGACCCGAACGACGTCTCCTTCGAGATCCCGGCGAACCTGGGCATATCCGGCGGAACCCAGACCACGTGGTTCGAGGGCCAGCTGAAGAAGTTCCGGGCGACGAAGGACATCGACTTCGTCATCGTGTTCTTCCACCACTGCGCGTACTGCACGTCCACGGCGCACGCCTCGGAGGGGGGCGTGCGCCAGGAGTGGGTGCCGCTGTTCGAGAAGTACCAGGTGGACCTGGTCATCAACGGCCACAACCACCAGTACGAGCGCACCGACGTGATCAAGGGTGACAAGGTCGCCAAGAAGCTCCCGATCGGCGGCACCGCCTACCCCGAGACCGAGGGTGTGGTCTACGTCACCGCCGGCGCGGCGGGCCGCAGCCTGTACGCGTTCAGCGCCCCGGACTCCTACGAGGGCCACGAGCACGAGGTCGACTCGGTCGCGTCCTTCATCAACACCAAGGACGGCAAGGTCAACGAGACCGTCGCCTGGTCCCGCGTGCGCTACCTCAACTACTCCTTCCTGCGCGTGGACGTCACCCCCGCGCCGAAGGGCTGCCAGACCACCCTGACGGTGTCGGGCATCGCCGAGACCGGCGACCGCATCGACCACTTCACGGTGTCCCGCACGGCGAAGTAGGCACCCGGCAGGCGGTCCTCACAGGCGCTTGAGGACCGCCTGCTTGGCCAGCGTGAACTCCTCGTCGGTCAGCACCCCGTCGCGGTGCAGCCCGCCCAGCTCGCGCAGCCGGCGCAGCAGGGCGTCATGGTCGCTCTCGGCGGGCTCCGGTTCCTTGGTGAGCTGCGGCGGATCGTTCCGCACGCCCGTCTCCGCGGCCGGATGCGGCAGCCGCGCCTGTACGGCCGCGGCCACCAGGGCCATCAGCGGGTCCTTCTTGAAGCCCCACAGCTCGACCGCGTTCGGGT
The DNA here is from genome assembly GCF_053596375.1 of Streptomyces sp. NPDC001709. Lineage (NCBI taxonomy): Bacteria > Bacillati > Actinomycetota > Actinomycetes > Kitasatosporales > Streptomycetaceae > Streptomyces > Streptomyces sp. NPDC001709. The sequence goes on along the minus strand of NZ_JBSFGB010000004.1, from coordinate 143,619 downwards.
CGTACTTGGCCGGCGCCGTCACCGGGGCGCCGCGCACCAGGATGCGCAGATGGCCGTTCTCCAGCCCGGCCGCCGGCTGCCATTCCACGCCGGTGACGTCCGCGAGCGGGATCGTACGGGGACCGGTGGCGGACTTGGCGTCCTCGGTCTTCCAGTTCCACTCCAGCCGTAGCCGCTCCCCGTCGAAGCTCGCCGTGCCGTCCCCGGCCGAGGCGGACACCGGCAGCGCCGGGCCCGGCAGCAGGTACTCGGCGACCGGATCGGGGGAAACCCCGTCCAGCAGCAGTGCGTTGCGCACCTCGTCCGCGAAGTACTCGGCGACGCCGTACCGGTCGGACTCCACCGTCAGCTGGTACGGGTCGTTCGGCTCGGCGAGCCGGCCGCCGGTGGCCTGCGTCAGTGGGTCGGCCCCGTCCCGCAGCCGCAGCCTCAGCCGGCCCGACTTGCGCCCCTGCTCGAAGGAGACACCGGCCAACGCCCCCAGGGGTACAACGAGTTCGCCCAGCTCGCGGCGGAGCAGGCTCACGTTCTTGTCCCTGCCCGGGGTGAGCCGCAAGGCATCGCCGTCGAACGTCCAGGTGCCGTCCTTCTGGATGATTTCCGCCATGGAGGGATTGTTTCACCGGATCTGCGGGAGAGTGGTCTCGACCATGTCCGACCGTCACGAGGTGTGGCAGCCACCACATCCGACGGTCACCGACACCTGAAGGGAGCGCATGTGAGACGCAACCACAGCACGACTCCCCGAACTTCTCGCATCCTCGGGTCACTGCTGCTGCTGGCGGCGGCCGGGGTCTTCACCCTCGGGGCGGCCCCCGCGGCGCGGGCGGCCACCCCGACACCGCTGGACCGGGTGGTCCCGGCGCCCGCCTCGGTCAAGCCCGGCGGCACCCCGTACCGCATCACCCGGGCGACCGGCGTCCGCGTCGACGACTCCGCCGAGGTCCGCCGCATCGGCGCCTATCTCACCGGCATCCTGCGGCCCTCCACCGGCTACCCGCTGCCGGTCACCACCGGCCAGGGCGCCGACGGCATCCAACTCCACCTCGCCCAGGGCGACTTCGGTGCCGAGGGCTACCGGCTGCACAGCGACCCGGCCGGCGTCACCATCACCGCGAGCGCGCCCGCCGGCCTCTTCCACGGCGTCCAGACCCTCCGTCAGCTGCTCCCGGCTGCTGTCGAGAAGAAGACCGTGCAGAAGGGACCCTGGCAGATCGCCGGCGGCACCATCGAGGACCACCCCCGCTACTCCTACCGGGGCGCCATGCTGGACGTCTCCCGGCACTTCTTCACCGTCGCCCAGGTCAAGCGGTACATCGACCAGCTGGCCCTGTACAAGGTCAACGAGCTGCATCTGCACCTCAGCGACGACCAGGGCTGGCGCATCGCCATCGACTCCTGGCCGCGCCTGGCCACCTACGGCGGCTCCACCGAGGTGGGCGGCGGCAAGGGCGGCTACTACACCAAGGCCGACTACCGGGAGATCATCTCCTACGCCGCCTCCCGCTACCTGGAGGTCGTCCCCGAGATCGACATGCCCGGCCACACCAACGCGGCCCTCGCCTCCTACGCCGACCTCAACTGCGACGGCGTGGCACCCCCGCTGTACACCGGCACCGAGGTCGGCTTCAGCTCGCTGTGCGCGCCCAAGGAGGTCACGTACACCTTCGCCGACGACGTCGTCCGCGAACTTGCCGCCCTCACCCCCGGCCGCTATCTCCACATCGGCGGCGACGAGGCGCACTCCACCAGCCACGACGACTACGTGAAGTTCATGGACCGGGTACAGCCGATCGTCGCCAAGTACGGCAAGACGGTCATCGGCTGGCACCAGCTCACCGGCGCCCACCCGGCCAAGGGCGCCCTCGCCCAGTACTGGGGCCTGGACAGCACCAGCGCCACGGAGAAGGCCCAGGTCGCCAAGGCCGCCCAGAACGGCACCGGGCTGATCCTGTCCCCGGCCGACCGGATCTACCTCGACATGAAGTACACCAGCAGCACCAGGCTGGGCACGAAGTGGGCCGGTTACGTCGAGGTGCGGCGGTCGTACGACTGGAACCCCGGCGCCTACCTCCCGGGCGCCCCTGATGCGGCCATCAGGGGTGTGGAGGCCCCCCTGTGGTCGGAGACCCTGAAGACGTCCGACGACATCGAGTACATGGCGTTCCCGCGCCTGCCCGGCGCAGCCGAACTGGGCTGGTCCCCGGCGGCGACACACGACTGGAACACCTACAAGCTCCGCCTGGCCGCCCAGGCCCCCCGCTGGGACGCCCTCGGCATCACCTACTACCGCTCACCGCAGGTCCCCTGGCCGAAGAGCTGACCGCACACTGACGGGCACCCCGGAGGACCGTACTCCGGGGTGCCTGCCCGTCTCCCGTCCGTCATTGAGCCAAAGGCGGCGAGGCGGGAACTCCCCGGCCTGTTGGCGCGTTGCGGAGGACGACTTGATCGTCTGATGTGTCACACGACGGCGGTGCCGTCGTCGGGGGGAGTGCGCAAACCCATGGCCATGGTGGGGCTGTTCTGCATCGCCGGGAGCGACGTGTACGTGGGCGCGAAGCCGTCCGGTCTGGCGCCCGGGGTACGTCTGACCCTCGAGGGCGTGGTGGCCCTCGGTGACAGACAGTCCGGCCTCTACCCGTGGGAGGACGTGCACGCCCTGACGGTGGCGGACGTTCCCGTGAAGTCCCTGAAGCGGCAGGCCGGCGCGGTCAGGGACCTGGCTCTGGGCATGGTGCTGGACGTGGCCCTGTCCGGGGGCGTCGGCCTGACGGGCGAGGACCCGCCGATGATGACGGTGCGTGTCGAAACGGCCTACGGTGACCACGAGTTGTCGGCGTACGTCGCCGTGGCCGTCGGCTACTCCCGGACGGAGGCCGACCTCTCCCGCACCCTCCTGTCCCGCCTCACGGACGGCGCCGCGACGATGGCGACGACGCTGGCGGCGATGTCGGAGTGGGGCCGCGCGTGGGAAGGCGGGTCGCCTCGGAGGGCGGAGCGGGAGGGGCTGTTGCGGGAGTGGGTGGGCACGGCCATATGACGACGGGCACCCCGCAGGACCGTACTCCGGGGTGCCCGTCCGTCTGTGGGGCTGTGCTGGTCAGAACCTGGCGATGGGGTTCTCCAGGTTCCCGACCAGCTGGAGCGCGCCGGACGGATCCGTCAGGTCCACCATCTGCCGGTTGTCGCGCAGCTGGAGCCGGTTGAGGCAGGACAGGGCGAACTCGGGGGCGAACATGTCGTACTGCCGGAACCTTTCGGCGAGTTCGGGGTTCGCGTCCTGGTACTCGCGGGTGATCTCCGCGACCGTACGCCAGAAGGTGTCCTCCGCAAGGATTCCCTCGGCGGCGAGGTGCGCGGCGAGGAAGCGGAAGAAGCAGTCGAAGACGTCCGTGAAGATCGACAGGAGCCTCTGGTCCTCCGGGACGTCGGCACGGATGCGCGCGACCTCCGGGGGCAGGACCGCGTCCGGGTCCATCACCACGATCTCCTCGGCGATGTCCTTGTAGACCGCCCGCTGCACGGCCCCGTCCTTCAGCACCAGGATGACGTTCTCGCCGTGTGGCATGAAGGCGAGGTCGTAGGCGTAGAAGCTGTGCAGGAGGGGGGTGTAGTACGCCCGCAGGTAGCGGCGCAGCCACTCCGTGGGGGTGAGGCCCGAGCGTTCGACGAGTGCGCCCGCGAAGGAGGCGCCCTCGTCGTCCACGTGCAGCAGGGACGCCATGGTGGCGAGGGACTCGCCGTCCTGGAGTGTGGGTACCGGGCTCTCCCGCCACAGCGCGGCCAGCATCTTGCGGTACGGCGAGTAGCGGTCGGTGGCCTGCTCGTACTCCAGGTGCCGGTAGCCGACGGCCGCCCGCTCCCGGATGATCGTGAGGCCGGTCGACTTCAGCACCGGGTCGTTCTCGATCAGCTGGGCCAGCCAGTCGTTGATGGCCGGGGTGGCCTCCATGTAGGCGGCCGACAGCCCGCGCATGAAGCCCATGTTGAGGACCGAGAGGGCTGTTTTCACATAGTGCTTGTGCGGGTCGCTGGTGTTGAAGAAGGTCCGTATGGACTGCTGGGCCAGGTACTCGTCGTCGCCCTCGCCGAGGCAGACCAGGTGCCGACGGGCCACCTCGGCGGCGAAGGTGACGGAGAGCTTGTTCCACCACTGCCAGGGGTGGACCGGGATGAGGAGGTAGTCGGCGGGGTCCAGTCCCTGGGCGGTGAGCGTCGTGTGGAAGCGGTTCAGTGTCCGCTCGCCCAGCTCCTCCCGCACGAAGGACTCGTACTCGATGCCGGTGCCGGCCGTGAACGCCGCCCGCGAGCGGTGCGCGGCCAGCCACACCAGCCGGACGGGGCTCGCGGTCTCCGGGGCGTACGCGAGGTACTCGTGGATGCCGAAGCCGAGCCGTCCGTTGTTCGCCACGAAGCAGGGGTGGCCCTCGGTCATCCCGGTCTCGATCGCCTGGAAGCCGCTCGCCGCCAGCTCGGCGGAGGTCACCTTCGGCTTGGTGAGCTTGTAGCAGGTGCCGGAGAGGGTGGAGGAGATCTCCTCCAGATAGACCGGCAGGATCTCGTCGCTCAGGCCCAGGGAGTCCTTCAGCTCGATGAAGAAGTCCAGGGCGGCGAGCGGGAGTTCGGTGCCCTCGCGGTGCCGGGTGAGGGAGTCCGCGTCGATCTGCCAGTGGTCCAGGGCGCGGCGCACGGCGGAGAACCGGTATGTGGTGAGACCGTCGTCGCCGCGCACGACGTACCGCTCACCCTCCTGCTCCGGCGTGATCAGGCGCTCGTGCGCGAACTCGGCGAGCGCCTTGCGTATGAGCAGCCGGTTGGCGGTCGCCCAGCGCTCGGGGGACAGGTGCGCCACGGCGTCGGCGAGGCTCATGCGGCCACCCCCGTCGCGGCGGCGAACTGCTTGCGGGTGCAGAAACTCAGCAGCGCCTTCTTCTCCGGCTTCTGGATCTCCCGCTCGGCCACGAACCCGACGGCCTCGTTCAGGGCGTGCACGGCCGTGTTGGCCACGTCCGGCTCGACGACGACCCGCCGCACCACCGGATCCTCGAAGAGGCGGGCCATCACGGCGGTGATGACGGACCGGGTGAAGCCGTGCACGGGCGTGTCGGCCGCCGGAGTGAGGAAGTGCATGCCGATGTCGCCGGGCTGTGGCTCGTACAGGCCGACCAGCTCCCGGTGCGCGGGGTCGTACTGCTCCATGAGGAAGGCGGGCGCGCCGTCCCGCAGCCCGAGCAGCGCGTGCTGGTGGGGGTCGGCCGCGATCTCCATGTACGCGCGCTCGACGTCCTCCAGCCTGGCGTCCTGCATCATCCAGAAGGCGGCCTTGGGATGGGTGAGCCAGGAGTGCAGCAGCTCGGCGTCCTGCAACGGGTCGACGTCACGGAAGGCGAAGGTCATACGGAAAACTCCTGGAAGGCGATCGTCTTCTCGACCGGGTAGTACTCGGTGCCGAGCAGCTCGCGGATGATGGACGAGTTGCGGTACGCGCCCATGCCCAGGTCGGGGCTGGTGATGCTGTGGGTGTGGACGCCGGCGTTCTGCAGGAAGACGCCGCGGCCGGTGATGTCGATGGCGTAGTTGCGGGCGACGTCGAAGCGGCCGTGGCCGTCGAAGAGCAGGCGGTCGCGGACCGGGGCGAGGAAGGCCGGGGGCTCGTAGTGGTAGCCGGTGGCCAGCAGCAGGCCCTCCGTGCCGATCTCGAAGTCCTTGCCCTGCTCGTCCTGGCGGAAGCCGAGGGTGTACGTGCCGTCCGCGTAAGTGGCCCGCTCCAGCGTGGAGTTGGTGAGCAGGCGAGTGGGGACCGGGCGGTCGCCGCTCTCGACGTTCTTCTGGTAGAGCAGGTCGAAGATCGAGTCGATCAGATCCGAGTTGATGCCCTTGAACAGGCCCTTCTGCTGCTTCTCCAGCCGGTAGCGGGTCTCCTCGGGCAGTGCGCGGAAGTAGTCGATGTAGTCCGGGGAGGTCATCTCCAGGGTCAGCTTGGTGTACTCCAGCGGGAAGAACCGCGGGGAGCGGGTGACCCAGTTGAGCTGGTAGCCGTGGACGTCGATCTCGGCGAGCAGCTCGTGGTAGATCTCGGCCGCGCTCTGGCCGCTGCCGACGATCGTGATGGACTTCTTCGCCTGCAGCTCCGCCTTGCGGTGCATGTACTGGGAGTTGTGCACGAAGTCGCCGCCGAGTCCCTCGCAGGCCTCGGGGACGAACGGGACCGTGCCCGTGCCGAGGACCAGGCGCCGGCCGCGGAACGTCTCCCCGCGCTCGGTGCGGACGACGTACAGCTCGTCCTCGTACGTCACCTCGGTGACCGTCGTACCGAAGCGGACGCTGCTCAGTCTGCCCGCCGCCCAGCGGCAGTAGTCGTCGTACTCGACCCGCAGCGGATAGAAGTTCTCGCGGATGTAGAACGAATACAGTCTGCCTTTCTCCTTCAGGTAGTTGAGGAAGGAGTACGGCGAGGTCGGATCGGCGAGGGTGACCAGGTCCGACATGAACGGGGTCTGCAGATGGGCGCCGTCGAGGAACATGCCGGCGTGCCACTCGAAGTCCGGCTTGGAGTCGAGGAAAACGCCGTCCAGTTCCGCGATCGGTTCGGTGAGGCAGGCGAGGCCGAGGTTGAAGGGGCCGAGCCCGATCCCCACGAAGTCATAGGTGCGGGTGGCTTCAGGAAGCGCGGTCAAGGGACTCTCCCAGGTACTGCTCGGCGTGGCCGGCGATCAGGTCGAGGACGGCGGCGATGTCGGCCGCCCGTGTCTCGGGGTTGAGCAGGGTGAACTTCAGGTAGTGGCGGCCGCCGACCTTGGTGCCCGCGACCACGGCGTCACCCGAGGCGAACAGGGCCTTGCGGGCGTAGAGGTTGGCGCGGTCGATCTCGGCCGGGTCGGTGACGGCCGCCGGGATGTAGCGGAAGACCAGGGTGGACAGGGTGGGTTCGACGACGACGTCGAAGCGGGGGTCGGCGGCGAGCAGCTTCCAGCCCTCCGCCGCCAGGTCGCAGACCTCGTCGAAGAGCTGCCCGATGCCGTCGGCGCCCATCACCCGCAGCGTCATCCAGAGCTTGAGGGCGTCGAAGCGGCGGGTGGTCTGCAGGGACTTGTCGACCTGGTTGGGGATTCGTTCCAGCACCATGCGGCGGGGGTTGAGGTACTCCGCGTGGTAGGTGGCGTGGCGCAGGGTGGCCGCGTCCCGGACCAGCACGGCGGACGAACTCACCGGCTGGAAGAAGGACTTGTGGTAGTCGACCGTGACCGAGTCGGCGCGCTCGATGCCGTCGATCCGGTGCCGGTGCTTGAGGGAGGTGAGCAGGCCGCAGCCGTAGGCCGCGTCGACGTGCAGCCAGGTGCCGAACTGCTCGCACAGTTCGGCGATTTCGGGCAGCGGGTCGATGGAGCCGAAGTCGGTGGTGCCGGCGGTGGCCACGACCGCCATCGGTACCAGCCCGTCGCGCCGGCAGCGCTCCAGCTCGCGGGCGAGGGCGACGGTCTGCAGCCGCTTGTCGTGGTCGACGGGGAGGGAGACGACGCAGTCCGGGCCGAGCCCGAGCAGTTTCGCGGACTTCTTGACGCTGAAGTGGCTCACCTCGGAGGCGAAGATCCGCAGTTTCGCGAGCGAAGCCCCCGCTTCCCACCCGTCCCGCCCTGGCTTCGCCTCTTCCCTGGCCAGCAGCAGCGCCTGGAGGTTGGACTGGCTGCCGCCGGAGGTGAACACGCCGTCGGCGGCGGGCCCGAGGCCGATCCGGGCGGCCGTCCAGTCGATGAGCTTGCGCTCGATGAGGGTGCCGCCGGCCGACTGGTCCCAGGTGTCGAGGGAGGAGTTGACCGCGGAGAGCACGGCCTCGCCGAGCACCGCCGGGATGACGACCGGGCAGTTGAGGTGGGCGAGATAGCGGGGGTGGTGGAAGTAGACGGCGTCCCGGAGGTAGACGTCCTCCAGTTCGTCGAGCACCGCGGCGGTGTCGCCGAGCGGCCGGTCGAGGTCGATGGCGTCGATCAGGGGGGAGAGGGCGTCGACGGTGACGCCGGTGAACGGACGTTCGGTGGTGGCGAGTTTGGCCGCCACCCGCTCGACTCCTTCGGTCACGGAGCTGCGGTAGTGCTCCGCGGTGAGGCCATTGAGCAGGTGCGAGCGCATGTGGGGGTCCTCCGAGGGGACAGTCCGTGCGGGTTTCCAAGCGAGGTTTTCGCGCTTTCAACTTAGGTTAGCCTAACCTAAGTTTTCTGGATCAAGGCATGCCTCACCCGTGACCGGGGTCACGCCCAGGGGGTTACTCGGCGGCCCGCAGCTGTTCCTCGGTCATCCCCTGCCGCCAGTACCCGACGAAGGTCACCCGTCGCCGGTCGACCCCGCGCTCACCGACGAAGTACCGGCGCAGCGCCTTCACTTGGCCCGATTCGCCGGCGATCCACACGTACGCCCGCTCCGTGAGCGCGAGGCCGGCGGCCCGTACGGCGTCGACGGCCATGGGGGCGTCGTCGTGCCGGACGAGCCACGTGATCTCCGCGTCCGCCGACGTGCACACGTCCTGGATGTCCCCGGCGTGCGGCACCTCCAGCCAGGCGCGTACGCGGGTACCGGCGGGCAGGGACTCGAGGGTGGCGGTCGCGGCCGGTACGGCGGTCTCGTCGCCCCACAGGACGACGAGGTCGGTGTCCTCGGGCGGGCGGAAGCGGATGGCGCGGTTGTCGGCGATGGCAGGCCCGAGCAGCAGCACCCGGTCACCGGCGGCGGCCCGGGAGGCCCAGCGGGAGGCGGGGCCCGCCGGGGTGTGCAGGGCGAAGTCGATATCGATCTCGTCGGGGTTCCGGCGCAGGGACCGCAGGGTGTACGAGCGCATCACGGCCCGTACGTCATCGGGCAGTTCCCGCCAGGCCTGCGGCCATCCGTCCCCCAGCTCCAGGGGGACGACGGGCTCCGGCTGACCCGGGTGTGGCAGGAACAGGGAGAGGGACTGGTCCCGTCCCTCGGAGTGGAACGCGTGCAGATCGGCTCCGCCGAAGGTGACACGGACGAGCGACGGCCCCAGCCGCCGGGTCCGTACAACGTGCAGGGAGAAGAAACGGAACGGGGCGGCTACGGCCGTCGTCATCAGGGGCTCCTCAGCTAACCTTCTTGGCCTTCTCCAAGGCCTCGGCCAGGTTGTCCAGCAGCGGCACGCACTTGTCGTACGACAGAATCGGCTCCGGGGACCGGGCGATGACCTGCCCCGCCTTCACCGAGGGCAGCTTCTTCCAGGTCGGCTTGGTGATGTCCGCGGGCTGGACCGCCGACGAGCGGTCGTCCATCATGATGATGTCGGCCTTGTACTTGTCGACGTTCTCCCAGCTCAGCGACTCGAACCAGCCGCCGCCCTGCTTCTTGGCGCTCTCCGGCGGCTCGACGAAGTTCACGCCGAGGGCCTTGAAGTACTCCAGGTCGATGGAGAGGTTGGTGCCGGAGACGTAGAACAGCTGGTCGCTCGCGCTGCCGGCCATCACCTTGAGGTCCGGCTTGGCCTTGGCGGCGGCCCGCAGCCGGGCGGCCGCGGCCTCGAACCGCTTCTTCGCGCCCGTCACCTCGGCGGCCTTCATGTCCGCGCCCAGCGACTCGGCCAGGTCCCACATGCGCTGCAGCGGCTGGGTGAGCTGGCGGTCGTAGACGGAGATGCCGAGGCTGGGGGCCAGCTGGGCGATCTTCTTCTTGGACTCCTCGGGGACGTACCAGAGGGTGCCGGCGCCGTCGAACATCGTCGTGACGAGTACGTCGGGGGCGAGCGAGGCGTACTTCTCGATGTTGAACTGGCCCCAGGTGTTGCCGAGGACCGTCACCTTGCTGACGTCCATGTCGCCGGCCTGGACATCGGGCTTGCCGTCCTTGGTCGTCGTCGGGCCGAAGACACCCTTGACCTGGATGCCGTAGTCATGGAGCGCGGCGCCGACGCCGGTGAAGGCGACGATGTTCGCGGGGACCTTGCCGAGCTTCACGGTCGTGCCGCGGTCGTCCTTGAAGGACCAGGGCCCGGACTTGCCGCCCGCCGCGTCCTTGCCGGAGCCACCGTCTTTCCCCTTGCCTTCCCCGCAGGCGGCGAGCGCGGCACCGAGTCCGACGGCGCCGCCCACGGCGAGGAGGCCGCGGCGAGTGAGGTGGGTGGCACGGGCTTGGGGCATGGGTGCGACTGCTTTCGAACGGGGCGGAGCGCCCGCCGGACAAGGTCAAAGGTAGGTTAGCCTAACCTTGCTTAATGTCCAGTGGGTGGGGCCGGTACGGTCCGAGTCGTGAGTGAACGGACAACGCCCCTGCGCCTGCTGCCCGGTTGGACGGCGGGCATCGTCGGCCTGACCGGCCTTGCCGGCCTCGCGGTGACCCTGACGGCCTTTGTCGCCGCCCGGCCCGCCTTCGCGCACATGTGGCAAGGGGCGCAGCGGGCCCACCGGATGGAGGACTCCTACGCCCCCGACATCGCCCCCCTGTGGCGCGTCCTCCTCGGCGGGCTGCCGTTCCTGCTGCTCCTGCTGTGCCTCGGCTGCGGGGCACTGCAGATCGTCCACTGCGCCGCCGTCGACTCCCGGACCCGGCACCGTGCGCCGGCCGAAGGGCAGTTGGCGGGAGCCCTCCGCGCCCGGGTCCTCGCGGTGTACGTGCTGCGGGGCGTGCCCGTGTGGACGGCGCTGGTGAACGGCTTTCTGGCGGCGGAGTTCCTCACCACCACCGAGTTCACCGCCCCGGCACCACTGTGGCCGGGCGGCGGCACCTGGACCCTCGTCCGCTACGGAGCGCCTGGCACCGGCGTGCTCGTGGCCCTGCTCCTCCGCCTCGGCTGGACCCTGGCCCCGGCCGCAGCGGCGGCGGACCGGCTCGGCCCCCTCGCCGCGCTGCGCCGCTCCTGGACGCTGGTGTGGAGCAGGGCCGGGTGGCCACGGACCGTGGCCGCCGCGCTGCCCCTGGGCGTCCTCACCGTCGGGGTCTACGTGGTGGCGCAGTACGCCGCCCAGCCGCTACGGCCGGGGACCCGGTCCCTGGTCCTGACGTACGGCACGGACAACCCGTACACCGCGTACGCCGCGGGCGCCCTGGCCCCGGTCGCCGTAGCCGTGCTGCTCTCGGCCACGCTGACACTGCCGCTCGCCCACCGGGTCTTCGCCGCGCTGTACCGGCGGCTCTGACTCCCGGTCCGGGAGTCGCGCCCCGTGCGGGCCACGCATGCCGCTGTCGAACAGCGGTGTCAGAACTTGTAGTTGGTGATGACGGCGTTCCCGAAGACGTCGTAGACGGAGGCGTAGCCCTGCTTCGAGTCCTTCCAGGAGGCGAAGGCCTTGACGATCGCGGCGGCGGTGGCCTGGGCGTCCTTCACCGGGGCCTTCCCGCCGTTGATGTCGGTGGAGATGTAGGCATTGCCCGTCTGCGCGTTCCACTCGCCGATGATGCGATCCACGCGGGGGGAGGCCGCCTTCTGCTGTGCGGTCCCGTGCTCCTTGACCCAGGCCCGGAAGTCCTCGGCGTTCTTCTTCGACTGCGCCTTGTCCGTGTCGGTCGGCAGCTTCTCCACGACCCCGATCTTGTCCGGTTGCGCGGATTCCTTGGTGGAGCAGGCGGCCGTTCCGGCGGCCAGGGCGGCGCCGAGCGCGAGAACGGCGGCGATGCGGGGGGTGCGCTTCACGGGAGTCTCCATCGGATACGTTGGTCAGACGTGCGTGCCACGGTACCGGCACCCTGATTGCGGGGGTGCCGGTACCGTCGCGGGACAGGTCAGAACTTGATGGCGTCAGCCCTGTCGTTCCAGCTGCCGCCGTAGGTGTAGTCGATGTTCTTGAAGTTGGAATAGAGGCTGTAGCCCGCCCCGAGGAAAAGATGCGGATCCGGCATGCCCGTGCGGAAGTCGTACAGTTCGACACCGCGCTGCGGCCGGTTGACGAATGCGGAGCTGGCCTTGTCGCGGAACGAGGGCGAGTACTGGTCGAGGTGGCGGGTCTTGGCCTCGGGATAGGTCGGCCACTGCAGACGCCGGCCGGCGTAGTTGGCGTCCTGCCACAGGCACACGTAGGAGTCGGGGCAGGCCGAGTATCCCTGGGCCGTCACCGCCTGCCTGGCCTGCTTCGGGCTCGTCAGGGCCCGCTTCGCGCCGGCCCTGGCCTGGGCCGTGGGCGCGTGGGCCGCGAGGAACTTGTTGGATTCGGCGTCGTTGTCGAAGCACCTCATCGTGCCGTCCTCGGACACCTCGACGCAGACGTTCGCGCCCTTCCAGTCGGACGCCGGGTCGATCTTCTCGCCCTCGTAGTACATGTCCACCTTGTCGGTGGAGCCCGGCGCCGTGTGAACCGACGCTTCCTGCTCGGGAGTGAGAACACCCGTCACGATGTCGGAACCCGGGCCGGGATCCTCCGCGGCAAGCGACGGAGCAGCGGTCAGGCCGGTCAGTGTCAGAGAACCGACGGCCGCAATGGTCAGCATGGTGCGTATGCGCACAGTACCCCCTTGTTTCTTTTGCGCACAGCGGGAATGAGAGCGCGTCAAAGCGTCCGGACGGCGGATGGAATTCCTGCGACGTCCGGATCGGATCGTGGCGGAGTCGATCAGTGAGGACGGCGCCGTACTGAAGGCGCGTGCCGCCTGAATGAAATGCCGCTCAAGACGAGTCTCCCCCCGTTTCCCCTCCGATCCTGCCTATGGCCGTGGTCAACGGGCCGCTCTGCGCAAGTGATCGGAATCGGGTCAGAATCTAACACGGAGGTAAAGCGCATGCAATCGAAGTTCAATGTCGCCGGCCCGCGCGCCGGGCCGGACGACGTCAGCACACCAGCCCCAACTCCCTGGCGATCACCATCCGCTGGACCTCGCTCGCGCCCTCACCGGTACAGCTTGGCCAGGGCCGTCAGGGCTGGGCTTCGGCGGCCGTCCTGCTCGCGAGCAGCAGCGCCAGGGGACCGCCCTGCAAGGATGTGCGTTCCTCCGGGTCCTGTGGGTCACCTGGGTAAGGGACTGAGCCCGTTTCACCGTTTGACCGCACGGTCATGAAGTACGAGGGCGTTGCCAGGAAGCGGCCCGAGGCGGTGCCGTTGTCGCCGACGGTCAGCCGGACCGTGCCCCATCCGAGAGGGGACACGATCACTCCGCCGGGCTTGACCTGCTCCACCCATGCATACGGCAGGCGGGCAAAACCACAGGTGGCGATCAACCGGTCGTATGGGGCACCTGCGGAGTGCCCGGCGCGGCCATCTCCGGTGAGGACGGTAGGCGTGTAGCCACAGGCTCGCAGCTGCTCCTCGGCGAGCTTCGTCAACTCCGGGTCCACCTCGATCGTGGTCACGCTGGCGGATCCGAGTCGAGCGGCGAGAAGCGCCGCGTTGTAGCCCGTCCCGGTGGCGACCTCAAGGATGCTCGCGCCGTCGGTGACGTCCAGGGCGTGAAGCATGGCGAGCATCAGTCCAGGGGCGGTAGAGGATGAGGTGGCAGTGCCCTCAGTCCGGCGTGGTGTGAACGAGCCCGGCCCCGCAGGGGGACTTTCGGGTGGTGCCAGCCCCGCCCCAGTCCGCTCCGCCTTTCCAGGGCCGGCGGACGCGAGGCGGGAGTCTGATCAGATCCGTTCAGCGCGGCAGCGGGGGCAGCGGCACGGGGGCCAGGTGAGCGAGTCCACGAGGCGTTCCGGGTCGGGGTTGGCCGTGACCGTGAGTTGTCTGGACTGCGCGAAGCGCTTACCGTCGGGGGTCAGCCGGTAGATGTGGATCGTCAGGCGGGATTCTCTGGGCTGGGGCCGGGTGCCGGCGTTCACCGCGCACCTCCCGTAACCGGCCCGTGGCAGGCGCAGGGGCAGCGACGAATCAGCAGCAGGCCCACGCTGCCGGGTAGTGGCACGTCCGCCGTCTGGTGGCAGGAGTCGTGCAGGTCCTCGTAGCCGGGCCGGAGGGCGAGCGCGCACTCGGCCGACAGCCAGGATGTGTCCACGTCATTCCGCGTCCCCTGCGGCCGCTTCACGGTTGCGCCCATCACGCCACCGCCTCGGCGCCGACCACGTGCCGGTCGAGGTCGATGCCGAAGTCCGTCACGAGGACGTAGGGGCGGACCATCGCCGTCGCCCGACCGTCGAGGGGCACGTCAAGCCCGTACGGGGACCGGTGAGCTGGAAGGCCCGGGGAGGCCGTGCGGGGCGCCACGGGCTGGTCGACGGGTACCGGGCGGGTGGCGCGCGCAGTCACCCGGCGCCTACCGGTACTGGGCGCGAACACGCCCAGTACCCCTCGCACGAACGCGTGGATAATGCCCACTGTCATCAACTCCACTCAGTTGGTGGCCGCGCCCCGGGGCCGTCGCGAGCGGTCGCCGGGGTTACATCTGTCGATGTATTGAGCGTTGTCCATCGCGTGCAATTGCGGGATGACCGGCGGGTGTTACCGAGGCGGTAATACACTCGTTGCAACTTCGGAAGTGCGCCGCACTGCGCATACGATCACTCCGGAAGTTGGCCCATGGACGCCACCACCCCCGGCCCGCTCGCCCACGGTGTCCTCGACAGAGACGACCTCAAACGAGCCCTGGCAGAGCACGACTTCGCAGCGGCCTTCGCACTCATCAAGAAGTGGGGCGGCCTGTCGCAGAACCGCATCGCCGCGGCCTGTCGGCTCACGCCCGGCAAGGTCTCGACGATCATCAGCGGTCAGCAGCAGGTCACCAGCTTCGAGGTGATCTGCCGCATTGCCGACGGGCTGCGAATTCCCGGGCGGATGGTGGGACTTGCCGACCGGCCTTGGGAAGCGCAGCCCGACATTCCGGACCAGCCGACACCGACCCCGACCAGACGGTTACCCGGTGACGACGAGTCATGGCTCCCCACAGCGACCGTGCACCTGGCCGGAGACCTGACCAGGAGTGACCTTGTGATGGACCGTCGTGCAGCAACACGCGCCATCGCCGGCGCGGCTCTGTCCGGCGCCGCGCTCCTCGACTCCCTTGAGGGTTGGCTCCAGCCCGCGTCAGCCTCGGGGTCCGGCACAGACCACCGGGGCCGCATCGGAATGGGTGAAGTACGGCAGCTGGAAGGAACAGCGCGCGCGTTCCGAGCGTGGGACCACCGGTACGGCGGAGGCTTCCGTCGCAAGGCCGTCGTCGGCCAACTCAACGAGGTCGCCGGCCACCTTGAAGAGCACCAGGCGCCAGACGTCGAGCGTGGTCTGTTCCAGGTGATGGCTTACCTCGGAGGCACGGCCGCGACGATCGCCTGGGACTCCGGACTCCAGCGGCAGGCGCAGTCGTACTACCTGCTCGCCCTGCGCGCGGCCCACGCCGCCGGCGACGCCGCCTTCGGCGCGAACGTGCTGGCCGGCATGGCCCGGCAGATGCTGTACAGGGACCGCCCACAGGACGCGCTGGAACTGGTGCACCTGGCGCAGAAAGGTGCGCGCCGAGCTGCGGTACCGCGTCTGCGGGCGATGCTGCACACGCGGGAGGCGTGGGCGTACGCGGCCATGGGGCGCGCGGCGGCCTTCCAACGGGCCACCGGCGAGGCGGCCGAGGCTCTTCCCGACGCAGGGGCGGACGATGAGCCGTACTGGATCTCGTACTTTGACCATGCGGAGCTGTCCGGTGTCACCGGCGGCCGCCTGCTGGACATGGCCCGCAAGGAGCCCCAGCAGTATGCCGAGCGAGCTGCGGACTCGATCAGTCAGGCACTGGCCCGGCGCGGCCCGGAGGCTGGGCGAAGTCACGCTCTCGACAGGATCGGCCTGGCAGAGTGCCATTTCCTCATGGGCGACGTGACCGGGGCCGTGGACCACACGCGGCGCGCCGTCGAAGCGGCGGCCCGTACCAAGTCCAGCCGCGTTCGGACGCAGCTCGGCCAGCTGTATCCGTACACCGTCGGCAGGGGCGCCGCACGGCCGACGGCCGAGGCCCGGACAATGATCCGCGACATGCTGTCGAGCTGAAGGAGCAACGTGACCACGATCGCCGTGACCGGGCACATGGACCTGACCGAGGACAGCGTGCCCCTGGTGCTCGACGCCCTGCGGGAGACGCTGAAGCCGTATGCCGCAGACCTGACCGGTGTCTCCTGTATCGCCAAG
Organism: Streptomyces sp. NPDC001709; assembly: GCF_053596375.1. NCBI lineage: Bacteria > Bacillati > Actinomycetota > Actinomycetes > Kitasatosporales > Streptomycetaceae > Streptomyces > Streptomyces sp. NPDC001709. The sequence continues at coordinate 127,591 of NZ_JBSFGB010000004.1, read as the reverse complement.
GGATCGGACTCGCTGTTCGCGGAGGTCGTGCTGGAACTCGGCGGCCGTCTGACCGTGGTGATCCCCTCACGGGATTACCGGCAGAACAAGGTCAAGCCCGACCATGCCGACACGTTCGACCGCCTCTCCGAGGCCGCGGGCGAGGTTCTCATCCTGGAGCACGAGGCAGCGAACCGGTCGGCCTACGAGGACGCCAACCGCACGCTGCTCCAGCGTGCTGACCGGCTTGTCGCCGTCTGGGACGGCACACCGCCGTCCGGCAAGGGCGGCGGTACGGCGGACACAGTACTGGAGGCCCGCGACTCCGGGCTGCCCGTCGACATCATCTGGCCGGACGGGGCAGCCCGCCGCGGCTGAGCACGCCGGGTCCAACACACAGCCGGCCGAAGGCGTAGCGTTCCTTGGCGTACTTCACCGACTCGTCCACGCAACCCTGGGCCAGACCCGTCGCGAGCGCCGCGATGGCGATGCGGCCCTCGTCCAGGATGCACAGGAACTGGGCGGAGTGCTGCACCATGCCGGCCAGACGGTGCTTGCGCATGGCCCGGCGCAGCAGTGCCTGCTCCGCCACGGTCATCGACGTCCATGTGCTCATGACCGGCATGGTCGCACCCGGAGCTCAGCTCACCAGCCCCAACTCCCTGGCGATCAGCATCCGCTGGACCTCGCTCGTGCCCTCGCCGATTTCCAGGATCTTGGAGTCGCGCCACATGCGGGCCACGGGGTACTCGTTCATGAAGCCGTAGCCGCCGTGGATCTGGGTGGCGTCGCGGGCGTTGTCGACGGCGATCGTGGAGGAGTAGAGCTTGGCCAGGGCCGCCTCCTTCTTGAAGGGCTCGCCCGCCACCAGGCGGCTCGCCGCGTCGCGCCAGGCCAGGCGGGCCGTGTGGGCCTTCATCTCCATGTCGGCGATCTTGAACTGGATGGCCTGGTTGGCGCCGATGGGACGACCGAAGGCGTGGCGCTCCTTCGCGTACTTCACCGACTCGTCGACACAGCCCTGCGCCAGGCCCGTCGCGAGCGCCGCGATGGCGATCCGGCCCTCGTCCAGGATGCGCAGGAACTGGGCGTAGCCCCGGCCCTCCTCGCCCAGGAGGTTGGCGGCCGGGACCCGGACGTCGGTGAAGGACAGCTCGCGGGTGTCGGAGGCGTTCCAGCCGACCTTCGAGTAAGGCGCGGCCACCGTGAAGCCCGGCGTGCCGGACGGGACGATGATCGCCGAGATCCGCGGCCTGCCGTCCGGCTTGCGGCCGGTCACCGCGGTCACCGTCACCAGGCCCGTGATGTCCGTGCCCGAGTTGGTGATGAAGCACTTGGAGCCGTTGATCACCCATTCGTTCGTGTCCGGGTCCAGGCGGGCCGTCGTACGCGTGGCTCCCGCGTCGCTGCCGCCGTCCGGCTCCGTCAGGCCGAATGCGCCGAGGATCTCGCCCGAGCACAGGCGGGGCAGCCACTCGCGCTTCTGTTCCTCCGTGCCGAAGAGGTGGAGGGGCATGGCGCCGAGCGAGACGCCCGCCTCCAGGGTGATGGCGACGGAGGAGTCCACCCGCGCCAGTTCCTCCAGGGCGATGCCGAGCGCCAGATAGTCGCCGCCCATGCCGCCGTACTCCTCCGGGAACGGCAGCCCGAACAGGCCCATGCGGCCCATCTCGCGGACGATCTCGTACGGGAACTCGTGCCGCTCGTAGAAGTCGCCGATCTTCGGCGCCACGACCTCGTGCGCGAACTCCTCCACGGTACGGCGGAGTTCCTCCAGCTCGGGGCTGAGACGGTGGTCCATGCTGATCACTGTTCCTTGTGGGAGAGAGCGCGGACGGTACGGGACGGGCTGGGCCGGTCCAGATGGGCGGCCATCCACACGCTGGTGGCGGTCAGACGGCCGAGGTCGACCCCGGTCTCGATGCCGAGGCCGTGCAGCATCCAGACGAGGTCCTCGGTGGCGAGGTTGCCGGTGGCGGACTTGGCGTACGGGCAGCCGCCTAGGCCTCCGGCGGACGCGTCGATGGTCGTCACGCCGTGTTCCAGCGCCGCGTAGGTGTTCGCGAGCGCCTGGCCGTAGGTGTCGTGGAAGTGCACGCCGATCACGTTCGTCGGCACGCCCTTCTCGTTCAGCAGGTTGAGCAGCTCGTGCACATGGCCCGGGGTGGCCACGCCGATCGTGTCGCCGAGGCTCAGCTCGTCGCAGCCCATGTCCCGCAGGGCCGTGCACACGCGGGCCACCTGGTGGAGGGGGACGGCGCCCTCCCAGGGGTCGCCGAAGCACATCGACACATAGCCGCGTACGTGCACGCCCCGGTCCTTCGCCTGCCGCACCACCGGCTCGAACACGGCCAGTGACTCGTCGAGCGTGCGGTTGAGGTTGGCCTTCGCGAAGGACTCGGTGGCACTGGCGAAGACCGCGATCCGGTCGGCACCGAGCGCCAGCGCCCGGTCCAGGCCCCGCCGGTTGGGCACGAGCACCGGGAACTCGACGCCCGGAAGGTCGCTGATCAGCGGGAACAGCTGCTCGGCGTCGGCCAGTTGGGGCACCCACTCGGGATGCACGAAGCTCGTCGCCTCGATCGTCGTCAGGCCGGCGTCGGCGAGCCGGCGGATGAAGTCCGCCTTGATCTCGGTCGGCACAGCCCGCTTCTCGTTCTGCAGCCCGTCGCGCGCGCCGACCTCGTGGATCCGCACCCGCGCGGGCAGATCGGAAGCCGGTACGACCATGGGCAGTCCCTCGGTGGTCACTGCGCCACCACCCCTTCCTCGTCGTACGGTGCGATGACGGCCAGCACCTGGTCCATGGCGACCGTGGTGCCCGGAGCCACGTCCAGTTCGGCGACCGTGCCGGCGTGCGGGGCGGAGATGACGTGCTCCATCTTCATCGCCTCCACCACCAGCAGGCTCTGCCCGGCGGCCACTTCGTCACCGACGGCGACCTTGACCACGGTCACCGTGCCGGGCATGGGCGCGGTGAGGGAGTCGGCTCCCGCGTGCGCGGACCTGCTGAGGGACGCGGCCACCGGGTCGTGGTCCCGTACCTGCCAGGCGTCGCCGTCCCGGCCGATCCAGTCACCGGCCCGGCGGAAGGTGTGCCGGACGCCGTCGAGGGAGACGGAGACCGTGGCGCCGGAGACGGCCGAGGTGCCGCGCGGGGTGTACGTCACCGGGTCCTGCACCCGCAGATGGAAGGCGGGCGGCTTCGGGGTGCCGCCGAGCCGCCAGCCGCTCGGCACCGAGAAGGGGTCGACCCAGCCGTCCGTGCGGGGCTCCAGTGCCTTCGCGCGTACGGCGGCCGCCGCCTCGTACACCTCCTCCGGCACGTCCGTGGTGACCAGCTCGTCCACGACCCGCTCGACCAGCCCGGTGTCCAGGTCCCCCTGTACGACCGCCGGATGCGCCAGCAGCCGCCGCAGGAAGCCCGCGTTGGTCTGCACGCCCAGCGTGACCGTCTGCGCGAGGGCCGCGCGCAGCTTGCGCAGCGCCGTCTCGCGGTCGGGGCCGTATGCGATGACCTTGGACAGCATCGGGTCGTACAGGCTGCCCACCTCGGTGCCCTCGCTGAGCCCGGAGTCGGTGCGGACGCCGTCGCCCTGCGGCTCGTTCAGCAGCAGGACCGTGCCGCCGGAGGGGAGGAAGCCGCGCGCGGGGTCCTCGGCGCAGATACGGGCCTCGATCGCGTGCCCCGTGAGCGCGACATCGGACTGCGTGAAGCCCAGCCTCTCCCCGGCCGCCACCCGCACCTGCCACTCCACCAGGTCCAGGCCGGTGATCAGCTCGGTGACCGGGTGTTCCACCTGGAGACGGGTGTTCATCTCCATGAAGTAGTACTGGGTCGGGTCGTTGCCCGGCACGATGAACTCCACCGTGCCCGCGCCCCGGTACCCGCAACTGCGCGCCGCCTGCACCGCCGCCTCGCCCATCGCCGCGCGCGTGGCGTCGTCGAGGAGCACGCTCGGCGCCTCCTCGACGATCTTCTGGTGGCGCCGCTGCAGCGAGCACTCGCGCTCGCCGAGATGCACCACGTTCCCGTGGCCGTCGGCCAGCACCTGGATCTCGATGTGCCGGGGCCGGTCGATCCACCGCTCCACCAGCAGCGTGTCGTCGCCGAAGGAGGCGCGGGCCTCGCGGCGGGCGGCGGCGATCTCCTCCTCGAGCACCGTCATGTCCCGCACCAGCCGCATGCCCTTGCCGCCACCGCCGGCCGAGGGCTTCAGCAGCACGGGCGCACCCAACTCACGGGCAGCCGCCGCCAGTTCGGGGTCACGCCCGCCGGGCACCACCGGCACCCCGGCCGCCTTCACCGTCTCCTTGGCCCGGATCTTGTCGCCCATGAGCGCGATCGCGTCCGCCGACGGGCCGATGAAGGCCAGTCCCGCCTCCTCACACGCGCGCGCGAAGCCCGCGTTCTCGGCGAGGAAGCCGTACCCCGGGTGGACGGCCTGGGCGCCGGTGTGGGCGGCGGCCTGAAGCAGCCGCTCCACCGACAGATAGCTTTCGGCGGCCGGTGCCGGACCGATCCGTACCGCCGTGTCGGCCTCCCGCACGTGCCGCGCGTCCGCGTCGGCGTCGGAGAAGACCGCCACCGAGCGCACGCCCAGCGAGCGGAGCGTACGGATGACGCGTACGGCGATCTCGCCCCGGTTGGCCACCAGCACTGTGTCGAACACGGTTCCCCTCCTCACATCCGGAAGACGCCGAACTGGGGGTCTCCCAGGGGCGCGTTGGCGCAGGCCGTCAGGGCGAGTGCGAGCACCTGACGGGTCTGAAGCGGGTCGATCACGCCGTCGTCCCAGAGGCGGGCGGTGGCGTAGTAGGCGTTGCCCTGGCGCTCGTACTGCGCGCGGATCGGCGCCTTGAAGGCCTCCTCGTCCTGGGCCGGCCAGGCCTCTCCCCGGGCCTCCAGCTGGTCGCGCTTGACCGTGGCGAGGACGGAGGCGGCCTGCTCGCCGCCCATGACGGAGATCTTGGCGTTGGGCCACATCCACAGGAAGCGGGGGGAGTAGGCCCGGCCGCACATCGAGTAGTTGCCCGCGCCGTACGAGCCGCCGACCACCACCGTCATCTTCGGCACGCGCGTGCAGGCGACCGCCGTCACCATCTTGGCGCCGTGCTTGGCGATACCGCCGGCCTCGTAGTCCCTGCCGACCATGAACCCGGAGATGTTCTGCAGGAACACCAGCGGGATGCCGCGCTGGTCGCACAGCTCGATGAAGTGGGCGCCCTTCTGGGCGGACTCGGAGAAGAGGATGCCGTTGTTGGCGACGATCCCGACCGGGTGGCCGTGGATGCGGGCGAAGCCGGTGACGAGGGTCTGCCCGAACTCGGACTTGAACTCGGCGAAGCGGGAGCCGTCGGTGATACGGGCGATGATCTCGCGTACGTCGTAGGGGGTACGGGAGTCGACCGGGACCGCGCCGTACAGCCCGTAGGGGTCCACCTTGGGTTCCGTGGCGGGCGTGACCTCCCAGGGGAGGGACTGCCGGGCCGGGAGGGTGGCGACGATGTTCCGGACGATCCTGAGGGCGTGCGCGTCGTCCTCGGCGAGGTGGTCGGTGACGCCGGACACGCGCGAGTGCACCTCGCCGCCGCCCAGCTCCTCCGCCGTGACGACCTCGCCGGTCGCGGCCTTCACCAGCGGCGGACCGCCGAGGAAGATCGTCCCCTGGTTGCGGACGATCACGGCCTCGTCGCTCATGGCGGGCACATAGGCCCCACCGGCCGTGCACGACCCGAGCACGGCCGCGATCTGCGGGATCCCCGCTCCCGACATCCGGGCCTGGTTGTAGAAGATCCGCCCGAAGTGCTCCCGGTCCGGGAACACCTCGTCCTGCATCGGCAGGAAGGCGCCGCCGGAGTCCACGAGATAGACGCAGGGCAGGCGGTTGTCGAGGGCGACCTCCTGGGCGCGCAGGTGCTTCTTCACCGTCATCGGGTAGTACGTGCCGCCCTTGACGGTCGCGTCATTGGCGACGATCACGCACTCGCGCCCGCTGACCCGCCCGATCCCGGCGATCACTCCGGCGGCCGGGGCCTGTCCGTCGTACATCCCGTCGGCCGCGAGGGGGGCCAGCTCCAGGAACGGCGAGCCCGGGTCGAGCAGCGTGTCCACCCTGTCCCTCGGCAGCAGCTTGCCCCGTGCGGTGTGCCGGGCCCGCGCCTTCTCGCCGCCGCCGAGGGCCGCTGCGGCCAGCTTGCCGCGCAGCTCCTCGACCAGCGCCAGATGCGCCTGTTCATTGGCCCGCCAGGCCTCCGACGCGGGATCTGCCGCGCTCCGGAGCTCCGGTGCCTCCTGCATCCTGCGGTCCCCTCACCCGGTGATCGAACCAGTTAATGAGCGTTAACCATTTCCTTCAGGTTAACGACCGCTAACCTCGCTGTCTAGAATTGCTGGCATGGTCTCCAGAACCGACGCCCCGACCCGACGCGAGCAGATCCTCAAGGAGGCCGCCCGGCTCTTCGCCGAGCGCGGCTTCCACGGCGTCGGTGTCGACGAGATAGGCGCCGCCGTCGGTATCAGCGGCCCCGGTCTGTACCGGCACTTCCCGGGCAAGGACGCGATGCTCGCCGAGCTGCTGGTCGGCATCAGCGGCCAGCTGCTGACGGGCGCGAAGCGCCGCCTGGCGGAGGCCGACGGGGACGCCCGGCCCTCCGCCGTCCTGGACTCCCTGATCGAGGGCCACATCGACTTCGCCCTGGACGACCGTCCCCTCATCACCCTGCACGACCGCGAGCTGGACCGCCTCCGCGACAGCGACCGAAAGCTGGTGCGCCAGCTCCAGCGGCAGTACGTCGAGCTGTGGGTGGAGGTGGTCCGCGAGGTGTACCCGGCCCTGACCGAGCCGACGGCCCGCTCGGCCGTCCACTCGGTCTTCGGCCTGCTGAACTCCACGCCCCACCTGGGGCGCGCGGGGACCCTGCCGGGGCGCGGGGCCACGGCGGCGCTGCTGCACCGGATGGCCCGGGGGGCGTTCGAGGCGGCGGGGCGGGAGTAGCCGCCGGGGCTTGCCTCCCGGCGTGACGAGCGTTACGGCCGAACCCCTCTGGACGGGCTTCCGTACTCGCCGGTACGGTTGAATCTGAGCAAGCGCTTAGACATGCCGATGTGCCGAGGGACGTGGAGGTAGCCGTGCGCCGTACGGTGTTCAACGAGGATCACGAGGCGTTCCGGGAGACCCTTCGCGCCTTCATCGAGGCCGAGGTCGTCCCGGTCTACGACGAGTGGTTCGCCGCCGGCCAGGCGCCGCGCGACTTCTACTACAAGCTCGGTGAGCTGGGCATCTTCGGTATCAACGTCCCCGAGGAGTTCGGCGGCGCGGGTATGGACAGCCACAAGTTCGAGGCCGTCCTCTACGAGGAGACCGCCCGCGCGGGCGTCCAGTTCGGCGGCTCCGGCGTGCACGTGCTGCTCGCCCTGCCGTACATCAAGATGCTGGCCACGGACGAGCAGAAGAAGCGTTACCTGCCGAAGTTCGTCACCGGCGAGGAGATGTGGGCCATCGCGATGACCGAGCCGGGCACCGGCTCCGACCTCGCGGGCATGAAGTCCACCGCCAGGCTCAGCGAGGACGGCACCCACTACGTCCTCAACGGCGCCAAGACCTTCATCACCGGCGGCGTCCACGCCGACCGCGTGATCGTGTGCGCCCGCACCGCCGCGCCCACCGCCGAGGACCGCCGCCACGGCATCTCCCTGTTCGCCGTGGACACCAAGTCCGAGGGCTACTCCGTCGGCCGCAAGCTCGACAAGCTGGGCCTGAAGACCTCCGACACCGCCGAGCTGGCGTTCGTCGACGTCAAGGTCCCGGTCGAGGACCTGCTCGGCGAGGAGAACAAGGGCTTCTACTACCTCGGCCACAACCTGGCCTCCGAGCGCTGGGGCATCGCCTTCGGCGCCTACGCGCAGGCCAAGGCCGCCGTCCGGTTCGCCAAGCAGTACGTCCAGGAGCGCACCGTCTTCGGCAAGCCGGTCGCGCATTTCCAGAACACCAAGTTCGAGCTGGCCGCCTGCCAGGCCGAGGTCGACGCCGCCGAGGCCGTCGCCGACCGCGCCACGGAGGCCCTGGACGCCGGTGAGCTGACCCCCGCCGAGGCCGCCTCCGCCAAGCTGTTCTGCACCGAGGTCGCCCACCGCGTCATCGACCGCTGCCTGCAGCTGCACGGCGGCTACGGCTACATGAACGAGTACCCGATCGCCCGCCTGTACGCGGACAACCGCGTCAACCGCATCTACGGCGGCACCAGCGAGATCATGAAGACGATCATCGCGAAGGACATGGGCCTGTAAGACGGACCTCTCACCGCCGCAATCACTGGCCGATACAACTAACGCCATGAGTCAGGCACTCCAGGATCTCCTCGATCTGCTCGACCTCGAGCAGATCGAGGAGAACATCTTCCGCGGCCAGTCCCGCTCCGCCGTCGTACCCCGCGTCTTCGGCGGGCAGGTCGCGGCACAGGCGCTGGTCGCCGCCGGCCGCACGGTCCCCGCGGACCGGCCCGCCCACTCCCTGCACGCGTACTTCCTGCGTCCGGGCGACCCGGGTGCGCCGATCGTCTACACCGTGGACCGCATCCGCGACGGCCGGTCCTTCACCACCCGCCGCGTGGTCGCCGTCCAGCACGGCAAGCCGATCTTCCACCTCTCGGCGTCCTTCCAGACGTACGAGGAGGGCCTCGAACACCAGGCGCCGATGCCGCCCGCGCCCGACCCGGCGACCCTGCCCACCTCCCAGGAGCGGCTGCGCGGCTACGACCACCTCGCCCCCCAGGTCGTCGAGAGGTTCCTGGAGGCCCGCGAGGCGATCGACCTCAGGTATGTGGAGGAGCCGCCGTACGGGCAGTTCGGCGAGCCGCGCGAGCCGCACTCGCAGGTGTGGTTCCGCACCAACGGCAAGCTGGACAGTGCTTTTGACGAACCGTTGCTGCACGTCGTCCTCGCCACCTACGTCTCCGACATGACCCTCCTCGACTCCATCCTGCTCGCGCACGGCCGCGGCGGCTGGGCGGTCGGGGACGTCGTGGGCGCCTCCCTGGACCACGCGATGTGGTTCCACCGGCCCTTCCGCGCCGACGAATGGCTGCTGTACGACCAGGAGTCACCCTCCGCGCACGGCGGCCGCGGCCTCGGCCAGGCCCGTATCTACACGCAGGACGGCAGGCTCGCCATCACCGTCATCCAGGAGGGCGTCGTCCGCGTCCCGCGCTGAACCGGTGGCCCGAGGTGCCGAGTGACGGGTGCCGGCGGAGCCGGTCAGGAAAGTCCCGCCGCCGCCAGCAGATACGCCGTCATCGGGTCGTAGTGGCGCGGGCTGAGCACATGGTCGTCGAGCGGTACGACGACCTGGACGGTGCCCTCGGACTCGGCGAGGAAGAGTGCCGGGTCGTTGCAGTCGGCGTACCCGACGGAGTCGATGCCGTGCTGCCCCGCGTACCCCGCCCACCCGTGGTCGGCGACGACCAGGTCCGGCAGCGGGCGTCCCGCGCGCTCAAGTCCGGTCAGAATGGCCTTCATCGGCTCCCCGGAGTGGGTGTGCCACAGTGTCGCCCCGTGCTCCAGCACCGCCACGTCCGCGAACTGCATGACGTACCCCTCGTCCGTCTGCAGCCCGTCCGGGATGACCACGATCTCGCAGCCCGCGGTGCGCAGCGCGGCGGCCGTCGCCCGGTGTACGTCCAGCAGCCCGCCCGGATGGCCGGTCGCGAACAGCACCCGCTGGCGGTCCTCGGCCGCCTTGCGCAGCCGTGCCGCCATCCGGTCCAGCGCGTCCACGGTCAGCTCGGGGTCGATGGTGTCCTGCCCGTACCGGTACCCGGGGTCGTCGTTGACCCCCACCCGCTCGGCCATCACCGCGAGCACGTCCTGCTCGTCCGTCCAGCGGTCGCCCAGCTCCAGGCCGAGCCAGAAGTTGCGCACGCCGTTGGCGAGCTGGCGGTAGTGGGAGAGGTTGTTCTCGCGGGGCGTGGCGACGTCCCCCGCGATACGGGTTCTCACCAGGTGGTCGACGAGCTGAGCGCGGCTGGGCGTCCCGGATATCGGCATGCGTCCATTGTGGGGCAGCGGGCCGCGGCCCTTCTCGCCATATCGCCCGCTGGGACGGGACTCACTCGCCCGATCGGCCGTGCCGCAGCGCGAACCACAGCTCCATGCGCACGTCCGCGTCGTCCAGGTCGGTGTCCAACAGGGCGGCGCAGCGGGCGATGCGCTGCCGTACGGTGTTGCGGTGCACGTCGAGGGCCACTGCCGTGCGGTCCCAACTCCCGTGCAAGGCAAGCCAGTTGCGCAGGGTCTCGGCGAGCTCGGGGCGGTCGGCGAGCGGTGCGAGCAGCGCGCGGGCGTGTGCCTCGGCGTCCGCCCGCGGCACCAGGTCCTCCAGTCCGGGCCGGGCGCCGTGCCGGATGAGCGGGGTGCGGGTCGCGCGGGCCCGGGCGAGGGCGCGGGCCGCCTGGGTGTCGGCGGCCGCCCACTCCCGCGGCGCCACGGCCGCGCTCACCCCGAGCGTCCAGCCGGCCTGCGCCTGCGGCAGCCACCCGCCCGGCACCAGCACCCGTACGGCGTCATGCCCGAGGTCGACCAACGGCGACCCCAGCGCGGCCCCGAGCGCGGACGCCGCGACGGCATCGGGCAACTGGGCCTCCGGCCGGGCGTGCACCACCCGCCACTCCCCGGCGCCGAGCAGCGGGGCCACCTCCTCGGGCGGGGAGCCCAGCAGCAGCCGTACGAGGGCGGAGGAACGGGCGGCACCGGCCCCGCTGTGGTGCTCACCGGTCAGCAAGGACAGCAGCACGGCGGCGACGGAGGCGATGGTGTGGTCGCCGGGGTCGCGCCGGGCGGTGGCCACCCCGAGCACGAACCCCTCGCCGGCACCGAGGGCGTAGACCGCCAGGTGGGTCTCTCCGGCGGTGTCGGTGGCGGAGGTGGCCCTGGGCGCCGTACGCCCCGTGGGCCGTACCACGCCCGAGAGTCCCACGAGCGCCGCCCGCACCTCCTCCGCGGGTTCCCGGCCGGCCGTCGCGAGGCCGGTGCCGTCGGGGCCGTACAGCACCGCGTGGCCGGCCAGGCGCTGGGCCAGCTGGCGCAGTACCGAGGGCACCGGATCCGGGCGGGAGGCCGCCGCCGCGAGGCTCTGCTGGGCCTCCGTCACGCGGCGGAGTTCGGCCAGGCGGGCCTGGGCCATCAACTGCCACACCGCGCGGGCCACACCGGAGAACGTGGTCTGGGGCGGGACCTCCAGCAAAGGGAGGCCGTGGCGCTCGCAGGCGGCGATCAGTGCGCGCGGGACCGTGTCGTGCACCGGGGCCAGGCCGAAGCCGAGGGCCGCGCCGCCCGCCTCGACGACCCGGGAGACGTAGTCGTCGAAGTAGGTGCCCGCGCCCGCCGCCTCCGGGATGTGCACCCCGGCCGTGAGCAGCAGCTCGCCGCCCAGCAGGTACGGGTACGGGTCGGCCATCTCCGAGGTGTGCGCCCAGTGGATCACGATGGCCGGATCCGCGGGGCCCGCGATCTGGCGCAGGGCGAGGTCCTCGCGGGCCAGCAGGGCCGACAGCGGTACCGGTGGGGTCGGTGGGACCGCTGGGGTGATCGACTCCGGCATGGTGTGCGTTTCCTCCATTCCGCCCCGTTCATATGGATGAAACGTACACTTCGCAGTCGCTTTCCGGCCACCTACTGTCGAGGGACATCACCCGCCGGCGATCCCCGTACGACTTCGAGTGGAGGAGGGCTTCATGGCCGTCGACTACACAGTGATCGTCGTCTATCTCGCCGGCATGCTGGCCATGGGCTGGTGGGGCATGCGCCGCGCCAAGTCCAAGAGCGAGTTCCTGGTCGCCGGGCGCCGGCTCGGCCCCGCGATGTACTCCGGCACCATGGCGGCGATCGTCCTGGGCGGCGCCTCCACCATCGGCGGCGTGGGCCTCGGCTACCAGTACGGCCTCTCCGGCGCCTGGATGGTCTTCACCATCGGCCTCGGGCTCCTCGTCCTGTCCGTCTTCTTCTCGGCCCGGATCGCCCGGCTGAAGGTCTACACCGTCTCCGAGATGCTGGACCTGCGCTACGGCGGCCGGGCCGGGGTCATCTCCGGCGTGGTCATGTGGGCGTACACCCTCATGCTGGCCGTCACCTCGACGATCGCCTACGCCACGATCTTCGACGTCCTGTTCGACATGAACCGGACCCTCGCGATCGTCCTCGGCGGCTCGATCGTCGTCGCCTACTCCACCCTCGGCGGCATGTGGTCCATCACCCTGACCGACATGGTCCAGTTCGTGGTGAAGACCATCGGCGTGCTGCTCCTGCTCCTGCCCATCGCGGTCGTCAAGGCCGGCGGCTTCTCCGAGATGAAGGCCAAGCTGCCGACCTCGTACTTCGACCCGCTGGGCATCGGCGGCGAGACGATCTTCACCTACGTGCTGATCTACACCTTCGGCATGCTGATCGGCCAGGACATCTGGCAGCGCGTGTTCACCGCCCGCAGCGACAAGACCGCCAAGTGGGGCGGCACCGTGGCCGGCACCTACTGTCTGGCCTACGCCCTCGCCGGCGCGGTGATCGGCACGGCCGCCAAGGTCCTCTATCCGAAGCTCGGCAGCCCCGACGACGCCTTCGCGACCATCGTCAAGGACGAACTCCCCGTCGGCGTGCGCGGCCTGGTCCTGGCCGCCGCCCTGGCCGCGGTGATGTCCACCTCCTCCGGCGCGCTGATCGCCTGCGCCACCGTCGCCAACAACGACATCTGGTCGCGGCTGCGCGGGCTCGCCAAGCGGCCGTCCGAGGAGCACGACGAGATCGGCGGCAACCGCGCCTTCATCCTGATCATGGGCGTGGCCGTGATCGGCACGGCGATCGCGCTGAACAACGTGGTCGAGGCGCTGACCGTGGCGTACAACCTGCTCGTCGGCGGCCTGCTCGTGCCGATCCTCGGCGGCCTGCTGTGGAAGCGCGGCACGGTGCAGGGCGCGCTGGCCTCGGTGATCGTGGGCGGCCTCGCGGTCATCGGCCTGATGGCCGGATACGGCATCCTCGCCAACGAGCCCGTCTACTACGGCCTGCTCGCCTCCCTCGCCGCCTACGTCGCCGTATCCCTGGCGACGAAGCCCACCGACGAGACCGTCCTCGCCACCTGGCACGAGCGCCTCGCCGGACGAAACCCCGAACTCGCGTCCGAACCAGTCCCGGCTCACCAGTAGAGTCGTATGGAAAGCAGTACATGCGCGACGAAGCGCAAGAAAGAAGGCATTTGACCATGAGCAGCAACGAGACGCCCCGCGGCCCCGTCGACTCCTCCCGCATCCCGCGGTACGCCGGTCCCGCGACCTTCGCCCGGCTGCCCCGACTGGACGAGGTCGGCACCGCCGACGTCGCCGTGGTGGGCGTGCCGTTCGACTCCGGCGTCTCGTACCGGCCGGGCGCCCGCTTCGGCGGCAACGCCATCCGCGAGGCGTCCCGGCTGCTGCGCCCCTACAACCCCGCGCAGGACGCCTCCCCCTTCGCCCTGGCGCAGGTGGCGGACGGCGGTGACATCGCCGTGAACCCGTTCAACATCAACGAGGCCGTCGAGACCATCGAGGCCGCGGCGGACGAGCTGCTCGGCACGGGCGCCCGACTGATGACCCTGGGCGGCGACCACACCATCGCCCTCCCGCTCCTGCGCTCGGTGGCCAAGAAGCACGGCCCGGTCGCCCTGCTGCACTTCGACGCCCACCTGGACACCTGGGACACCTACTTCGGCGCCGAGTACACCCACGGCACCCCGTTCCGCCGCGCGGTGGAGGAGGGCATCCTCGACACCTCCGCCCTGTCCCACGTCGGTACCCGCGGCCCGCTGTACGGCAAGCAGGACCTCACCGACGACGAGAAGATGGGCTTCGGCATCGTCACCTCCGCCGACATCTACCGCCGGGGCGCCGACGAGGTCGCCGACCAGCTGCGCCAGCGCATCGGCGACCGCCCGCTGTACATCTCCATCGACATCGACTGCCTCGACCCGGCCCACGCCCCCGGTACGGGTACGCCGGAGGCGGGCGGCATGACCTCGCGGGAGCTGCTGGAGATCCTGCGCGGCCTGGCCTCCTGCAACCTGGTCTCGGCGGACGTCGTCGAGGTGGCGCCCGCGTACGACCACGCCGAGATCACCTCGGTGGCGGCCTCGCACACCGCGTACGAACTGACCACCATCATGAGCCGCCAGATCGCGGCGGCCCGCAACGCCTAACTCTCCTTAGGGGACCGAGAGCAGTGACTCACGACCACGACCTGGTACTTCGCCCGACGCCCGCGCAGACGGAGGCAGCGCTGAACCCGCCCCCGGGACGCAATGGCGGAGACCTGGTCGTGGAGACCCTGGCCGGGCTGGGCGCGACGACCGTCTTCGGCCTGCCCGGCCAGCACGCGCTCGGCATGTTCGACGCCCTGCGCAGGTCGGCACTGCGCTACGTGGGCCTGCGGGTGGAGAACAACGCGGGTTTCGCGGCGGACGCGTACGGCCGGATCACCGGCGAGGCGGCCCCGCTGCTGCTGTCGACGGGTCCGGGCGCGCTGACGTCGCTGGCGGCGCTCCAGGAGGCGGCGGCGGCTTCGGCCCCCGTGCTGGCGATCAGCAGCCAGATCCCGACGGCAGGCCTGGGCGGCGGCCGACACGGCTATCTGCACGAACTCCCCGACCAGGCGGCCTCGTTCCGGGGTGTGGTGAAGTCGGTCCACACGGTCCGCACCCAGTCCCAGATCCCTTCCGCGATAGCGGCGGCCTGGAAGTCGGCGCTGACGGCACCGCACGGCCCGGTGTGGGTGGAGATCCCGCAGGACGTACTGCTCGCGGAGACCTCGCTGCCGGTGGTGACGGCGCCGGACGCGACCCCCGAGGACCTGGCTCCCCGCCCCGAACTGACCGCGGTGGCGGCCGACCTGCTGTCCCGCGCCGCCCGTCCGGCGATCATCGCGGGCGGGGGAGTCGTACGGTCGGACGCCTCGGGCAAGCTGCTCCAGCTGGCCGAGAAGCTCCAGGCCCCCGTGGTGACGACCTTCGGCGGCAAGGGCGCCTTCCCCTGGGAGCACCCTCTGTCGTTGCAGTCCTGGCTGGAGGACCGGCACACGACCGACTTCCTGGAGGACGCCGACGTCCTGCTGGTGGTCGGCTCGGGCCTCGGTGAACTCTCCTCCAACTACCACACGTTCAAGCCGCGCGGCCGGGTCGTCCAGATCGAGGCCGACCTCGGCAAGCTGGAGTCCAACCACCCGGCGCTGGGCATCCACGCCGACGCCCGACTGGCGTTGCAGGCGCTGCTGGAGACGGTGCGGGAGCGCACGGACGAGTCGGCGCCGGGGCGGGTGCGGGAGCTGCTGGAGAAGGTGGCTTCCCGTATCGCAGGCCAGGAACTCACCCTGGAACGGGAGGTGTTGGGGGCTGTCCGCCGCGCGCTGCCTGCGGGTGCCCCCTCCTTCTGGGACATGACGATCCTGGCGTACTGGGCCTGGTCGGCCTTCGACCCCCGGGGCGCGAACACCATGCACTCGGCCCAGGGCGCCGGCGGCCTCGGCTACGGCTTCCCGGCGGCGCTGGGCGCGGCGGCGGCCGACCCCACCCGCCCGGTGCTGGCGGTGTCCGGCGACGGCGGCGCGCTGTACTCGATCGCCGAGCTGGCGACGGCGAAGCAGTACGACCTGCCGGTCACCTGGCTGATCGTCGACGACGGCGGCTACGGCATCCTCCGCGAGTACATGACGGACGCCTTCGGCCAGGCGACGGCCACGGAACTGACCCGCCCGGACTACGTGGCGCTGGCGGAGTCCTTCGGGGTGCCGGGTGTCCGTACGACCCCGGAGACCCTGGAGGAGGACCTGGCGAAGGCGCTGGCCGCGCCCGGCCCGTCGGTGGTCGTCCTCCCGGCGGTGCTGCGGATGTTCGCGCCGACGCATCTGGGCTAGGGGCGCATGGCGCCGCCCCGGCGCGGGTGCGGGACCTGCGCCGGGGCGAGCGGACGGGGCCGAGGGTGCCTCAGTGGCACGTGCTGGAGCTGCTGATGTAGACCTGCGTCGGGTGCGCCCCGTTGAAGGCCCATCCCTCGCCCGGCTTCATGCAGATGACCGGGTGGTTGGAGAACCTCACGTAGGCCACGTCGTCGTGCCGGGTGTTGACGGCGCCCTTCGCGTTGCGGCTCGCACCGAGCTGCTGCCAGTACCCGGTGTCCTTGAACTTCCCGGTCATCGTGTTGCCGTTGTAGAAGCAGACGTACGGATACGGACAGTTCGGGCGGGCTGCGATGGACGGGGCGGACGCGGTGTGCGTGTCGGCCGAGGCGGACGGCGCGGAGAGGGCCAGGCCGCTTCCGGCCATGGCGCACGCGGTCAGGACGGTTGCGGTCGCGATGCGGAATCGCATGGATGCTCCTTGGGTCGGTTGCTCGGGGCGGCCCGCCCCACCCCCGTGAGGGCGGGCCGCCGAGTGCCTGGGGCGGTGCGGGGTGGACCGCACCGCCCGCCGTGCACCACCGACAGTGCAGGCCGAGTCCAGGACGGGGCCAGGCCTGCCGGACAGTTGCCGCGGGCGCGGGACGTCCCACCCTCCGACCTGCACAAACACCCCGTGCCGTGAGTTACCGGCGGGACGCGTGGACGCCGGGTGAGGCGGCCGAAACCATGCGCCCGCACGGCAGGTCACGGAACCGCGCGCTCTTGGTGGGGCATCCTCGTCCGGGAAGTCGCAGCAGACATGGGGTGGAGCATGTCTCGTTGGAAGCAGTTGCCGGACTCGCTCGACCCGCGAGTGCGGCAACTCGCCGTACAGATGCGCCGGATCAAGGACCACAGCGGCCTCGGTCTGCAGGCGCTGGCCGCCCGGACGGGCTACAGCCGCGCCTCCTGGGACCGCTACCTCAACGGCCGGGCGGTGCCACCGCAGCAGGCGGTGGCGGCACTGGCCCGCGCCTGCGGCGCCGACCCGGCCCGGCTGCTGGCCCTGCACGAGGTGGCCGTGGCGGCGGGGAGGGGAGGGGAGGGTGCCGGTCGGGCGGGGGAGCCGGAGCCGGGGGTGGACTCCGGTCCTGGCGGGGAGGAACCGGCGGGACGCGGTGGGGGACGGCGGATGCGCGCCGTCGTACTGGCCTCGGCCGTGCTCGTGACCGCGGTGATCGTCCTGCTGGTGGCCGCGCCGTGGGACGGCGGTCGGGACCGGACCGGCGACCGGCCGGTCTCGGCGGACGCCACGTCACCGGCCTCGGGGACGGGGGCGGCGAACGGGGCGTTCGTGTACCGGGCCGACAAGGACTACCCCTGCCGGGTGCACCGCGCCAAGGACGGGTTGCTGTACGCGGGGTACAGCACGACCCGCGTCGGCCTGATCGGCCCGGGATCGGCGCAGTGGTCCGTCGTGGAGGCGCAGTGCCTGTTGCGCCACCACGGTTTCTCGCCGGGGATGGCCGACGGGGCGTTCGGCTCCCGCACCGAGCGCGCGGTGGAGCGGTTGCAGCAGGGGGCGCACCTGCGCGTGGACGGGGTCATCGGCGAGGACACCTGGGGGGTGCTGCGGAAATGACGTCCGGCGCCGCGTCCGGCGACCGGCCGGTGGAGTGCGAGCGGCTGGCGGAGGCCCTGCGCGGGTTGCGGATCGGCACCGGGCTGAGCCTGGCCGCACTGGCCGCGAAGACGCCGTACAGCAAGTCGTCCTGGGACCGCTATCTCAACGGCAGGACGGTGCCGCCCCGGCAGGCGGTCGCGGACCTGTGCGAACTGGCGGGCGCGGACCCGGCTCGGCCGCTCGCGCTGTGGGAGCTGGCGGACGCGGCGATGAGCGGGCGGGGAGCGGGTGGGCGCACAGAAGGCGGGCGTAGCAGGGAGGGCGGGAGCCGCCTCGCGGGCGCGCCGTCACCCGCACCGCCGTCCGAGCCGCGTCCGCCCGAGGACGCCGGCCGCGCGCCCAGGCGTCCGGCCCGGCGTGGCCTGCTCGCCGGAGTCGTGGGCGGCGGGCTCACGGTCGCTGCGGTCGTGGTGTCACTGGCGGCCACCGGCGCCTTCAGCGAGTCCGGCCGGGGCCCGTCCGCGTCCCCGTCCTCCCCCGTGCCCGCACCGGCGAAGGGCTGCCACGGCAGCGGCTGCACCGGCAAGGACCCCGAGACGTACGGCTGCGGAGCCGACCCCGTGCCGGTGACCCTCGGCCGGCGGAGCTTCCCCGGGCCGACTGTCATCAAGCTCCGGCACAGTACCGCCTGCGCCGCGGTGTGGGCGCGGATCGACCTCGGGAAGGTGGGGGACCGGGCGGAGATCCTCGTACCGCATCACGCGCCCCTGCGGATCGAGGTCAAGGACCGGTACGACGCCAAGGACTCCCTGTCGACTCCGATGGTCGCCGCGAACCCCGGTGACCTGGACCGGGTGCGCGCCTGTCTGGTCCGCAACGGCGAGCGGCACTGCTTCGGCCCGGAACGGTAGCCGCTCCGTCAGGCGTGCTGGGACGGCGCCAGGACCGCGGCCGCCAGATGGTCGCGGAACCAGCGGTGCCCCGGGTCGGCCGAGTTGCGGGGGTGCCAGGCCATCCCGAGGTCGACAGGGGCGAGATCGAGGGGGACGGGGAAGGTGCGCAGGCCGAGGGCGGCGATGGTGCCGGGCAGCCAGTCGGCCAGGGTCAGCGCGACGAGATCGGTGGACCGGGCCAGCATCATCGCGGCCGTGTGACTGGGTACGACGACCGCCGTCCGGCGCCGCAGCCCGAGGTCGGCGAGCGCGCGGTCGATCGGTCCGGTGCGTTTGCCGAGCCGGGAGACGCCGATGTGACCGACCGCGGCGAACCGGCGGACGTCGACCCGCCCGTCGGTCCGCCCGTCGGTTCGCCCGTCAAAGAGGGGATGGCCGCTGCGGGCGAGACCGACCAGGTGCGTGCGTGTGAGGCGCCGGGTGTGGATCTCGGGGTCCAGATGCTCCAGGACGCCCAGTTCGACGTCCACCAGCCCCTGCCGCAGCGCCGGGCCGCCCTCCACCGCCTCCGGCAGGAAGACCACGTCCACGTGCGGGGCCTCCGCGTGGATGCGGTCCGTCAGCGTCCCGGCCAGTCCGGTCAGCAGCAGGTCGGTGGCCTGCACCGTGAACGTGCGCTGAAGACGCGCCGCGTCGAAACCGGCGCCGGGCCGCAGGACGTTGTCGCAGCCGCGCAGCAACACGGCCACCTCCTCGCGGAGTTCCAGCGCTCGCGGTGTCGGCACCATCCGCTGACCGGCGCGCACCAGCAGCGGATCGCCGACGGCACGGCGGAGCCGGGCCAGCATGCGGCTCGCCGCCGCGGGCGAGGTGCCGAGCCGCTCGGCGGCGCGGGTGACGCTGTTCTCCTGGAGCAGGGCGTCCAAGGCACGCAGCAGATTGAGATCCATCGAAAGCGGCTCCTGAGCTGTGCCTTTACGTCTGAGGCAATAATGCCCTGCCGATCTTTGCATTGCGGCGGAATTCTCCCGGGCGGAGGGTGGAGGTGTCCACGAAGACCCTTTATGAAGCTGTTCGAGGAGACACCTGTGCAGCAGTCACCCCGTGCCGGTCGAGAAGGCGATGTGCTGGCCGTGGTCAGCCAGAGCGGGCCGACGGTCTCGTTCTACGACGCCGCTTCCGACCGCCACCTCGGTACGACCGAAGTCACCGCCGAACCCCACGAGTTGTGCTTCGACCCGGCACAACGCCTGCTGTGGTGCAGCACGTCGTACCGCTCGGGCTACTACCACGCCAACAGCGGCCGCCGCACCCAGCTGACCGCCATCGACCCCGACAGCCGCCGGATCGTGGAGGTCATCGACATCGCCCCCGAACACGGCCCGCACGGACTGGCGTTGGACCCGGCACGCAGCCGCCTCTACGTCAGTGTGGAGGGCTCGGCGGACCGCCCCGGCGGAGTGGTCGTGATCGACACCGCCACTCGCCGCCCCCTGGGCCGGATCGACACCGACGCACCCGGACCGCACTGGTTCGCCATCGACCCGGCGGGCCGGACGGGATACGCCACCAACAAGGAGGCGCCGTTCGTCTCGGTGGTCGACCTCGACCAGGGCGCCCTCACGGCGAAGGTGGAGGTACCGGGCAGCGAGGGACTGGCGGTCTCCGCCGACGGCACGCAGGTCTTCGTGGCCGCCCCGTACGCGGGCGCGCCCGAGGGGCACACGCCCGGCATCCGAGTGATCGACACCCGCACCCTGTCCGTGACCGCCACCCTGCCCACGGAGCACGTCGTGGTGCCGGTGCACGTGACGCCGACGGGCAAGCTGCTCGCCGGCCAGCTCCGTATGACCCCCGACCCGGCGTCCCCCCTCGGCCGCCAGGCACCGGGCCGCCTCACGGTCTTCTCCGCCGCCACCCATCAACACCTCGGTGACGTCGAGGTCGGCCTCTTCCCGCTGACCATCCACTCCTCCCCCGACGGCCGGCTCGCCTACGTCGCCTGTGTCTCCTCGTCGACGGTCGACATCATCGACCTGGAGACCACGAGCACCCTGACCCGCCTGAACATCCCGAAACGGGGCGAACCGGGGGCGCACGGCCTGGCGTACCTTCCGCGGGCGGCCTGAGCAACATTCCCCCCACAGGGCAGGAGCCGCCGACCGACCTGCGCAGATGGCGTGTCAGGCGCGCCCTGACCTGGTCCGCCTCTGTCCGCCTCAGCCGGCGTCCGAGGGGTCCAGGCGGTAGAGAGCCGACTGGTTGCTCTGTGACGACGTCGAACTCTTGCCGTACGCGCTCTCCTTCACCAGCGTCCCGTGCTTCTTCACCCAGGCCGTGACCTCGGACGACACGCTGTTGCCGCCCCCTCCGGGGCCGCCGCCCATCATGCCGCCGCCGAGCTGGATGTAGTGCAACTCGCCCTTCTTCACCAGCTCCTCGAGCTTGGCGACGGTCATCGCCTCGTCGGTGCCGGTGAAGCCCCACATGGAGATGACCGGCGCCTTGGCGCTCAGCTCGATCTGGGCCGCGCTCTGCGAGTTGGGGACGGCGAGCAGCCAGGTGGCGCCGTCCTGGTGCTTCTTCAGGTACGCGACCAGCTCGCTGCTCGCGCCGCCCATGCCGCCGCCCTTCATGCCGCCGCGCATACCGGCTCCTCCCATGCGGCCGCCCGTGCTTCCCGAGCCGCCGGTGCCGGTTCCGTACGGCGCGGTGCCGTACGGGGCGGCGCCGCCCGGCGAGCCCTGGCCGCCGGGGAGGTCACCGTTCTCCTCGCCGCCAGGGAACCCACCGGCCTGCTGCCCGCCGGCGGCTCCGCCGGGAAGGCCCCCGCCCGCCTCGGCGTTCCCGCCGCCCCGGCCGCCGTTCTGCCCGGGCATCTCCCCGCCGCCCGGGAAGCCCCCGGCGCCGCCCCGGCCACCGGCCCCGCCAGGGCCTCCGCCGAAGCCGCCGCCCGTCGACGGGCCGGCCGTCGGGTTCACCCCGCTCATGCCGCCGCCCGAACCGGACGGCACCGACCAGGCGTACGCCGCCGGGCCCGCGAGTGCCGCGACGACCGCCGCAGCGACGGAGGCCGCGAACAGCCGTACCCGGCCCCCCGAGCGGAAGACGAACAGGCCGGCGATCGCCGCCGCCATGACCACACCGACGCTCGGCCACAGCCAGGTGTGCCAGCCAGAGGCCCGGCGCAGCAACACGATCGCCCAGACAGCCGTTACCGCCAGGCCGGCCGGCAGGACCCAGGCCCAGCGCTTGTCGGTGCGGAACGCGCGCAGCAGCAGTACGCCACCGCCTCCGCACAGCGCCGCGATGCCGGGCGCGAGGGCGGTCGTGTAGTACGGGTGCATCGTGCCCTCGGCGGTGGCGAAGGTGACGTAGTGCAGCACCGTCCAGCCGCCCCACAGGATGAGCGCGGCCCGGGTGAGGTCGGTGCGCGGGGCGCGGCCGCACAGGATCAGGCCGGCGACGAGGGTGATGGCCGAGAAGGGCAGCAGCCAGGAGATCTGGCCGCCGAGGATGTCGTTGAACATGCGGCCGAGACCGGCGGAGCCGGAGAAGCCGCCCCCGCCGCCCCCGCCTCCGCCACCGTTGCCCTCGCCGCCGAAGATCCGGCCGAGGCCGTTGTAGCCCATGATCAGGTTCCAGGCGGTGCCGTCCGTCGAACCGCCGATGTACGGCCGCTCGGAGGCGGGGACGAGGGACACGGCGATGGCCCACCAGAAGCTGGAGACCGCCAGCACCACCCCGGCGATCAGCAGGTTCACGATCCGCCGTACGAGCTTCGGGCGCGCGGCGAGGAGGTGGACCGCGAAGACGGCGGGCAGCGCGATGTACCCGGCCAGCATCTTCGTGTTGAAGGCGAGGCCGAAGCACACCGCCGAGCCGAGCAGCGGCAGCAGCCTGCCGTTGCGCACCGCGCGCAGGGCGAGCGCCGCGCCGCCGACCATCAGCAGGACGAGGATCGTGTCGGGGTTGTTGTCCCGGTTGATGGCGACGGTGATCGGGGTCAGCGCGAGGACCAGTGCGGCCACCGCTGCGGCAGCGTGTCCGAAGGCCCGCTTCACGCTGGAGTGCAGGATCCAGATCGTGGCGAGCCCGGCCGCGACCTCCGGCAGCATCATCTGCCAGGTGCCGAAGCCGAAGATCCGGCACGACAGGCTCATCACCATGTCGGCGAACGGCGGTTTGTCGACGGTGAGGAAGTTCCCGGCGTCGAGCGAGCCGAAGAACCAGGCCTTCCAGTTCTGGGTGCCGCTGTAAATGGCCGCGCTGTAGAAGCTGTTGAGGCCGGAGCCGGACAGGTTACAGGTGTACAGCACGGCGGCCAGCAGCAGGATCGCGAGCAGCACGGGCAGCGACCAGCGTGGTGCGCGCTCCGGCGCCACGGCGTCCGGTGCCGGGGGAGCGGGGGTCGCCGTCGTGGCGTCGGGGAGGGGATCGGTGGCAGATGTCACCATTGCACCCTGCAGACCGGCGATGGGAGCGCGCTGTGGTGCACCTGGGCGGAAGCTGTGGGTCGGTGAAAGCCGGGTAAGGGCGTCGAATCCCCTTGGCGGGAACGGATGTGCAACCATTCGGCTGCCTCCGTGAGTCAACTGGGGCATGAATCCCCGGACATCAAGGCGTACCGGCGCGCTCGCCGCCGCGCTGCTCATACCGGCCGTCACCGCCCTCACCGCCGCCACCCCGGCCGCCGCGGCCACGCCCACCGTCAGCTGTACGTCCGCGAAGGCGGGCCTCGCCGCGAAGCTGCAGAAGGACATCACGGCCGCCCTCGCAGGCCGCAAGGGCACGGTCGCCATCGGCCTGTACGACCGCGGTACCAGCACCACCTGCACCCTGCGTGCCACCAGCTCCTACGACTCGGCCAGCACCGTCAAGGTCACCGTGCTCGCCACGCTGCTGTGGGACGCCAAGAAGCACAACCGCTATCTGACGGACCGGGAGGCCTCGCTCGCGAAGGCCATGATCACCCAGTCGGACAACAACGCGACGACCACACTGTGGAAGCAGCTGGGCCTGACGAAGATCAAGGGCTTCCTGGCCGCCGCCGGGATGACGAACACCGTGCCCGGCACGAACGGCTACTGGGGCCTGACCCAGGAGAACGTCACCGACGAGCAGAAGCTGCTCAAGCTCATCACCGCCAAGAACGGCGTGCTGAGCGACAACTCCCGCGCCTACATCCTGAAGCTCATGGGCGAGGTCATCTCCTCCCAGCGCTGGGGCACCCCGGCCGGCGCGCCGTCCACGGTCTCCGTGCACGTCAAGAACGGCTGGCTGCAGCGCGCGACGCACGGCTGGCGGGTGCACAGCCTCGGCACCTTCAACGGCGCCGGGCACGACTACATGATCTCGGTGCTGACGCAGGACGACAGCACCATGGACTACGGCGTCACCACCATCCAGAACGTCGCCAAGGCCATCCACAAGGACATCGTGCCGACCACCCCCGGCACCGCGGTCTACACCCCGACCAGCCGGCCCAGCGAGGCCTTCGTCGCGGTACCGCCGCAGGGCTGACGCTTTCAACGGGGCGGTTCACGAAAAACGGCCGAACTCAGCCGAACCAGCGGAGCGCTTTGTTACAGAGGGATGAAATCGACCCCCATCCGCGTTGGTGCCTTCCGGTAGAGCAGGACAACAGGAAGGCACCCGCGTGGCAGCGCAACGGGGATGGGCACGGCGCCTGGCGGCATACGCCTGGCGGTATCCGAAGGACGTCGTCCTGGCCCTCGGCTCGTCCCTCGCCGGAATGGCCGTCATGGCCGTCGTCCCGCTGATCACCAAGGTGATCATCGACGACGTGATCGGGAACCACACCCGCTCCATGGCCCCCTGGGCCGGCGCCCTGATCGGCGCGGCCCTCCTCGTCTACGTGCTCACCTACATCCGCCGCTACTACGGCGGCCGCCTCGCCCTCGACGTCCAGCACGACCTGCGGACCGAGATGTACGGCACGATCACCCGTCTCGACGGCCGCCGCCAGGACGAGCTGTCCACCGGGCAGGTCGTCGGCCGGGCCACCAGCGACCTCCAGCTGATCCAGGGCCTGCTCTTCATGCTCCCGATGACCATCGGGAACGTCCTGCTCTTCCTGATCTCCCTGGTGATCATGGCGTGGCTGTCGCTGCCGCTGACGCTGGTCGCGCTCGCCGTCGCGCCCGCGCTGGGTTACATAGCCAGGCACAGCCGCAGCAAGCTGCACCCCGCCACCTGGTACGCCCAGGCCCAGGCCGCCGCCGTCGCGGGCGTGGTCGACGGCGCGGTGAGCGGCGTACGCGTGGTGAAGGGCTTCGGGCAGGAGGAGCAGGAGACCGGGAAGCTCAGGGAGGTCGGGCGCAAGCTGTTCGCGGGGCGGCTGCGCACGATCCGGCTGAACAGCAAGTACACCCCCGCCCTGCAGGCCGTCCCGGCCCTCGGCCAGGTCGCCATGCTGGCCCTCGGCGGCTGGCTGGCCGTGCGCGGGCACATCACGCTCGGCACCTTCGTCGCCTTCTCCAGCTACCTCGCCCAGCTGGTCGGCCCGGTCCGCATGCTCGCGATGGTCCTCACGGTCGGCCAGCAGGCCCGCGCCGGCACCGAGCGCGTCCTGGAGCTGATCGACACCGAGCCGACGCTCCGGGAAGGCACCAAGACCCTCCCCGCCGACGCGCCCGCGACCGTCGAGTTCGACGACGTGTCCTTCGGCTACGACGGCGGATCCAAGGTCCTGGACGGACTGACCTTCGAGATCCGGCCCGGCGAGACCCTGGCCGTCGTCGGCTCCTCCGGCTCCGGCAAGTCCACCCTCTCCCTCCTGCTCCCGCGCTTCTACGACGTCACCCACGGCGCCGTCCTGATCGGCGGCCACGACGTCCGCGAGCTGACCCTGGACTCGCTCAGGTCGGCGATCGGGCTCGTCCCCGAGGACTCCTTCCTCTTCTCGGACACCGTGCGCAACAACATCGCCTACGGCCGCCCGGACGCCACCCAGGAGGAGATCGAGACCGTCGCCCGCGCCGCCCAGGCGGATCGTTTCATCGCCGAACTCCCCGAGGGCTACGACACCACGGTGGGCGAGCAGGGCCTGACCCTCTCCGGCGGCCAGCGCCAGCGCATCGCGCTCGCCCGCGCCCTGCTCACCGACCCCCGCCTGCTGGTCCTGGACGACGCCACCTCGGCCGTGGACGCCCGCGTCGAGCACGAGATCCACGAGGCCCTCAAGCAGGTGATGGAAGGCCGTACGACCCTCCTCATCGCGCACCGCCGCTCCACCCTCAACCTCGCCGACCGCATCGCCGTCCTCGACGGCGGCCGGCTCGCCGACCTCGGCACCCACGAGGAACTCCAGCGGCGATCCGCCCTCTACCGCCGCCTGCTCACCGACCCGGACGAGCTGGGCGGGGTCTCCCCGGGGCACGCCGCGCCCGCCGCGGTGCGGGAGGACACCTCCGTCCGCGAGGAGCTGGACGCCGAGTTCGACGCCGAGCGGGGCGTGACCCCCCGGCTGTGGACCGGCGACCGTACCCCCAAGGACCAGGCGCTCAGCGGCACCCCCGCCACCCCCGAGCTGCTCGCCCAGGTGGACGCGCTGCCCCCGGCCGCCGACACCCCGGACGTCGACGAGGCCCGGGCGGTCCGCCGCGAGGACTCCTACGGCCTGCGCCGCCTGCTGCGCGGCTTCGGTGTGCCCCTGCTCCTCAGCCTGCTGCTGGTCGCCCTGGACGCGGGCACCGGCCTGCTGCTGCCGGTGCTGATCCGGCACGGCATCGACTCGGGCGTGACGAAGATGGCCCTCGGGGCCATCTGGTCCGCGTCCCTGCTGGCCCTCCTCACCGTCGTCGTCCAGTGGGCCGCGCAGATCGGCGAGACCCGGATGACCGGCCGTACCGGCGAGCGGGTGCTGTACACGCTGCGGCTGAAGATCTTCGCGCAGCTCCAGCGGCTCGGGCTCGACTACTACGAGCGCGAGCTGACCGGCCGGATCATGACCCGGATGACGACGGATGTCGACGCGCTGTCCACCTTCCTGCAGACCGGACTGGTCACGGCGTTCGTCTCGGTCGTCACCTTCTTCGGCATCATGGCCGTCCTGCTGGTGATCGACCTCCAGCTCGCCCTCGTGGTCTTCGCGACGCTGCCCCCGCTGATCGTCGCGACCTTCTTCTTCCGCCGGGCGAGCGTGCGGGCGTACGAACTCGCCCGCGAGCGCGTGTCGACGGTCAACGCCGACCTGCAGGAGTCGGTCGCCGGGCTGCGGATCGTGCAGGCGTTCCGGCGCGAGCGGGACGGCGGGCGGCGGTTCGCCGAGCGCAGCGACAGCTACCGGCGCGCCCGCATCCGCGGCCAGTGGCTGATCTCCGTGTACTTCCCCTTCGTGCAGTTCCTGTCGTCGGTCGCGGCGGCGTCCGTGCTGATGGCGGGTGCGGGCCGGGTGGCGGCGGCGACCCTGACGACGGGCGCCCTGGTCGCGTACCTGCTCTACATCGACCTGTTCTTCGCGCCCGTCCAGCAGCTGTCCCAGGTCTTCGACGGCTACCAGCAGGCCACGGTCTCCCTGGGCCGTATCCAGGAGCTGCTGCGCGAGCCGACGTCCACGAAGTCGGCGGACGAGCCGCTGGAGGTGCTGTCGCTGCGCGGTGACATCGCCTTCGAGGGTGTGCGCTTCGCGTACGGGGCCGCCGATGCGGGCGACGCTGCCCTGACCGGCATCGACCTGACGATCCCCGCCGGGCAGACGGTGGCCTTCGTCGGCGAGACGGGCGCCGGAAAGTCGACGCTCGTCAAGCTGGTCGCGCGCTTCTACGACCCCACCGTCGGCCGGGTCACGGTCGACGGCACGGATCTGCGCGCCCTGGACCTGACCTCGTACCGGCACCGCCTGGGTGTCGTCCCCCAGGAGGCGTACCTCTTCCCTGGCACCATCCGGGACGCCATCGCCTACGGCCGCCCGGACGCCACCGACGCCGAGGTGGAGGCGGCGGCGCGGGCGGTGGGCGCGCACGAGATGATCGCCACGCTGGAGGGCGGCTACCTGCACGAGGTCGCCGAGCGCGGACGCAATCTCTCGGCAGGCCAGCGCCAGCTGATCGCGCTCGCCCGCGCCGAACTGGTCGACCCGGACATCCTTCTGCTGGACGAGGCCACGGCCGCCCTCGACCTGGCCACGGAGGCCCAGGTCAACCAGGCCACCGACCGCCTGGCCGGCCGTCGTACGACACTGGTGGTCGCCCACCGGCTGACCACGGCGGCCCGCGCGGACCGGGTGGTGGTGATGGACCACGGCCGGGTCGCGGAGGACGGCACCCACGACGAGCTCCTGGCCCGCGACGGCCGGTACGCCGAGCTGTGGCGCACCTTCGTCGGCCGCCCCGAACCGGAGGAGCCGGTCACCGCCTCCCGCTGACGGCCCCCTGCCGACGCGTTCCCCTGACGGCCGTGCAACCATCCGACATACGTTGTGCGTCCGTACATCAGTACGGCAACGGGGGTGTACGGACCGCCTCAGGGGGAGGACGACAGTGGACAGTAGTGGGATACGCCGGCGTCTGGCGCTCGGCGCGGCCGTGCTGGCCGCGCTCGGGACGATCGGCCTCGTGACAGCGGGCACGGCCCAGGCGGCCACCGGCGCCGGCTGCGCCGGGCGCGAGGTGCGGACCTTGCCGTTCAGCACCGGGGTGACACACGTCTACAAGCGCGACGGCTACGTCTGCGCCGTCACCGTGGCCCGGCACCCGGGCCCCACGCAGACGATGTCCGTCAGCGTCCAGGCGCGCGGCACCCGCCCGGTCGTCGACCAGGGCCGCTACCGGCACCACGCGGGCCCGGTGACGGTCCACGCCGGCCACCGCTGCGTGTGGATCAAGGGCAATGTGGGGCGGCCGGGGGTCAGCTCGGGGTGGATCCTGTGCTGACGGCCGCCCGGCCCTGACGCCCGGCCGGCTCGCGGCCGCCCGGTCAACTCGCTTCCGGCAGCCTCGCGAACGCCTCGTGGAACCCCGGGAACGTCTTGCGGACGCAGCCGGGATCGTCGTACGACAGACCGGGCGTGCGCAGGCCGGTCACCGCGAAGGACATCACGATGCGGTGGTCGCCGAAGGTCTTGATCTCGGTGCCGGGGGCCGGGGTGCCGGGCCGGATCTCGATCCGGTCGGGGCCGGTCGCCACGTCGACCCCGAGCCGCCGGAGGTTGTCCGCGCAGGCCTGAAGCCGGTCGCACTCCTTCACCCGGGTGTTGGCCACGTCCTCGATGCGGACCGGTCCCGAGGCGAACGGCGCGATCGCGGCCAGCGTCGGCATGGTGTCGGAGATGTCCCGCATGTTCACGGTGAGCCCGCGCAGCACCCCCGTACCGCGTACGGTCGTCCGGTCCGCCCCGATCTCCACCTCGGCGCCCATCCGCCGCAGCACCTCGACGAAACGCAGATCGCCCTGGAGCGCGCCGGTGCCGAGACCGGGCACGGTCACCTCGCGGCCCGGGGTGACGGCGGCCGCGGCGAAGAAGTAGCTCGCGGTGGAGGCGTCCGGCTCGATGGCGTAGGTGGTGGCCCGGTAGCCGCCCGGCGGGACGTCGTACACCTCGCCGTCACCGTCCCGGACGACCTCCACCCCGAACGCCCGCATCATCGCGAGCGTGATCTCCACGTACGGCGCCGAGACCAGGTCGGTCACCCGGATCCGGAGGCCCTGGCGGGTCAGCGGGCCGAGCAGGAGCAGTGCGGTCAGGTACTGGGAGGACTGCCCGGCGTCCAGCACCACCTCGCCGCCCTCGACGCCGGCCGCCCGGACGGTGAGCGGATGGTGGCCCTCGGCCTCCTCGTGCCGCAGGTCGACGCCGAGGTCGCGCAGGGCGCGGGTGAGCGGGCCGAGCGGGCGGCGGCGCATCTGCGCGGAGGCGTCGAAGCGGTAGGTGCCGTGCCCGGCGGCGGCCAGGACCGGCAGGAAGCGGGCGGTGGTGGCGCCGTCGCGGCAGTAGACGTCGGCCTCGGCGAGCGCCGGTCCCTGCGGGCGGCCGTCCAGCTGCCAGGCTTCGGGGGTGCGCCCCACCCGGTAGCCGAGCCGGGTCAGGCCCTCGGCGAAGCCCTCGGTGTCGTCGGAGCGCAGGGGCCGTACGAGGGTGCTGACGCCGTCGGCGGCGGCCGCGAGGAAGAGCGCGCGGGCGGTGATGGACTTGGAACCGGGGATGTCGACTGCGGGCATGCCCGCCATGATGGCCGCTACCGCTGCGTGCCGGGACGCGATGTCCATGACCTGGACGCCGCGGCTGCGGGAACCGGCCCGCCGCCGTCGGCACGCCCCCTCAATGCGCCGACGGCGGCCCCTCACTGGTTACTGTGCATTCCCTTGACGGAAAGAAACTTCCCGGATATTGGTGGCTCCTCGGAAGTTTCCTTCAGCGGTTCTCCTCTGGAAGGAGCGCACGTGCACGACACCAGCACGGGAAGCACGGGAAGCACCGGAAACGCCGCAACACCCTCCAGACGCGCCGTCCTCGCCGCGACCGCGGGCCTCACCGCCGCGCTGACCGTACCGGCCACCGCCCGCGCCGCCGCACCCGCCGAGGACCGCCGGCTGCGCGCCCTGATCTCCCGGATGACGCTTCAGGAGAAGGTCGGCCAGCTCTTCGTGATGCGGGTCTACGGCCACTCCGCCACCGACCCCGACCAGGCCGACATCGATGCCAACCTCAAGGAGATCGGCGTCCGCACCGCCGCCGAGCTGATCGCGAAGTACCGCGTCGGCGGGATCATCTACTTCACCTGGACCCACAACACCCGGAACCCGCAGCAGATCGCCGCCCTCTCCGACGGCATCCAGCAGGCCTCCCTCGACCAGCCGCGCGGCCTGCCGGTGCTCATCGCCACCGACCAGGAGCACGGCGCGGTCTGCCGGGTCGGCAAGCCCGCCACCCTCTTCCCCGGGGCCATGGCGATCGGCGCCGGAGGCTCCCGCGCCGACGCACACACCCTCGGCCGCATCTCCGGCGCCGAGCTGCGCGCGATGGGCATCAACCAGGACTACTCCCCGGACGCCGACGTCAACGTCAACCCGGCCAACCCGGTCATCGGCGTACGGTCGTTCGGCGCCGACCCGGACGCGGTCGCCGCACTGGTGGCCGCCGAGGTGAAGGGCTATCAAGCGTCCCGGGTCGCGGCGACCGCCAAGCACTTCCCGGGCCACGGCGACACCGCCACCGACAGCCACACCGGCTTCCCGGTCATCACCCACAGCCGCGAGTTGTGGGAGAAGCTGGACGCCGTACCCTTCCGGGCCGCGGTCGCCGCGGGCATCGACTCCATCATGACCGCGCACATCCAGTTCCCGGCCCTGGACGACTCCGGCGACCCGGCCACCCTCTCCCCCTCGATCCTCACCGGCATCCTGCGCGGCGAACTCGGCTACGACGGGGTCGTGATCACCGACTCCCTCGGCATGGAGGGCGTCCGCACCAAGTACGGCGACGACCGCGTGCCGGTGCTCGCACTGAAGGCCGGGGTCGACCAGCTGCTCAATCCGCCGTTCCTCGACGTGGCCTGGAACGCGGTGCTGAACGCCGTCCAGAACGGCGAGCTGACCGAGTCCCGCCTGGATGAATCGATCCTGCGCATCCTGCGGCTGAAGTCCCGGCTCGGGCTCTTCGACGGCCCGCGCGGCGGCCGGCCGGGGAGTGTCGAGCACACGGTGGGCACCAAGGCGCACCTGGCGGCCGCCGACGAGATCGCCGGGCGGACCACGACCCTGCTGGTCAACGAGGACCAGGTCCTCCCCTTCTCCCCGCGCACCGAGCGCCGGATCCTGGTCGTGGGCGCGGACCCGGCCTCCCCCTCCGGCACCACCGGCCCGCCCACCGCCGTCCTGGCCGCCGCCCTCACCGAGCTGGGCTTCACCGCCACGGCCCTGTCCACCGGCACTTCACCCTCCGCCGCGACCATCGCCCAGGCGGTCACGGCCACGCAGGACGCGGACGCGGTGGTGGTGGCGACGTACAACGTCACGGCGGCGAACGCACAGCGCACGCTGCTGGAGCAGCTGCTGTCGACGGGCAGGCCACTGGCCGCACTCGCGATCCGCAACCCCTGCGACGTGGCCCAATTCCCGTCCGTCAAGGCTTGCTTGGCGTCCTACGGCTGGACCGACGTCGAGCTGCGCGCCGCCGCACGGGTGATCGCCGGAGGCGTGTCGCCGCGCGGCAGGCTGCCGGTGCCGGTGCAACGGGCCGACGACCCCACACAGGTGCTGTACCCGATCGGGCACGGGCTGACGTACTAGCCGTACGCCACACACCGGGCGTAACAC
The DNA here is from genome assembly GCF_053596375.1 of Streptomyces sp. NPDC001709. Lineage (NCBI taxonomy): Bacteria > Bacillati > Actinomycetota > Actinomycetes > Kitasatosporales > Streptomycetaceae > Streptomyces > Streptomyces sp. NPDC001709. Next base: position 95,928 of record NZ_JBSFGB010000004.1, on the reverse strand, counting down.
CCCCAACAGGCGGAAACCCTCCCGGATGTCTGGCGTGGCCGTACCACCAAGGGCCACGCTGGACGGGGGGGTCAGGGGGGTGCGATGCGTGGGAAGGGTGCCGCAGGACTCGCGTGCCTGCTGCTGGCCGCCCTGCTGACCGGTTGCCGGGGAGCGGCGGGCGCCCCCGTCGGCGACGCCCGCCCCACCCCGGTCACGACCGGCGGCTACGGCGCGGAGTTCCTCGCGGTCGGCGAGTGCAGCTCCTTCGGCACGACCAGCTTCACCGAGGTGCCCTGCGCGAGCGAACGGGCGGCGGCCAAGGTCGTCGCCCGCTACGACGGTGCGGTCGCCGACGGCCCCCTGTGCCCGGCGACGACCGACTTCGTGCTGCACATCAGCGCCCAGGCGGCGATCTCCCCGGGCTACGCCTGCATGCGCAACCTGGAGCCCCCGCACCCCGGTGACCCCGGCGGCGGGGGCGGCCCGCGCACGATCCCCGGCGACTGCGTGTACACCTCCGGCAGGGGCCAGGTCCGCGAGACCCCTTGCGACGGCTCCGGCGAACACCCGCCGCAGTACCGCATCACGAAGGCGGCACCGACGCGGGCGGACTGCCCGGCGTCGACGGTGTTGTACGTCGAGGTGGGCGGGACCAGGCCGGTGGGCTGTGCGCGCCGGTTGTGACGGCGCACAGGCACCGCTTCCGCACCGCTCGGTCCGGCCTACGGCCGCAACGCGGGCTCGCGCTCGGGATCCCGGACATCCAGGCGGCCGTCGAACGCGGCCAACGGCTTGGCCCGGGCCACATCCGCGGCCGAAACCCCGGCCCACTCCAGGATCCGGGCCGTGGCGAGCGCCTTCTGATCCGGCACCAGGCCCGCGACGTTCGCGCCGTGGTTCAGACCGGGCGCCGTGAAGACGTACGAGTCACGCGCACCCGTACCGAGCCGGAACCGCTCCGAACCCCAGGGGTCGTTCTGGCCGTACACGAAGAGCATGTGCGTGGCGTGATGCCGGACCCACGTGTCCACGTCCCGCATGGCGTACGGCTTAAAGCGCATCGGGATGGAGCGGGGCACGAAGTTGCGCGGCGGCTGGTAGCCGTAGCGGATCAACTTCCGCTCGATGTACGGGAAGTGGATGGTGGGCGAGCCGAGCTGGGTACCCGCCTGGTAGTAGTACGGCGTGTACTGCTCAAGACCCTGGTCGGTGTAGGCGGAGAACCCGGAGATGGTGTCGACCGAGTTCCAGATCTCGTCGTCGCTCGCGGTGGCCGCGTGCGCCGGGACGGTGTCGCAGTCCTTCAGCAGGCTGTACTGCCAAAAGCCCCACACATAGTCGAGGACGACCGCCTCGTACGCCTTGTCCAGGCCGCCGATGGTGTCGAAGGTGTACCCCTTGTCGGCGGCGTACTGCGCGTACCGCTTCTCCAGCGGCTCCCGGCGCACCAGCGCCTCCCGCTGGACGGCGTTCAGCCGGTCCCGGCACTCCTTGGTGCCCACGGTGGTGAAGAAGCGGTCGTAGGCCGAGTCCTCGTTGTTCACGACGTCGTTGGGCGCGACGTACGCGACGACGCCGTCCATGTCCCTCGGGTAGAAGCGCTCGTAGTACGTCGCCGTCATGCCGCCCTTGGAGCCGCCGGTGGCGATCCAGTGGCCGCCGTAGATCGGCTTGAGGGCCTCGAACACGCGGTGCTGGTCGCTGGCCGCCTGCCAGATGTCGAGCTTGGACCAGTCGGCGGGGTCGGGGCGGGACGGGGTGAAGAAGCGGTACTCCAGGGAGACCTGGTTGCCGTCCACGATCTGGGTGGGCTCGCGACGCGAGGGGGTCGTGGAGACGTTGTAGCCGCTGGTGTAGAAGACCGTCGGACGGCTGGTGTCCTTGTGCAGCACGGTGATCCGCTGCTGGAAGGTGCCGCGGTCCGGGTGGCGGTGGTCGATCGGCTGGGTGTAGTCCAGGACGAAGTAGCGGTAGCCGGGGTACGGCTTCTCCTGGATCAGGCTCATGCCCGGTATGGCGAGCAGCTGGTCCTTGATGTCGGTCGGCTCGGACTGGGCGGCGGTGGCCGCGCCCGCCGTGCTCAGCGTGCCTATGAACACGGCGAGCGCCAGCAGCCATCTGAGCGCCTTGCGCATGCGTACTCTCCCCTGTGAGACAGATGTGCCCGGAAGCTATCGGAGCAACTGGTGTCACACCAGGGGGAGTTGTGCGCCAGTGTGGCGAAGTGCGCCGCAACCCGCCTCGACCTCGACGCGCATTACGGCGCCGCGTCCCGCAGTTCGGGTGTGGTCGCGGCGACCGTCGCCACCGCCAGCAGGCACAGCAGGCCGCCGGTGATCAGCGAGATCGCGCCGGTGGTCCAGCCGGCCACCAGGCCGCCGCGCACATTGCCGAGGCTGGGGCCCGCCTGGCCGACGATCTGCTCGGCCGCCGTGACCCGGCCGAGCAGCGCGTCCGGGGTGCTGGTCTGCACGATCGTGGACCGGGAGACGACCGAGGTGGCGTCCCCGGCACCGGCGACGACGAGCAGGGCGAGGCCGGTCCACGGGTCGGTCGACAGACCGAAGAGGACCAGCGCCGCGCCCCAGGTGGCCGCCGCGCCCAGCATGACCGGGCCCGGCCGGCCGAGCCGGGTCACGGCGCCCGACAGGGCCGTCGCCGTGATGCCGCCCACCGCCAGGGCCGACAGGAACAGGCCCAGCGTGCGCGGGTCGTTGCCGGAGCGTTCGGCGTTGACCAGCGGGAACAGGCTGACCGGGAAGGACAGTACGGTCGCGGCGAGGTCGGTGATCAGCGCGCCCCGCACCACCCGGTGCCCGGCCAGGAACCGCAGCCCGTCCAGCACCCCGTGCACCCCCGCCCGGGACGGCTCGCCCTGCGGCGGCAGCGCGGGCAGCCCGAAGGCGCCGTAGAAGGCGACGCCGAAGCTGAGCGCGTCCAGCAGATAGCAGGTCCCGATGCCCAGCCAGCCCAGCAGCACACCGGCCAGCGCGGGCCCGAGGAGCATCATCGACTGACCGGTGATCTGGTTGAGGGCCAGCCCCGCGGCCACCTGGTCCTTCGGCAGCAGACGCGGCACGAACACCCCGGCCGCCGGGGCGCCGAGCGCGCCGAACGCCGACTGTGCGGCGACCAGCGCGAGAACGGCCGCCACCGGGACACCTCCGGTGAAACCCTGCACGGCCAGCAGCAGGGAACAGGCCGACTGGCCCACCGTCGCCGTCAGAAAGATCCGCCGCCGGTCCGCCCGGTCCACCCAGGCACCCGCGAACAGTCCGAACCCCGCGAGCGGCAGCGCCTGCGCGAGCCCGACCGCGCCGGTCCACGCCGTGCTGCGGGTCATGTCCCACACCTGGTACATGACCGTCACCGCGGTCATGAACCCGCCCAGCGCGGACACGGTCCGCCCGATCAACAGCCGCCGGAAGACGGGCGAGGCGCGCAGCGGCCGTACGTCGATGAGCGAGTGCTGGATCACCGGGGGAGGTTAATCGGGCACCTACACTCCGGCCAGCGAATTATCCGCGGTGCGGGGCAGCGCCCCGTCAGGGGCGCGGGGAACTGCGCGAGAAACCACATCGGACCCGCACCCGGCAGCGGCCCGCAGCCCCGGGCTCGTAGCCGCACTAGGCCGCTTCGTCGAGCAACCGCAGCAGATGATCCCGCCCGGCACCGAGCAACCCCGCAAGCGGCGCAGCCGACGCGTACCACCGCTTCTCGTACTCCCAGCACAGCCACCCGTCCCACCCGTGCCGGCACAGCACATCCACGCACTCGGTGAGCGGAAGCACGCCCGAACCCAGCGGCAGCGGCGTCGTGTCCTGGGCCGAGGCGATGTCCTTGACCTGCACATACCCCAGATGCGGGGCGAGCGCCGCGTAGGTGTCGGCGGGCTGCTCGCCGCCCAGCCAGGTGTGCATGACGTCCCACAGCGCACCCACCTGCCGGTGTCCGACCGGGCCCAGCACCCGGATCGCGTCGGCACCGGTGCGGTGCGAGTCATGCGTCTCCAGCAGGATCCGCACCCCCAGCGCGGCAGCGTCCTCCGCGGCGGTGCCGAGCCGCCGGGCCGCGCGGGCGTCGGACTCCTCGCGGGGGAGCTCGGGGTCGCCGCCGGGGAAGACGCGGACGAAGGGCGCGCCCAGGTCGTGGGCGAGGCGGAGGAGGTCGCGGATCTCCGCCAGCACGGGGGCGTCGTCACCGGGCGCGGCCACACGCGCGTACCCGGCGACGCTCAGCACGTCGACCCCGGCGCTCTTGAACAGGGCCGCGGTCTCGGTGCGTTCGGCGGGGGAGAGACCGGGATGCACCGGTTCCTCGGGATGGGCGCGCAGTTCGACGCCGTGGTAACCGTGCGCGGTCGCGAGCGCCAGGACCTCAGGGACGGGCAGGCCGGGGACACCGAGAGTGGAGAACGCCAGCTTCATGGCCCGGACCCTACTCGCCACTCGCCCGATCCGCGCAGATCCGGCGGCCAGTCGTGGCCGACGGATTCCGGCCGCCGCGTGTCACTCGCCCGCCGGGTGCAGACTCAGCCGCCAGTCCTGGCCGATCAGGTCCTTGCCGAAGGAGCGGTGCGGTTTCTCGGTGACGAGGACGAAGCCGTGGCGCTGGTAGATGCGGCGGGCGCCGCTCAGCACGTCGTTGGTCCACAGCACCAGCTCGCGGTAGCCCACCCCGCGCGCGAAGTCGATCACGGCCCGCACCAGCCGGTCGCCGATGCCGTACCCGCGCGCCTCGGGCTCGACGAGCAGCAGCCGCAGCCGCGCGGTACCGGGAGCCTCGTCCCGTACGCACATCACACAGCCCACGGGCCGCCCGGCCAACTCGGCGATCCACACCCGCTCCAGATGCGGGTCGTGATCCTCGGCGAAGTCGGCGACGATCCGGGCGACCAGCCCCTCGTAGTCGGCGTTCCAGCCGTACTCGGCCGCGTACAGCGCGGCGTTGCGCTGCACGATCCAGCCGAGGTCGCCGGCGTGCGGCTCGCGCAGTACGGCCTCGCGGGAGCCGGTGCGCTCCCCGCCGAGGATGTCCTGGATGGTCCGCATGGCCGCCGCCAGCCGCGGCCGGTCGGCCGGGGCCACGGTGTCGAGCAGGGCCCCGACCGTGTCCCGGGCCCGCTCGTCCAGCAGCCCGGCGGCCTCCCGCCCCCGCGCGGTCAGCCGCACGCGCCGCCGGCGCGGATCGCTCGCCGAGGGCCCGCGCTCGATCAGCCCGGCGTCCTCGAATCTGTTCAGGATCCGGCTCAGATACCCGGCGTCCAGGTCGAGCAGGGTGCGCAGCTCGACCGCGTCCAGGTGCGGGACCTGGGCGAGTTCGTACAGCACGCGGGATTCGGTGAGGGTGTACGGGGCGTAGAGACGGCGGCCGTAGTCGAGGGCGCCGATGAGGCCCGTGTAGAAGCGGTTGAAGGCGCGGACGTCCTGGACGGTCATGATCGCCCCCGGATGCTTGACTCAGTCAGAGATGCCGTCCCCCGAGCCTAGGCCCGCCGCCCGCCCGCGTCCACGGCCGCGCTCACCGGCGCAATAAGTGCGCTTGCGGCGCAGGGAAGTTGGCGTGTCCGGACCAGGGTCCGCTTCTTTGCCCGTTCTTTAGGCCGGTACCGGGTCCTGCTTTTGACTATGTCGCGATCGCATCGTAGGTTTAGAAACAAACGTCACTTATGTCCGTTTTGTACCGGAGGTGACGATCCGCCGCCGGGCTCGCTACCCGGACGGCGGAGTGCGCCCAGAGCTACGCGCAGGCTCGAGCGCAGGCGGACGGCCCGTCGAGGCCGCCGTTGAAAATCCATCACACCCTCGGAGAGGGGCTCATCATGCGCGCGCACACCACCCGTATCAAGAGAGTGGCCATCGCGGTCTGCTCGGCACCGATCCTGGCCATCGCGGCCGGAGCGGGAGCTGCCCAAGCGGCCACCACCGCGGCTCCGGACCACGTCGTCGCCGGATTCCACAGCGACGGCTGGGGCTGGGGAGACGGCGGCGGCTGGGGTTGGGGAGACGGCGGCGGCTGGGGCTGGGGAGACCACGGCGGCTGGGGCTGGGGAGACCACGGCGGCTGGGGCTGGGGTTGGGGACACCACGGCCACGGCGGCGGCTGGGGCTGGGGTTGGGGTTGGGGCGACGACAACTGCGACTGAATGTCGGCAGGTGTGATCGACACCCCCTGACAGCAAAGGGTGGATCCGGGTGCCCGACCCCATGGGGCACCCGGATCCATGTCACGACAGGTGAGGCGGTGACCGGATGAGGATCGTCTGCGTGGGTGGAGGCCCGGCAGGGCTGTACTTCTCGATCTCCGCGAAGCTGCGGGACGCCGGGCACGAGATCATCGTGATCGAACGCGACCCGCCGGAGGCGACGTACGGCTGGGGCGTCGTGTACTGGAACGACCTGCTGGACATCCTGCACCGCAACGACCCCGAGAGCGCACGGGCGGTGAGCGCCGGTTCCGTGCTCTGGGAGCAGCAGGAGATCCGGGTCCACGGCAGCCGGCACGACGGTACGGCGTACTTCGGGGGCTACGGCTACAGCATGGGCCGCGCCGCCCTGCTGGACGTGCTGACCCGCCGTGCGCGCTCCCTCGGCGTCGAGGTCCGGCACGGGCAGCGGCTCGAGGACCCCGCCGACCTGCCGGAAGCCGACCTGATCGTGGCCGCCGACGGGGCGGGCAGCCGGATCCGGCAGAGCCGGGCCGGGCACTTCGGCACCAAGGTGGAGACCGGCCGCAATCCCTATATCTGGCTCGGCACGGACCGGCAGTTCCAGAGCTTCGTGTTCGACTTCGAGGAGACCCCCGCGGGCTGGATCTGGTTCCACGCCTACCCGTCGATCAAGGGGCGGATCAGCACCTGCATCGTGGAGTGCGCACCGCAGACCTGGCAGGGCCTGGGGCTCGACACCCTCGACCCTGAGGACGCCGTACCCCTGCTGGAGAAGATCTTCCACCGCGCGCTCGACGGCCGCTCCCTGATCAGCAGGTCACGCGGCGAACCGGCGAAATGGCAGCGATTCCAGCACATCAGCAACCAGACGTGGGTCGACGGCAATGTCGTCCTGGCCGGCGACGCCGCGCACACCACCCACTTCACGCTCGGCTCCGGGACCCGGCTGGCCATGATCGACGCGATCGTGCTGGCCCACAGCCTCTCCCGGTACCAGGATCCGCGGACGGCGCTGAAGGAGTACGACGAGCACCGCCGCGCGGAACTGCACTCCGTGCAGGCCGGGGCACGCTCCAGCATGGCCTGGTTCGAGCAGCTGGACCACTACCTGGACCGCGACCCGGTCTCCTTCGCCTACGCCATGTCCGTACGGCAGGGCCACCAGTCCCCCTGGAAGTACCAGGTCCACCTCGCCAACCAGCTCGCCGCCGTACGCAGGGCACGGCGCGCCTACGACTCCGGCAGGCGCTGGTACCGGGACAGGCGCCGGGGCGAGGCGCCGCTGCCGGTGCTGGGCCGGTCACTTCCCGGCCGACGGTGAGTGGGCGGGCGGGAAGCGCCACCCGGCGGCGGTCGGAAGCGCCACCTGACGGCGGTCGGAAGCGTCACCCGGCGGAGGTCGGAAGCACCACCCGACAGCGGTCGGAAGCACGACCTGACGGCGGTCAGACGCGAGGCGCCCCCGAGGAGCCCCGCACCATCAACTCCCCTCGGACGGCGGCCACACCCCCCGGCGGCGGCTCCTCCCGCCCCATGGCGATGCGCCCGGCCCTGGCCCCCGCCTCCGCCAGCGGCAGTCGTACCGTCGTCAGCGCGGGCACCGCGTCCACGCTGAACGGCAGATCGTCGAACCCGGCGACCGACACATCGTCCGGGATCCCCAGCCCCGCATCCCGCAGCGCCGCACACGCCCCCACCGCGACGGAGTCGTTCGCGGCGACGACGGCGGTCAGGGAGGGGTCGCGGCGCAGCAGCTCCACCGTGGCCTCGTACCCGGACTGCCGGTCGTAGCGCCCGTGCACGGTCCGGCGCGGGTCCTCCTCGACACCCGCCGCGGCCAGCGCCTCCCGGTGTCCCTCCAGCCGGTGCCTGGTCGTCGTACGTTCCTCGGGCCCCGCGATGTAGCCGAGGCGGCGGTGGCCGAGGCCGAGCAGGTGCTCGGTGAGCCGGCGCGCACCCCCGCGGTTGTCGAAGGTCAGCGCGACGGCCCCGGTGTCGGGCGCCGGCGGGCGTCCGCACAGCACCACCCGGGTGCCGGCCTCGGTGAGCTTGCGCAGCTTCGCCGCGACCGCCGCGGCGTGCGGCGCGTCCTCCACGGCCCCGCCGGTCAGCACGACGGCCGCGGCCCGCTGCCGCTGCAGCAGCGTGAGATACGTCAGCTCCCGCTCCGGCGACCCGCCCGTGTTGCACACGACCGCCAGCCGCTCTCCGCCCGCCCGGCCGCCGGGACCGCCGATCTCGGCCTGGATCGCGCTCGCCATGATCCCGAAGAACGGGTCGGCGATGTCGTTGACGAGAATGCCGACCAGATCGGAGGTGGCCGCGGCGAGGGCGCTCGCCGGGCCGTTGAGGACGTAGTCCAGCTCGTCCACCGCCCGCAGCACCCGCTCGCGGGTGGCGGCGGCCACCGGGTAGTTGCCGTTCAGCACGCGCGACACCGTCGCGGGTGAGACCTGGGCGCGGGCCGCCACATCCGCCAGGGTCACCGTCATGTCGTCGTCCTCCGGTCGCGCATCATGTCGTACGCCCTCGTAGACAGCCAGTTCTTGCCGCTGGTTCCGAGAAACTGTCGAGCAGACCTTAAAGCCATGGACCCGGCGTGTTCGCCCCCTCGAACAACTCGAAGGGGACACGGTCTTGTACCGACCAGTGTGCAGGGACTAGCTTCTCATCGATAGAAAGCGCTTGCTGTCGGTGTTGACGGAGGGACTGACGTGACACGCAAGACGGTGCGTATCGCCATGAACGGCGTGACCGGGCGCATGGGCTACCGCCAGCACCTCGTCCGGTCGATCCTCGCCCTGCGCGAGCGGGGCGGACTCGATCTCGGCGACGGCACCGTGCTGTGGCCGGAGCCGGTCCTGCTCGGCCGCCGCGAGCACGCGCTGCGGGAGATCGCCGAGCGCCACGGCCTGGAACACCTGTCGACGGACGTGGACGCGGTGCTCGCCGACCCGGCCGTCGACATCTACTTCGACTCCCAGGTCACCTCCGCCCGCGAGGCGGCCGTCAAGAAGGCGATCGCCGCCGGAAAACACGTCTACACCGAGAAGCCGACGGCGACGGGACTGGCCGGCGCCCTCGAACTCGCCCGCCTCGCCCACACGAAGGGCGTCAAGCACGGCGTGGTCCAGGACAAGATCTTCCTGCCGGGCCTGCTCAAGCTGAAACGGCTGATCGACGGCGGCTTCTTCGGCCGGATCCTGTCCGTGCGGGGGGAGTTCGGCTACTGGGTGTTCGAGGGCGACTGGCAGCCCGCCCAGCGCCCTTCCTGGAACTACCGCGCCGAGGACGGCGGCGGCATCGTCGTCGACATGTTCCCGCACTGGGAATACGTCCTCCACGAGCTGTTCGGCCGCGTGCGGTCCGTCCAGGCCCTGGCCACCACCCACATCCCGCAGCGCTGGGACGAACGGGGCAAGCCCTACGACGCCACCGCCGACGACGCGGCCTACGGGATCTTCGAGCTGGAGGGCGGCGCGATCGCCCAGATCAACTCCTCCTGGGCGGTCCGGGTCAACCGCGACGAGCTGGTGGAGTTCCAGGTCGACGGCGCCGAGGGCTCGGCGGTGGCGGGGCTCAGGCACTGCCGGGCGCAGCACAGGTCGGCGACCCCCAAGCCGGTCTGGGACCCGGACGTCCCCGCCACGGAGGTCTTCCGCGATCAGTGGCAGGAGGTCCCGGACAACCAGGACTTCGACAACGGCTTCAAGGCCCAGTGGGAGCTGTTCCTCAAGCACGTCTACGCCGACGCGCCGTACCACTGGGACCTGCTGGCCGGCGCCCGCGGCGTCCAGCTCGCCGAACTGGGCCTGAAGTCCTCCGCGGAGGGGCGCCGCATCGACGTACCGGAGATCGCCCTGTGACCATCCGACTTCCGGGCGCTGACGGCCGCTTGAGGACGTACGAGCCCCGCACCGAACCACTGCTGTTGTCGCCGGGCACCCCCTTCACCTCCCGTACGGTCTTCTCGGCGGCGCACGTGGTCGCCGACCCGTTCGCGGACGTCTCGCCCGACGCACCCGCCGCCGTCGACTGGGACGCCACCCTCGCCTTCCGCCGCCACCTGTGGTCCCACGGACTCGGCGTCGCCGAGGCGATGGACACCGCCCAGCGCGGCATGGGCCTGGACTGGGCGGGCGCGGCCGAGCTGATCCGCCGTAGCGCGGCCGAGGCGCGGTCGGCCGGTGGCCGTATCGCCTGCGGGGTCGGCACCGACCAGATCACGCGCGGCTCCCTCGTGGAGATCCGCGCCGCGTACGAGGAACAGCTCGCGGTGGCGGAGGAGTCGGGCGCCCAGGCCATCCTCATGGCGTCCCGGGCCCTGGCCGCCACGGCTCAGGGCCCCGAGGACTACCTGGAGACCTACGGCCGTCTGCTGCGCCAGTGCGCCGAGCCGGTGATCCTGCACTGGCTGGGCCCGATGTTCGACCCGGCGCTGGAGGGCTACTGGGGCTCGGCCGACCTCGACGCGGCGACGGAGGTGTTCCTGGAGGTCATCGCCGCGCACCCGGAGAAGGTGGACGGCATCAAGGTGTCGTTGCTGGACGCGCGGCGGGAGGTCGACCTGCGCCGCCGGCTGCCTCGCGGGGTCCGCTGCTACACCGGAGACGACTTCCACTACCCCGAGCTGATCGCGGGCGACGACCAGGGCTTCAGCCACGCCCTGCTCGGCGTCTTCGACCCGCTGGGCCCACTGGCGGCGGAGGCGGTACGAGCCCTGGACACGGGCGACGCGGCCGCCTTCCGGGGACTGCTGGACCCGACGGTCGACCTGTCCCGCCACCTCTTCCAGACCCCGACCCGCTTCTACAAGACGGGCGTGGTCTTCCTGGCCTGGCTGGCGGGTCACCAGTCGCACTTCACGATGGTCGGCGGCCTCCAGTCGGCCCGCTCCCTCCCGCACCTGGCTCGAGCCTACGAACTCGCCGACGAACTGGGCCTGTTCCCGGACCCGAAACTCGCCGAGGAACGGATGAAGAACCTGCTGTCGCTGTACGGGGTGAACCAATGACGGTGGACTTGGCGCGCTTCAGTATCAACCAGATGACCGTGAAGCAGCTGTCGCTGCCCGAACTGGCCTATGCCTGCGGCCAGTTGGGCGTCACCCAGGTGGGCCTGTGGCGCGAGCCGGTGCGGGCGTACGGTGTCGAGGCGACGGCGAAACTGATCCGCGACGCGGGCCTGACGGTGACGACCCTGTGCCGGGGCGGCTTCTTCACGGCGATCGACCCGGTGGAGCGGGCCGAGGCGCTCGGCGACAACCATGCGGCGATCGACGAGGCCGCCACCCTCGGTACCGACACCCTGGTCCTCGTCTCGGGCGGCCTGCCCGCCGGCAGCAAGGACCTGCACGGAGCCCGCGAGCGCATCGCCGACGCCCTCGCCGTCCTCGCCCCGTACGCCGCCGAGCGCGGCGTCCGCCTGGCCATCGAGCCCCTGCACCCCATGTACGCGGCCGACCGCTGCGTGGTCTCGACGCTGGCCCAGGCCCTGGACCTCGCCGAACGCTTCCCCGCGCACCAGGTCGGGGTGACGGTGGACACGTACCACGTCTGGTGGGACGACCAGGCTCCCGGGCAGATCGCCAGGGCGGGCGCGGGCGGCCGTGTCCACGCCTTCCAGTTGGCCGACTGGACGACTCCGTTGCCGGAGGGCGTGATGACCGGCCGTGGCCAGCTCGGCGACGGCGCGATCGACATGCGCGAGTGGCGGCGCCACGTGGAGGCGGCCGGCTACACGGGCCCGATCGAGGTCGAACTCTTCAACGACGATCTATGGGCCAGGGACGGCCGGGAGGTGCTGGCGGAGACGGCGGCGCGGTTCGTGGAGCAGGTGATCCGCCAGTAGTTGACGTGATGCGGGTCGCGGAGAGCAGGGGCGCACGGCTCGGTCGGGGAACGCCGGGCCCGGTCAGATCGTCATGTTCATCGTGCAACAGAAGTTGATGGGGGCCGCCGCGGCCGCGCTCGTGCTGGGTGCCGTCCTGACGGCCTGCTCCGGCGGCCGGGACACCCTGGACTACCAGACGGACTACGCGAACCACCGCCCGCTGCGGGTGACGGGCCATCCCAGCGTGGGCAGTCTCGAAACGGTCCAGAAGGTCGTCTGGCGGCTCGCCGACGGGGACACCGACGGCCTCGCCGCGCTGCACACGGAGGGCGGCGACGCGAAGCCCGCGGCCCGCGCCTGGATCAAGGCCTACGGCAACGCGGCCCGCGCCGAGGTGACCGCCGACTTCCTGGACGAGGGTTCCGTACGCCAGGACGTGGTCCTGCACTTCACCGGCCTGCACCGGACGCAGGAACTCACGGTGCGGATCGGGAAGGACGACACCTGGGGGATTGCCCTCTCCGATCCGGAACCCCGCCTCGACGCGCCGGCGTCCGAGACCGCCGGTTGAGATCGACGACGTCACGCGGTGTGTTTGTGGATGACGCTGAGACATTGATGCTCACGATGAGGCATGTGGTCGCCTCGACCCGGCGGGAAGAACACCGCACAGACGTCGGCAGGCCGGGTAAGGATGCTGGACTGCTCTCCGAACGTCAGGCGATCGTTGACGTCGTGGCGGCAACCTACTGCGTCAAGGCCGGCGATCAGGTCCTCACGGAGAACTGTGGACGGGTAGGACTCGGAGTCCGGCAGGACCAGTGGCGGCAACTTCGTCGTTGACCCCGGCGAGAGCCTGATCCAGATTCCGCTCACGAGGCGCTGGGTAGTGACCAGCTCCAGCCCATCCCAGGCATAGGGGTAGCCATTGATGTCCGGCCCCTTCATCCGAATGGCAGGGTGCGGGCGCCCCGGGCCGAGGAGAGCCTCGGCCTCGGACAGCGGCATGCCGCAGTGCAGGGGGCCGATCCGGCCGGTCCGAGCGAAGTCGACGAGCAGGTTCATCAAGGTCACGACGCTGACTGTGGCACCTCCCGCACTGGCCCACACCTGGATAATGCTCGCGGATCTGGGCGCTCCAGTCGACCATGCGGACGTGCGCCGTCCCGGTCCTGGACCCTCGCGGCAGGTCCGGTACACCGGCTCGACGGCGTTCAGGCCGACGTCGTCCACGACCTCCGCGAACGACGGCACCACGGCGCGGAACGCCGGGTCCCCTACGCGCGGCCCGACCGGGATCGGCATGCCGCGTCGCACGCCGACACCCCGTCCCCGTGCCCCAACTGGGCGAGGGCATCGGGCAGATGACGATTGAGGACGCCCGCCCTTTTCATGGGCTGTCCATCTCCTCCGCCGTCGGATACGACTCCTGCGCGCCCCGCTTCGTGACGGCCGCCGCGCCGACCCGGGCCGCGTAACCCGCCGCCTCCGCCAGGGAGGCACCCGCCCCCAGCCGCCAGGCCAGCGCGGCCGTGAAGGCGTCCCCGGCGCCGGTCGTGTCCACCGCGTCGACCTTCACCGACGGCACGGAAGAGACGCCGTCGGAGTCGGCCACCAGCGCCCCCTGCGCGCCCAGCGTCACCACCACCGAGCGCGGGCCCTTGGCCAGCAGCAGTCGTGCCCAGTCCGCCGGGTCCTCGCTCACACAGGCCTCGCCGAGGATCACCCGGGCCTCGTGCTCGTTGACGATCAGCGGATCGCAGGCGGCCAGCACCTCCGTGGGCAGGGGCCGTGGCGGGGACGGGTTCAGCACGAAGCGGCTGTCCGGGGACAGGTTCCGTACGACCTCCACGACCGTCTCCAGCGGGACCTCCAGCTGTGCCGACACCACCCGGGAGGCCAGGAACAGGCTGACGGCCGCCCGGATGTCCGCCGGGGTGAGCCGGGCGTTGGCCCCCGGCGACACCACGATGCTGTTGTCCCCGGAGGGGTCCACCGTGATCAGCGCCACGCCGGTCGGCGCCCCGCCCACCAGCACGCCGACCGTGTCGGCACCGGCTGCGCGCAGGGAGTCGAGGAGCAGCCGCCCGTAGGCATCGTCACCGACCCGGGCCAGCAGGGCCGTAGCCGCGCCCAGCCGGGCGGCGGCGACCGCCTGGTTGGCGCCCTTGCCGCCCGGGTGGACGGCCAGATCGCCGCCGAGCACCGTCTCACCGGCGGCCGGCCGCCGTTCGACATCGATCACCAGGTCGGCGTTGGCCGAACCCACGACCAGCAGGTCGTAGCCGTACATCAGTTGACTCCCCGTCGTCAGCCGCTGAAACCGGCCACGTCGTCCTTCGTGACCACCTTCACCGGTACCTTCACCGTCGGCTCCACCTTCTTGCCCTGGACCGCCTCCAGCGCGTTGTCCACGGCGATCCTGCCCAACCGCGTCGGCTGCTGGCGACCGACGCGTACAGCGTGCCCTTCCTCACGGCCGGCAGCTCGCCCGGGGTGCGGTCGAAGGCCGTCCCCCGTCGCTGACAGGCACCAGGGGCCCCTGCGCTGTCACACCCCACCGGTACCGTCGGATCATGGCTCAACAGGCGGGGACCCAGACCGGTGAGCGGCGGCTCGCTGTGCTCGAAGGCGTGCTGGAGAGGATCACGTACGCCAACGAGGAGAACGGCTACACGGTCGCCCGGGTCGACACGGGAAGAGGCGGCGGCGACCTCCTCACGGTCGTCGGCGCGCTGCTCGGTGCCCAGGTCGGTGAATCCCTCCGGATGGAGGGCCGCTGGGGTTCGCACCCCCAGTACGGCAAGCAGTTCCACGTCGAGAACTACACGACCGTCCTGCCCGCCACCGTCCAGGGCATCCGGCGATACCTGGGATCCGGGCTGGTCAAGGGGATCGGGCCGGTCTTCGCCGACCGGATCACACAGCACTTCGGCATGGACACGCTCCGGATCATCGAGGAGGAGCCCAAGCGGCTCATCGAGGTGCCGGGGCTGGGTCCCAAGCGGACCAGGAAGATCGCCGACGCCTGGGAGGAGCAGAAGGCGATCAAGGAGGTCATGCTCTTCCTCCAGACCGTCGAGGTGTCCACGTCGATCGCCGTGCGGATCTACAAGAAGTACGGCGACGCGTCGATCTCCGTCGTCAAGAACCACCCCTACCGCCTCGCCGCCGACGTCTGGGGCATCGGTTTCCTGACCGCCGACAAGATCGCCCAGTCCGTCGGCATCCCGCACGACAGCCCAGAGAGGGTCAAGGCCGGGCTGCAGTACGCCCTGTCGCAGTCCGCCGACCAAGGGCACTGCTTCCTGCCGGAGGAACGGCTGATCTCCGACGCCGTGAAGCTGCTCGCCGTCGACACCGGGCTCGTCATCGAGTGCCTCGCCGAGCTGGCCCGGCCCACGGACGACGACGGCGAACCCGGTGTCGTACGGGAGAAGGTGCCCGGACCGGACGGTGACGCCTCCGAACCCGTCACCGCCGTCTACCTCGTCCCCTTCCACCGCGCCGAACTCTCCCTCTCCTCCCAGCTCCTCCGCCTCCTGCGGACCGGCGAAGACCGGATGCCATCCTTCCGGGACGTCGACTGGAGCAAGGCCCTCACCTGGCTGAGAACACGCACCGGCGCCGATCTCGCCCCGGAGCAGGAAGCCGCCGTCAAGCTCGCGCTCACCGAGAAGGTCGCCGTCCTCACCGGCGGCCCCGGCTGCGGCAAGTCCTTCACGGTTCGCTCGATCGTGGAGCTGGCCCGCGCCAGGCGCGCCAAGGTGCTGCTCGCCGCCCCCACCGGGCGTGCCGCCAAGCGCCTGGCCGAGCTGACCGGCGCCGAGGCCTCCACCGTGCACCGGCTGCTGGAGCTGAAGCCCGGCGGGGACGCGGCGTACGACCGGGACCGGCCGCTCGACGCCGACCTCGTCGTGGTCGACGAAGCCTCGATGCTGGATCTGCTGCTCGCCAACAAGCTCGTCAAGGCCGTACCGCCCGGCGCCCACCTCCTCTTCGTCGGGGACGTCGACCAGTTGCCCAGCGTGGGGGCCGGGGAGGTCCTGCGCGACCTGCTCGCCGACGGCAGTCCCCTCCCCGCCGTCCGGCTCACCCGGGTCTTCCGGCAGGCCCAGCAGTCCGGCGTCGTGACCAACGCGCACCGGATCAACGCCGGACAGCATCCGGTCACCGACGGGATGAAGGACTTCTTCCTCTTCGTGGAGGACGACACGGAGGAGGCCGGGCGGCTCACCGTGGACGTGGCCGCCCGTCGGATTCCGGCCAAGTTCGGGCTCGACCCGCGCCGGGACATCCAGGTCCTGGCCCCCATGCATCGGGGGCCGGCCGGGGCCGGAGCGCTGAACGGCCTGCTCCAGCAGGCCGTCACCCCCGGCCGGCCCGATGTGCCGGAGAAGCGGTTCGGCGGACGGGTCTTCCGGGTCGGCGACAAGGTCACCCAGATTCGCAACAATTACGAGAAAGGGAAGAACGGAGTCTTCAACGGCACCGTGGGCGTCGTCACCTCGCTCGATCCGGTCGACCAGCGTCTGACGGTGCTGACGGACGAGGACGAGGAGGTTCCGTACGAGTTCGACGAACTGGACGAGCTGGCGCACGCGTACGCGGTGACCATTCACCGCTCGCAGGGGAGTGAATATCCCGCCGTGGTGATTCCCGTCACCACCGGGGCATGGATGATGCTCCAGCGGAATCTCCTCTACACGGCGGTCACCCGGGCCAAGCAGCTGGTCGTCCTCGTCGGTTCGCGCAAGGCGATCGGACAGGCGGTGCGCACGGTGTCGGCCGGACGGCGGTGCACGGCCCTCGACTTCAGGCTGGCGACACCCGGGAGACGGCCGGAGGTCACCGGTTCGGACGGGTAGTGGACGGGCACCAGGAAAAATGATCGATCAAACGAGTCGTGAAGGTCACAGAGCACTTCCAGATGCCGTTCGGAGGGGGCAGGATGAGCAGGTTGGCGGCACTGAGTGCCGCCAATAGGCCCAATGGTCGACCCCGAGTGCACTCTCCTGAGCCAAATGGGGGATGGTAGAGACAGTCAGGGCACCTCGAAGATGAGGCACTACGTCGGTGAGGGAAGACGTGAGCGACAACTCTGTAGTACTGCGGTACGGCGACGGCGAGTACACCTACCCGGTGGTCGACAGCACCGTCGGCGACAAGGGCTTCGACATCGGGAAGCTCCGCGCCCAGACCGGGCTGGTGACTCTGGACAGCGGTTACGGCAACACGGCCGCCTATAAATCCGCTGTCACCTACCTCGACGGCGAGGCGGGCATCCTCCGCTACCGCGGCTACCCCATCGAGCAGCTGGCCGAGCGCTCCACCTTCCTCGAGGTGGCGTACCTGCTGATCAACGGCGAGCTGCCCACCGTCGACGAGCTCTCGGCGTTCAAGAACGACATCACGCGGCACACCCTGCTGCATGAGGACGTCAAGAACTTCTACAAGGGCTTCCCGCGGGACGCCCACCCGATGGCCATGCTGTCCTCGGTCGTCTCCGCGCTGTCCACCTTCTACCAGGACAGCCACAACCCGCACGACGAGAAGCAGCGCGACCTCTCCACGATCCGGCTGCTCGCGAAGCTGCCGACGATCGCGGCGTACGCGTACAAGAAGTCGATCGGCCACCCGTTCGTCTACCCGCGCAACGACCTCGGCTACGTCGAGAACTTCCTGCGCATGACCTTCTCGGTGCCGGCACAGGAGTTCGAGCTGGACCCGGTCGTCGTGGCCGCGCTGGACAAGCTGCTCATCCTGCACGCCGACCACGAGCAGAACTGCTCGACCTCCACGGTCCGCCTGGTCGGCTCCTCGCAGGCCAACATGTTCGCGTCGATCTCGGCCGGCATCAGCGCCCTGTGGGGCCCGCTGCACGGCGGCGCCAACCAGTCCGTGCTGGAGATGCTCGAGGGCATCCGCGACTCCGGCTCCGACGTCGACACCTTCATCCGCAAGGTGAAGAACAAGGAGGACGGCGTCCGTCTGATGGGCTTCGGCCACCGGGTCTACAAGAACTTCGACCCCCGCGCCAAGATCATCAAGGCCGCCGCGCACGATGTGCTCTCCGCGCTGGGCAAGGAGGACGAGCTCCTCGACATCGCCCTGAAGCTGGAGGAGCACGCGCTGTCCGACGACTACTTCGTCGAGCGCAAGCTGTACCCGAACGTCGACTTCTACACCGGTCTGATCTACCGGGCCATGGGCTTCCCGACCGAGATGTTCACGGTCCTGTTCGCCCTCGGCCGCCTGCCGGGCTGGATCGCCCAGTGGACCGAAATGATCAAGGAGCCGGGCTCCCGCATCGGCCGCCCGCGCCAGATCTACACGGGTGTCGTCGAGCGCGACTTCGTCCCGGTCGAGGAGCGCTGACACCTGCCGGTGGGGGTGCCGGGTGACTGGTGCCCCTCGTTGGGCTGTGCCGTTCGGAGGCGCTCGCCCAAGAGCTCGATGGTCAAGGAGCGTGGGCGGCTGCCGGTCCGTTGCGGTTGGTCGCGCAGTTCCCCGCGCCCCTTGGGGCGCTGCACTGAGCGAGCTCCAGAAGTTGAGCGAAAGCAGAAGGCGCCCTGAGTCGCCGGTCCCCCCACGGGCCGACGACCAGGGCGCCTTCCCATGTCCCGGTGCGGATTCCCCCCACGGGATCCGGCCGGGCGCTCGGAGAGGACAGCGCCTGAATCGCTGTCTGTGAGCAGAATGAGCAAAACTCGTCCTGCTCCAGTGATGCGGTGCGGTCTGCCGGGACAGCGCACGCTGGGATGGCCGCTCAAAGCTTCCCGGCGCGCGTGCCCCGGCAACGCATCTCTGAGGAAGTCCCCCAAGACATCCCCAGATGCCAGTCAGCGCCCCCCAAGACGCTGGTCTGACATCGCCAACTTAGACCTTCGAACCCCTTCGATGGTTACGTTCGCATCACTGTGATCTGCGTCTCTTGCATATGTCCTATAGGTGCGCAAGAGCCCCGATGCTGCGATCGGGGACCAAGCGTAAGGATGATGCGCGAGCCTTGTGAAGAGCTTATGTGAGGCTCGCGCCGGACTCTAGAGGGTCTCTTACTTCTGTGCGGGTGAACCGCCGGTAACCCCGCGGGACTTCAGTGGAAGCGGCGCAGCCGCAGGCTGTTGGTCACCACGAAGACGGAGGAGAAGGCCATCGCCGCGCCGGCGATCATCGGGTTGAGCAGCCCCGCGGCGGCCAGCGGCAGCGCGGCCACGTTGTAGCCGAACGCCCAGACCAGGTTCCCCTTGATCGTGGCCAGCGTCCGCCGCGACAGCCGGATGGCGTCGGCGGCCACGCGCAGGTCCCCGCGCACCAGCGTCAGATCGCCCGCCTCGATCGCCGCATCCGTGCCGGTGCCCATGGCGAGCCCCAGGTCGGCGGTGGCGAGCGCGGCCGCGTCGTTCACGCCGTCGCCGACCATGGCCACGGCCCGCCCCTCGCGCTGCAGCCGCCGTACGACGTCCACCTTGTCCTCGGGGAGCACCTCGGCGAACACGTCCCCGGCGTCGATGCCCACGGTGCGCGCGACCGCCTCGGCGACCGTGCGGTTGTCCCCGGTGAGCAGCACCGGCCGGAGGCCCAGCGCACGCAGCTCCCGGACCGCCTCGGCGCTGGTCTCCTTGATCGCGTCGGCCACGGCGAGGACCCCACGGGCCCGTCCGTCCCAGCCGGCCACGACGGCCGTACGGCCCTGCTGCTCGGCCTCGCGTGCCGCGCGGGCCAGCTCCTGTGGCAGCTCGTCGTACAGGCGCCCCACGGCCACCTCACGCCCGTCCACGCGCCCGCGTACGCCCCGCCCGGGGACATTCTCGAAGCGCTCGACCGGCGGCAATGCTCCGGCGCGTTCCTCGGCGCCGACGGCGATCGCGCGGGCGACCGGGTGTTCGGAGGCGTGCTCCAGGGCGCCCGCGAGGCGCAGCAGCTCCTTCTCGTCCTCGCCGTCGGCGACGTACACCGCCTGGAGCGTCATCCGGCCGGTGGTGACGGTGCCGGTCTTGTCGAGGACGACCGTGTCGACGCGGCGCGTGGACTCCAGTACCTCGGGGCCCTTGATGAGGATGCCGAGCTGGGCGCCGCGCCCGGTGCCGACCATCAGCGCGGTCGGCGTGGCGAGGCCCAGCGCGCAGGGGCAGGCGATGATCAGGACGGCGACGGCGGCCGTGAACGCGGCGACCGTGTCACCGGTGACGCCCAGCCAGACGCCGAAGGTGCCGAGCGCGATGAGGATGACCACCGGGACGAACACCGCGGAGATCCGGTCGGCGAGCCGCTGCACCTCGGCCTTGCCGTTCTGCGCGTCCTCCACGAGCCGCGCCATCCGCGCGAGCTGGGTGTCGGCGCCGACCCGGGTCGCCTCGACGACCAGCCGGCCGCCCGCGTTGACCGTGGCGCCGGTGACCCGGTCGCCGGGTCCGACGTCGACCGGCACCGACTCGCCGGTCAGCATGGACGCGTCCACCGCGGAGACGCCCTCGACCACCGTGCCGTCGGTGGCGATCTTCTCGCCGGGCCGTACGACGAACCGGTCGCCGACGGCCAGGGACGACACGGGCACCCGTACCTCACGGCCCTCCCGCAGCACGGCCACGTCCTTGGCGCCCAGCTCCATCAGTGCCTTCAGGGCCGCACCCGCGCGCCGCTTGGAGCGGGCCTCCAGGTAGCGGCCGAGCAGGATCAGCGCGACGACCCCGGCGGCGACCTCCAGGTAGATGGTGGAGGCGCCGTCCATGCGCGAGACCGTGAAGCGGAACGCGTCGTGCATGCCCGTCATGCCCGCGTCACCGAAGAACAACGCCCACAGCGACCAGCCGAACGCGGCCAGCGTGCCGACCGAGACCAGCGTGTCCATGGTGGCGGCGCCGTGCCGGGCGTTGGTCCAGGCGGCCCGGTGGAAGGGCGCGCCGCCCCAGGCGACGACGGGTGCGGCGAGGGTCAGGGAGAGCCACTGCCAGTTGTCGAACTGCAGCGCCGGGATCATCGCGAGCAGGACCACCGGCGCGGCGAGCAGCGCGGAGACGAGCAGGCGGTGCCGCAGGGTGCCGAGTTCGGGGTCCTGCTCGGGGGTCTCGGCGGCCGCCTCGGGTTCGGGCTCCGGCGGCGCGGGCTCCTCCGCGGTGTAGCCCGTCTTCTCCACGGTGGCGATCAGGTCGTCCACCCGGACGCCCGCGCCGAAGGCGATCTTCGCCTTCTCGGTGGCGAAGTTGACGGTGGCGCTGACGCCCTCCATCCGGTTGAGCTTCTTCTCCACCCGGGCGGCGCAGGAGGCGCAGGTCATCCCGCCGATCAGCAGCTCGACCTCGGAGGTGCTGCCTATGGCGGTCGGGTTCTCTGCGGTGGTGCTGGTCATGTCCGGACTCCAGACATCGGACCGGACCGCACGGATCCAGTATCAGCTGGTCGGCGCGGCCCGGTCGGGGAAGGGTTTCGGGTCCCGGGCGCGGGGCCGGGGCCGGTCGTACGGGCTCTTCGGCCTGGTCGTACGAGCCCTGCGCTCTCAGGCCCGGCCGGCCAGCTCGAAGCCGGCCTCGTCCACGGCGGCGCGCACCGCCTCGTCGTCCAGCGGGGCCTCGGAGACCACGGTCACCTCGCCGGTGGACGCGACGGCCTTCACCGAGCTGACGCCGGGGATCTGGGAGATCTCGCCGGAGACGGAGCCTTCGCAGTGGCCACAGCTCATGCCGGTCACCTTGTAGACGGTGGTGACGGAGCCCGGGGTGTCGGTGTGGGCGGTCATGTCGTTACTCCTCGTCGAGGCACATGTGGGGCACATGGGGCCCACGTGGGGTGCCCCATGCTCCGTACAGTATACCCCTAGGGGGTATTTCTCCAAGAGGGATCACGGCGAGCCAGCGACCGCACCCAACCGACCCCGGCCAGGCCCACCAGGGTGAGCCCGCCGACCGAGAACAGCGTGAACAGGTGCTCCTGCCCGGCGCTCGGCCGGACGAGGTACCCCAGCGCGAACAGCTCGCTCTCCAGGCCGCTGCCGGTCAGCCGGGCGGCCATCCAGATCGCGAGGCCGTGGGTGGAGTCCCACAGCGCGTGCAGCAGGGAGACGCCCAGATACGTGCCGACGACCGGCGCGGCGAGACGGACGTGTCCGTTCAGGCGGCGCCGGGACAGCAGGACGCCACCGGCGATCGCGGTCCACAGCCCGTGCCCGAAGGGGGCGAGCACCCCGCGCAGGATCTCCGTCTCCAGCAGGTCGCGCAGGGAGACGCCCTCGGCGGAGACGGTCGCGTCGAAGGCGTACCCGGCGCTCTCCAGCGCCGCGAAACCGAACCCGACGGCCGCGCCGAGCACGAGTCCGGCGCGCAGCCCGCGAAGGTGCGGCTGCCGGCGCAGCACGAACACCAGAGCCGCGAGCTTGGCCGCCTCCTCGGTCAGTCCGACGCCGGCGAACCGCCCCAGGGAGGGGTGCAGCAGGTGCGACTCCATCAGCGAGGCGCCGAGCACCCCGAGGGTGCCACCGGCCAGGAAGCAGCCGAGGATCGCGCTGACGCCCAGGTCCCGGCCGTGCGCCTCGTACGCCCACAGCACGAAGACGACCGGTACGAGAAAGCTGCCGAGCAGCATCAGCGTCGGCAGCGGTGTGCTGTTCCGCGTCTCGTACGTGACCCACGCGGTCAGCGCCCACAGGGCGAGCCCGCCGCCCAGGCAGCGCCGCCACAGGCCCGCGGCGATGCGGGGGTACGGCGGTGGCGGCTGCTGGGGGCCGGGGATGCGGGCCTTGGGCGTGCCGGGAGGTGGGGAGTGGCTCACGAGGGTCCCCTCGGACAGCGGCGGGCTTGCGGGTGATTTATCCGCACTCTAGGCAGATGTTCCGGGCGTCGCAGTCCGGGTGACTCCCAGGGGTCGGCCGCGGCTGCCCCGGGCCCGCGCGCTCGGCGCCCCCGTGGGCGAGGACCAGCTCCAGGCCCGACTTGTAGATGCCGGGGCAGACCTGCGCCGTGCGGGTGACGCCGGCCGGGGCGGCGCCGGGCATGCTCGGTGTCGCAGCGCGGGCGTGTGAGGCCGGCACTTCCAGGGGAGGGTGAGAGCCATGAGAGCCGTGGTGTTCGAGCAGTTCGGTGAGCCGGCCGAGATACGGGACGTACCCGAACCGGAACCCGCGGAGCACGGTGTGGTCGTCCGCGTGGAGGCCACCGGCCTCTGCCGGAGCGACTGGCACGGCTGGATGGGCCACGACCCCGACATCACGCTGCCCCACGTACCCGGGCATGAACTCGCCGGTGTGGTGGAGTCGGTGGGCTCCCGGGTGGCCGGCTGGCGCCCCGGCGACAGAGTCACCGTGCCGTTCGTCTGCGCCTGCGGCACCTGCCTGGCCTGCGCGGCGGGCGACCAGCAGGTGTGTGAACGCCAGACCCAGCCGGGCTTCCACCACTGGGGCTCCTTCGCCGAGTACGTGGCGCTCGACCACGCCGACGTCAACCTGGTCGCGATCCCGGACGACATGGCGTACGCCACCGCCGCCGGCCTCGGCTGCCGCTTCGCCACCGCGTTCCGTGCGGTGGTGCAGCAGGGCCGGGTGGCGGCGGGGGAGTGGGTCGCGGTGCACGGGTGCGGCGGGGTCGGTCTGTCGGCGGTGATGATCGCGGCGGCCTGCGGGGCGCGCGTGGTCGCCGTCGACGTGTCACCCCAGGCCCTCGACCTGGCACGGAAGTTCGGCGCCGCCGAGTGCCTGGACGCGACCGGTGTGGCCGACCCGGCCGCCGCCGTCCGCGAGCTGACCGGCGGCGGCGCCCACCTCTCCCTGGACGCGCTCGGCTCGCCCGTCACCTGTGCGGCCTCCGTGAACGGCCTGCGCCGCCGGGGCAGGCACGTCCAGGTGGGCCTGCTGCCGTCGGCCGACGGCACCACCCCCGTCCCGCTGGCCCGCGCCATAGCCCTGGAGCTCGAACTCCTCGGCAGCCACGGCATGGCGGCCCACGCCTATCCCGGCATGCTCCGGCTGGTCCGCGCCGGGGTCCTGAGCCCCGAGCTCCTGGTGAGATCCACCATCACGCTCGACGCGGCACCGGCGGCCCTCGCGGCGATGGGCGAGGAGCCGGGGGCCGGGGTCACGGTCATCGAGCCGTGGAGCCTCGGGCGGCCCACTCCCGGTCCAGGACCGACATGATCACCTCGTCGGCCCACTCGCCGTCCGGCTGCCGCTGAGCCTCCCGCCGGACTCCCTCGACCACGAACCCCACCTTCTCGTAGACGTGCAGGGCCCGGCGGTTGTGGGCGTAGGCCCCCAACTCGATGCGGTGCAGGCCGAGTTCCTCGAAGCCGTGGGCGACGATCAGCCGGGTCGCCTCGGTGCCGATGCCGCGACCGCGGCCCCGGGGGCCGATCGCGGTGCGGAAGACGCAGCTGCGGGCGGCGGGGTCGTACTCGAACAGGACGACCTCGCCCAGCACTTCACCGGTCGCCGGGTCGGTGACGGCCAGGTCGAGACGGTCGGGGGCGGTGGCCCGGGAGCCGTACCAGGACCGCACCCGCTCCAGGGTCAGCTCGGTGGACGGATCGTAGGTGAAGCGGACGACCTCGGGGTCCTCGATGATGTCCCACATGACGTCGGCATCGGCCTCGGTGAAAGGGCGCAGCACGGTCTTCCGGCCGGTCAGGGTGGGTTTGACGGAGAAGCTCATGGAACGACTGTGCCCCACCCGGCAGGTGGGGCACAGCCGATTTACGGCGGGGACCAGGAGATCACTTGCGGCCGCGGTTGCCGGGCCGGGAGGCGACCCAGGCGCGGACGGTGTCGGCGTACCAGTACGGCTTGCCGCCCTCCACGTGGTCGGGCGGGGGCAGCAGTCCGTGCTTGCGGTAGGAGCGCACGGTGTCCGGCTGCACCTTGATGTGCGCCGCGATCTCCTTGTAGGACCAGAGCCTTTGGTCGGTCATGAGTTGCACCTCCCTGCGCGCGCCACAGCGGCGACCTGGGGGCGGTCGTCGGGGGAGCCGGGCGCGACGCTGGCGATCACCAAGCCTGCGACGGGTTAACGACACAGAGTGATCGGAGGACAGCGGCTGTCGGCACGCTGTGACACAACACCCCCGTACACGGGACATCCGTGACGCGGACGGGGCGTTTGTGACACAGCCGCCGCACCAGGCTCCTACGCCCCGCAGGACCGGAGAAACGCCCGAGTCCGCCGAGCGATGGGCAACGGCGCGTCCGGCGCACAGGGATACATGTCCTGCTCCACGATCCCGAACAACTCGATCCCCAACCGCTGCGCGGCATCCAGCACCGGACCCAACTCCGGCACCCCACGCGGCGGTTCACACATCACCCCCTGGGCCACGGCGGGCCCGAACGGCGTCCCCTTGGCCCGTACGTCCGCCAGGACCTCCGGATCGACCTGCTTGAGGTGCAGATACCCGATCCGCTCCCCGTACGTCTCGATCAACCGCACGCTGTCCCCGCCGCAGTACGCGTAGTGCCCGGTGTCCAGGCACAGCGACACCAGGTCGGAGTCGGTGCCGTCGAGGAAACGGGTGACGTTCTCCTCGCTGTCGATGTGGGTGTCCGCATGCGGGTGGACGACGATCGTCAGCCCGTACCGCTCCCGCACCTCCCGGCCGAGCCGCTCGGTCAGCGAGGTCAGGTTCCGCCACTGCCCGGCGGTCAGCGTGTCGGGTTCGAGTACCTCACCCGTCTTGTCGTCCCGCCAGAAGGACGGGATGACGACGAGGTGCCGGGCGCCCATCGCCTGGGTCAGGGCGGCGATGTCGGCGACGTGCGCCCACGTCTCGTCCCACACCGCCTCCCCGTGGTGCAGGCCGGTGAAGACCGTGCCGGCCGACACCTTCAGGCCGCGCCGCGCGGTCTCCTCGGCGAGCACCGCGGGGTCGCTGGGCAGGTAGCCGTAGGGGCCCAGTTCGATCCACTCGTAGCCGGAGTCGGCCACCTCGTCGAGGAACCGCTGCCAGGGCACCTGCCGGGGGTCGTCGGGGAACCACACGCCCCAGGAGTCGGGCGCCGATCCGATCCGGATACGGGACAGTGAGGAGGAGGGCGACAACGACGTCATGGGCGCCAGCGTGCGGTTGCCCGGAAAGCGGTGTCAAGAGCTGGTCCGAATGTCTGGACAAAACATTGACAGGGTTCGCCGTGCGGGACTAGAAAGCCGGGGAGAGCCATGACGAAGGGAAGCCGATGGCCTACGACCTGATCACCATGGGGCGGATCGGAGTTGACCTCTACCCGCTGCAGACCGGTGTCCCGCTCGCCCAGGTGTCGTCCTTCGGCAAGTTCCTCGGCGGGTCGGCGACGAACGTCGCGGTCGCCGCGGCCCGGCTCGGCCGGCACGCCGCCGTGATCACCCGTACGGGCGATGACCCGTTCGGCGTCTATCTGTGCGAGGCGCTGCGCGGGTTCGGCGTCGACGACCGCTGGGTCACCCCGGTCCCCGGACTGCCGACCCCGGTCACCTTCTGCGAGGTCTTCCCGCCGGACGACTTCCCGCTCTACTTCTACCGGCAGCCCAAGGCGCCCGACCTGGAGATCGACGCCCATGAGCTCGATCTCGACGCGATCCGTGACGCCCGTGTCTTCTGGATGACCGGCACCGGCCTGAGCGAGGAGCCCAGCCGTACGGCGACCCTGGCCGCCCTCGCCCACCGGGCCAAGTCCGGCACCACCGTCTTCGACCTCGACTGGCGTCCGATGTTCTGGAAGGACCTCGCTGCGGCCCGCCCCTTCTACGCCGAGGCCCTGAAGCACGCGACGGTCGCCGTCGGCAACCTGGACGAGGTCGAGGTCGCCACCGGTGTGCGCGAGCCGCATGCGGCCGCCCGCGCGCTGCTCGCCTCCGGGGTCGAGATCGCCGTGGTCAAGCAGGGACCCAAGGGTGTCCTCGCCGTGAGCCGGGACGGCGACTCGGCCGAAGTCCCGCCCCTGCCCGTCAAGGTCCTCAACGGCCTCGGCGCCGGAGACGCCTTCGGCGGCTCCCTCTGCCACGGCCTGCTGGCAGGCTGGGACCTGGAGACGATCACGCGGCACGCCAACGCGGCCGGCGCCATCGTCGCCTCCCGCCTGGAGTGTTCCTCCGCGATGCCCACCCCGGACGAGGTGGCCGCCGCGCTCGAGGCCGGAGCGGTGCTGTGAGGGCCGGCCGGGTCACAGGCACCCACACCGAGGGCGGGGCAGGCCCCGACACCACCGAACGCCCCCACCACGAGGGCGCCGCAGAGACCGGCTCCGAAGCCGGCGCGGCTTCCCGTCGTGAGGGTGTGGGGGGTGCCGGCTCCGAAGCCGGTGCGGCTCCCGGCCGTGAGGGCGCCGCAGGCACCGGCCCCGACACCGCTGTGGCCCCCCGCCAGGGTGCCGCAGAGGCCGGTTCCGAAGTCGGCGCGGCCCCCGGCCGTGAGGGCGCCGGGGGTGCCGGCTCCGAAGCCGGTGCGGCTCCCGGCCGCGAGGGTGTCGCAGGCACCGGTCCCGAGACCACCGCGGCTCCCCGCCGCGAAGGCGCCGCAGGCCCCCCGTGGCCCCGTGTCGATGTTGCCGAGCTTGTTCGGATTCGTACCCGGCATCCCGAGGCCATCGCCGAGGCCGCCGTTCGTCGGGCGCGGCGCCCGTTGCTGGACGACAAGGGGCGGCTGATGATCGTCGCCGCCGACCACCCCGCCCGGGGCGCCCTCGGTGTCGGCGACCGCAGGCTGGCCATGGCCAACCGTGCCGACCTGTTGGAACGGCTGTGTCTGGCGCTGTCCCGGCCCGGCGTCGACGGTGTCCTCGCCACTGCCGACATCCTGGACGACCTGCTGCTGCTCGGTGCCCTCGACCACAAGGTGGTCATGGGCTCCATGAACCGGGGCGGGCTGCAGGGAGCCAGCTTCGAGCTGGACGACCGCTTCACCGGCCACCGCCCCGAGGACCTCCAGCGGCTCGGCTTCGACGCGGGCAAACTGCTGCTGCGCATCGACTACGACGACCCCGGCTCCCTGACCACCCTGGAGTCCACGGCCCGCGCCATCGACGACATGGCCGCGCGCCGGCTGCCCGTCTTCGTCGAGCCGTTCATCAGCCGCCGCACCCCCGAGGGCAGGGTGAAGAACGACCTGTCCGCCGAGGCGGTCACCCGGTCCATCGCCATCGCCTCCGGCCTCGGCGGCTCCTCCGCCTACACCTGGCTGAAGGTGCCGGTCACCGAGAACCCCGACGACATGGCCCGGGTCATGGCGACCTCGACGCTGCCGGCCGTGCTGCTCGGCGGTGACATCGGCGACTCGCCCGAGGACCAGGTCGCCGCCTTCGAGAAGTGGCGGGGGGCGCTCCAACTCCCCACCGTACGCGGCCTGGTGGTCGGCCGCTCGCTGCTGTACCCGGCGGACGGCGATGTGGCCGCCGCCGTGGACACCGCCGTAGGACTGCTGTGAGGGCCGCATGACCAGCACCGACCTGCATCTGCCCAGGGGCGCCACCGCGAACGCCCAGTACGCCGTCGACATCGACCCCAAGTTGGCCGGCTGGACGCACAGCAGTCTGCGTGTGGTCGAGTTGCCGCCGGATGGCACGCATATGTTCACCACCGGGGACAGTGAGTGGATCGTGCTTCCGCTGGAAGGCGGATGTACCGTACAAAATGAGTCCGCATCAACTGAGAAGAGCGAGTTCCAACTCCTGGGCCGGGAAAGCGTGTTCGCGGACGTCTCCGACTTCGCGTACGTTCCCCGGGACGCCCGGGTCCAGATCGCCTCCGGCGCGGGAGGCCGCTTCGCCCTGGCAGGAGCGAAGTGCGAGCGACGACTCCCCGCCCGCTACGGCCCCGCGCCGGAGGTCCCCGTCGAGCAGCGCGGCAGCGGCAACTGCGCCCGCAGGGTGCGCAATTTCGCCTCCGCGGACTCCTTCGACTGCGACAAGCTGATCGCCGTCGAGGTGATCACCCCGGGCGGCAACTGGTCGTCGTACCCGCCGCACAAGCACGACGAGCACCGGCCGGGCGAGGAGTCCGAGCTGGAGGAGATCTACTACTTCGAGATCGACGGCCCGAACGGACTCGGCTACCAGCGTGTGTTCCCCTCCCGCGAGGGCGGCGCGGACGTGCTCGCCGAGGTCCGCTGCGGTGACGCCGTCCTCGTCCCCGACGGCTGGCACGGGCCGTCCATCGCCCAGCCCGGGCATGACATGTACTACCTGAACGTCATGGCGGGCCCGGGCGGGACCCGGGAGTGGCGGATCTGCTTCCACCCCGATCACGTAGAAAGCACAGGGGGCTACCGATGACGACGACCCGGCTGACCGTCGCGCAGGCGCTGGTCCGCTTCCTCGCCGCCCAGTACACCGAACGTGACGGCGAGCGGCAGCGGCTGATCGGCGCCACCTGGGGCATCTTCGGCCACGGCAATGTCGCGGGGCTCGGCCAGGCGCTGATCGAGTACGCGGAGGCGATGCCGTACCACCAGGGCCGCAACGAGCAGTCCATGGTGCACGCGGCCGTCGGCTACGCCCGCCAGTCCAACCGGCTGTCCACGCACGCGGTGACGACGTCGATCGGCCCGGGCGCGACCAATCTGGTCACGGGCGCGGCCCTGGCCACCATCAACCACCTCCCGGTCCTGCTCCTGCCCGGCGACGTCTTCGCCACCCGGCCCGCCGACCCGGTCCTGCAGCAGCTGGAGGTGCCGTACGCGGGCGATGTGTCGGTCAACGACACCCTGCGCCCGGTGTCGAAGTACTTCGACCGCGTCACCCGCCCGGAAGCCCTCATTCCGTCGGCTCTTCAGGCCATGCGGGTCCTCACCGACCCCGTGGAGACCGGCGCGGTCACCCTCGCGCTGCCGCAGGACGTGCAGGCGGAGGCCTTCGACTGGCCGGAGGAGTTCTTCGCCGAGCGGGTGTGGACGGTACGACGGCCGGGCGCGGACCCGACCGAGCTGGCCGAGGCCGTGACGGCGATCCGGGCCGCCCGGCGCCCCCTCGTCATCGCGGGCGGCGGAGTCCACCACAGCCGTGCCGAGGCGGCCCTCGCCGAGTTTGCGGCGGCCACCCGCATCCCGGTCGCCTCCACCCAGGCGGGCAAGGGCTCGCTGCGCCACGACCACCCGCAGGACGTCGGCGGGGTCGGCCACACCGGCACCGCGACCGCCGACGAGCTGGCCCGCACGGCCGACCTGGTGATCGGCGTCGGCACCCGCTACACCGACTTCACCACGGCCTCCGGCACCCTCTTCGCGGGCCCGGACGTCCGCTTCCTCAACCTCAACATCGCCCCCTTCGACGGCCACAAGCTCTCCGGGCTCCCGCTGGTCGCCGACGCCCGCAGCGGCCTGGGCGAGCTGACCGAGGCGCTGGTGATGCACGGCCACACGGTGGCGGATTCGTACGTCGCCGAGTACAGCGAGGACAAGGAGCGCTGGGAACAGCGCGTCGACGCCTGCTTCGAGGCCGGGGAGATCGACGTACGGCCGACCCAGCCGCAGGTCATCGGGGCCCTGGACGCCCTGGTGGACGAGTCGGACATCATCATCAACGCGGCCGGCTCGCTCCCCGGCGATCTGCACAAGCTGTGGCGGGCCCGGTCGGTGGACCAGTACCACCTGGAGTACGGCTACTCCTGCATGGGCTACGAGATCCCGGCCGCGCTCGGCGTGAAGCTCGCCGCGCCCGAGCGGAACGTGTGGGCGCTGGTCGGCGACGGCACGTACCTGATGATGCCGACGGAGATCGTGACGGCCGTGCAGGAGGGCGTCGCGATCAAGATCCTGCTGGTGCAGAACCACGGGTACGCGTCCATCGGCGGCCTCTCGGAGTCGGTGGGCGGCGAGCGGTTCGGCACCGCCTATCGCTTCCAGGCCGGGGACGGGACGTTCACCGGCGCCCCGCTGCCCGTCGACCTCGCCGCCAACGCGGCCAGCCTGGGTATGCGGGTACTGCGCGCGAAGACCGTAGGGGAGCTGCGCGAGGCGCTCGCCGAGGCGCGGGCCGCCGACACTCCCACATGTGTCTACGTGGAGACCGAAACGTCCGACACTGTGTCGGGCGCGCCTCCGGCGCAGGCCTGGTGGGATGTTCCTGTGGCCGAGACCGCGACCCGACCGTCCGCGGTCAAGGCACGTGAGCTGTACGAACGGCACGTCTCGACCCGACGCCGCCATCTGTAGTAAGGAGTCTCTGGGCATGACGAAGATCGTCAACCACTGGATCGGCGGGAAGACCGTCGAAGGCGCGTCGGGCACGTACGGGCCGGTCACCGACCCGGCGACCGGCGCGGTCACCACGAAGGTCGCGTTCGCGTCGGTGGAGGAGGTGGACGCGGCCGTCGCGGCCGCCAAGGACGCCTTCACCACCTGGGGCCAGTCCTCGCTGGCCCAGCGGACCACCATCCTCTTCAGGTTCCGGGCGCTGCTCGACGCGCACCGCGACGAGATCGCCGAGCTGATCACCGCCGAGCACGGCAAGGTGCACTCCGACGCGCTCGGCGAGGTCGCGCGCGGCCTGGAGATCGTCGACCTGGCCTGCGGCATCAACGTCCAGCTGAAGGGCGAGCTGTCCACGCAGGTCGCCAGCCGCGTCGACGTGGCCGCGATCCGCCAGCCGCTCGGTGTCGTCGCCGGCATCACGCCGTTCAACTTCCCGGCGATGGTCCCGATGTGGATGTTCCCGATCGCCATCGCGTGCGGCAACACGTTCGTGCTGAAGCCGAGCGAGAAGGACCCGTCGGCGTCGATCCGGATCGCCGAGCTGCTCTCCGAGGCCGGTCTCCCGGACGGCGTCTTCAACGTCGTGCACGGCGACAAGGTGGCGGTGGACCGGCTGCTGGAGCACCCCGACGTCAAGGCGGTGTCGTTCGTCGGCTCGACCCCGATCGCCCGCTACATCCACACCACGGCCTCCGCGAGCGGCAAGCGTGTGCAGGCCCTGGGCGGCGCCAAGAACCACATGCTGGTCCTGCCGGACGCCGACCTGGACGCGGCCGCCGACGCCGCCGTGAGCGCGGCCTACGGCTCCGCGGGCGAGCGCTGCATGGCGATCTCGGCCGTCGTCGCGGTCGGCGCGATCGGCGACACGCTGGTGGAGAAGATCCGCGAGCGCGCCGAGAAGATCAAGATCGGTCCCGGCAACGACCCGGCGTCCGAGATGGGCCCGCTGATCACCGCTGCCCACCGCGACAAGGTCGCCTCGTATGTGTCGGGTGCCGCCGCCGAGGGCGCCGAGGTGGTGCTCGACGGCACCGGATACACCGTCGAGGGCTTCGAGGACGGCCACTGGATCGGCATCTCGCTGCTCGACAAGGTGCCGACCAGCGCCAAGGCGTACCAGGACGAGATCTTCGGCCCGGTGCTGTGCGTGCTGCGCGCGGAGACCTACGACGAGGGTGTGGCGCTCATCAACGCGTCCCCCTTCGGCAACGGCACCGCGATCTTCACCCGGGACGGCGGCGCGGCCCGCCGCTTCCAGCTGGAGATCGAGGCCGGCATGGTCGGCGTCAACGTCCCGATCCCGGTCCCCGTCGGCTACCACTCCTTCGGCGGCTGGAAGGACTCGCTCTTCGGCGACCACCACATCTACGGCAACGACGGCACGCACTTCTACACCCGCGGCAAGGTCGTCACCACCCGCTGGCCCGACCCGGCCGACGCCCCGGCGGGCGTGGACCTGGGCTTCCCGCGCAACCACTGAGCCGTAGCAGCCGTACGGTGCCCCGTCCTCCGCGTGGGAGAGGGCGGGGCACCGGTGCGTTCAGTGCTGCCGGCGCTTCTCGATCACGTCGGTGAGGTCGGCGACGCGCCCGGCGGGCGGTGTCTTGACGGTGACCGCCTTGCCGAACTTCTCGAAGTCCATGGTCACCGTCAGGGTGCCCATTTTCTGCTTCAGCCGCACCGGAAGGTCGTCGGAGCCGACCCACACGTCCATGACGATCGAGGTCGTTCCCGTCGCCTCGCGCAGGGCGCTGTCCTTGCCGAAGGCGTCCTTGAACTTGCCCAGGTGCGCCGAGTCGAGGACGGCGCGGTAGTGCGTGGTGCGCTTTCCGTCCACGGTCTGCGCGCCCAGGTCCTGGACGTCGTTGGCGTACTTCAGACCTTTCATGGAGGCCGAGGGGCTGCCGGTGTCCCCGGTGAAGGCCTGGGCGCCCTTCTTTCCGAACAAGGCCGAACCGTCGATCTTGATCCAGTCCTTGCCCTGGTAGGGGCCGGAGGGGAACCGGTCGACGTCGTAGTAGTAGACGCCGTCGACGAACAGGCAGTGGGTCTTGGGCGAGTGGTTCACGGCCTGCATGTTCGCGGCCCTGGTGTCCATCTGGACGTCGAAGGCGTACCCGTGCCCCCAGGAGTAGGTGCCCTCCATGGCGACGGGGCCGCTGGTGCCGGTGTCGGTCGTCATGCGCACCTGGGCCGACCCCACCGCCTCCGTGCGGTCGGTCGCCCGGGTCAGCGCCGCCATCGCCTGGTCGGCCTTGGCGACCGCCTTGACGGCCGTCTTCGCGCCCTGTGTGCCGCAGCCGGAAGCCGCCACCAGCGCCGCCGCGGTGAAGCCCACCCACGCGGCCGTGTGCCGCATCTTCATGTCCCACCCCAAGCTGTGTGTCCTGTGTGAGCGGCGACCTTATCCCGCCGCACTGACATGCACGCGACCGCATCACCAGTCCGGATAGCGGACGGCTGACATTTTTTTGAAACGTCGGCTGCGGTTCCCGTTCAGGCGGGATGAAACGGGCGACGAAGGGATGATGCGCAGATTGCCTTGGAAAGCAAGGTCACATTCGGCTGTGGCTTGATGGATGCCTCTATAGGGTTTCACGGCCTGGGAATGTGATCCGGTGAGGGCCTCTCCGCAAGTGCGGATTCCGAAGGTAAACGGCCATTGACGCGATGGTTTTCGTCGGGGTTCCCTATGCAGCGCCGGGAGCGGACGAGATGAACGTACGACGATCCGCCGGAGGCGATAGCGCTCCCGTCCCCACCTCAGCCGCTCGAGTCGATCGGAACCGCCGTATGACCGACACGCTCCAGAAGTCCGTGGTCGACCCCGCGACGGCCCCCTCCCCGGGGCTGAAGCGTTCCATCGGTGTCGTCGGCGGCACCCTGCTGACGCTGTCCTGTGTCACGCCCGCCTCCACGCTCTTCGTGATCGTGCCCGACCTGTTCTCCAGCCTGGGCACGGCGACGGCGCTCTGTATCGCCATCGGCGCGCTGCTCTGCATCCCCGTGGCGTTCTGCTACTCGGAGCTGGGCACGCTCATCCCCAGCGCCGGCGGCGAGTACGCCATCGTCTCCACCCTGGCCGGGCGGCTCGCCGGCTGGCTGGCCTTCGTCATGTCACTGCTCGTCGTGATGATCGTCCCTCCGGTCATCGCGATGGGCACCGCCGACTACCTCGCCCCGGTCGTCCACCTCGACCCGTCCCTCACGGGCGCCGGAGTGATGATCGCGGCCACCCTGGCCGGTCTGCTGGACCTGCGCGCCAACGCCTGGATCACCGGCGTCTTCCTGGTCCTGGAGGTCGTCGCCGCCGGAGTCGTCGCGGTGCTCGGTTTCACCCACTCCCACCGCGGTGCGGGCAGCCTGGTCAGCTCGCTCCAGGTGGCCGGCGAGCACGCGCACGTCAACCCGGTCACGGCCATGATGGTCCTCTCCGGGCTCGCCATCGCCCTCTTCGCCACCCAGGGCTTCTCCACCGCCATCTACCTCTCCGAGGAACTGGAGAACCCGCGGCGCAGCGTCGCCCGTACCGTCCTCGCGACGCTCGCCATCTCCAGCGTCGTCATCCTGGTGCCGGTGGTGGCGATCACCCTGGGCGCCGGTGACCTGAAGGACCTGACCGGCGGCGACATCTCCAGCATGGTCATCGCCTGGAGCAACTCCGCCGTCGGCACCTTCGTCAGCCTGTGCGTCGCCCTCGCGATCATCAACGCGGGCATCGTCATGGTCATCCAGAACTCCCGGGTCCTGTTCGCCTCCGCCCGCGACAAGGCCTGGCCCGCCCCGGTCAACAACGCCCTCGCCAAGCTCGGCCGGTTCGGCTCCCCCTGGGTCGCCACCCTCGTCGTCGGCGTCCCCGGTGCGTTCCTCTGCTTCGTCAACCTGGACACCCTCTACGGCGTCACCGGCGTCGCCGTCACCGGCCTGTACCTGCTGGTCGCGATCGCCGCGCTGCTCGCCCGGCGCGGCGCCCACGGCACCAGGAAGGCATGGCGGATGCCGCTGTGGCCGGCGATGCCGGTCCTGCTGATCGCCGTCCTCGTCTACATCCTGGTCGAGCAGGACCCGTCGTACCTGCTGTGGACCGGCGGCATCACCGCCGTCGCCACCCTCTACTGGGCCTTCTACCTCCGCCCGCGCCGCGAGACCCGCTGGCTGGTGTCCCTCCCGGAGGACGTCCGGCCCGCCGAGGAGGAGCAGGCCGCCGAGGGCGCGCCGGTCGGCACGGCCGCGCCGCTCACCGAGGGCGCCCAGGCCTGACCCGCCGGTTCAGGCGAAGTCCCACGTCAGCACCGTGCACATCCCGTCGTCCTTGCCGCCCGCACTGCGATAGGCGGCAAGGGCGACGTCGTTTCCGGCGTCGACCCCGACCCACATGCCGTAGCAGCCCCGCTCCCGGGCCAGCGCGGCCAGCCGCTCCACGTACCACGCCCGAAGTACGCCCGGGCAGACCCGTACTCCCCAGGGAGGGCCCGGGGTTCAACCCGGCGGGCGCGTCGGTTGTCGGTGGCGGCCCGTACCGTTGAGGACATGGATCTTCGGGTGCCCTCCGTGCGAGGGCTGCTCAAGGGGCCGCGCCGGCTGCTCGCCGCCGCGGCCGCTGTCGTGGTGCTCGCCGGCGTGGGGACATGGACGGCCGTCGCCTCCGACGACCCGCGGCCGGTGCACGCGAGCGACCAGGTCATGGCGGTCGACGGGGTGCGCCTGGACACCTCGTTCTTCACCCCGGCCGGCGCCGGACGGCACCCCGCCGTCCTGCTGGCCCACGGCTTCGGTGGCAGCAAGGCCGACATGCGCCCGCAGGCCGAGGACCTGGCCCGGCACGGATACGCGGTCCTGACCTGGTCCGCGCGCGGCTTCGGCAAGTCCACCGGCAGGATCGGGCTCAACGACCCGAAGGCCGAGGTCGCCGACGCCTCCCGGCTCATCGACTGGCTGGCGAAGCGGCCCGAGGTCCGGCTCGACAAACCGGGCGACCCGCGCGTGGGCATGGCCGGCGGCTCCTACGGCGGCGCGATCTCCCTGCTCACCGCCGGGTACGACCACCGGGTCGACGCCATCGCCCCGGCCATCACCTACTGGAACCTCGCCGACGCCCTGTTCCCGGACGGCGTGTTCAAGAAACTGTGGGCCGGCGTCTTCCTCAACACCGGCGGCGGCTGCGCCCGCTTCGAGCCGGAGCTGTGCCGGATGTACAACCGGGTCGCCCAGTCCGGCACCCCGGACGCGGCCGCCCGCGGGCTCCTCGAAGAGCGCTCGCCGTCCGCCGTAGGCTCCCGCATCAAGGTGCCCACCCTGCTGCTGCAGGGCCAGACGGACTCCCTGTTCCCCCTCGGCCAGTCCGACGCGGCCCACAAGGCGATCTGGGCGAACGGCGCTCCCGTGGACGTCGACTGGATCGCGGGCGGCCATGACGGCGGCGACATGGAGACGGGCCGGGTGCAGACACGCGTGCGTGCGTGGTTCGACCACTATCTGAAGGGTGACGAGAGCGTCCGCACCGGCCCGGCCTTCCGGATCACCCGCACCGGGGGCGTCGACTCCACCAACGGCAGGGCCCTGCTGCGCGGCGCGAGCGCCACCGCCTACCCCGGCCTGCGCGACCACCCGCGCGGCATCGCCCTGACCGGCGGCACCCAGCACGTCACCAACCCGGCCGGCGCCAGCCCGCCCGGTATCTCCGCACTGCCCGGCCTCGGCGGCGCCGGCGGCGGCCTCACCCAGCTGTCCGCGCTCGGCATCGGCGTCTCCCTCGACTTCCCCGGCCAGTACGCCAGGTTCGACTCCGCGCCGCTCACCCGGGACCTGCAGATCACCGGCACCCCGACCGCGACCGTCCACGTCACGTCGACCGCGGCCGACGCCGTCCTCTTCGGCAAGGTCTACGACGTCGGCCCCGACGGCACCCAGCAGGTCCTGCCCTCCCAGCTCGTCGCCCCCTTCCGGGTGACCGGCGCCAAGGCCGGCCAGGACGTCACCGTCACCCTCCCGGCGATCGACCACGAGGTGCAAAAGGGCCACCGGCTCCGCCTGGTCCTCGCCTCCACCGACCTCGGCTACGCCTCACCGGCCGCGCCGGCCACCTACACCGTCTCCCTCAAGGGAGACCTGAGCGTGCCGACGGCGCCCGCCGTCACCACCGCCGCGGCGCCCCTGCCCGCCTGGGTCTGGTGGCTGCCGGTCGCCGGCGCGGCGGTTGCGCTCGCCCTGCTGCTCACCGCCCGCCGCCGTACGGCCGGCCCCGCGCCCGACCCGGAGCTGGCCGAAGTCCCGCTGGTCATCAAGGACTTGAGCAAGCGGTACGCGAAGTCCACCGACCGGTACGCGGTGCGCGAGCTGTCCTTTCGGGTCGAGAAGGGCCAGGTGCTCGGCCTGCTCGGACCCAACGGCGCGGGCAAGACCACCACCCTGCGCATGCTGATGGGCCTGATCACCCCGGACGACGGCGAGATCCGCGTCTTCGGCCACGCCATCCGGCCCGGCGCGCCCGTGCTGTCGAGGGTCGGCGCCTTCGTGGAGGGCGCGGGCTTCCTGCCGCACCTGTCCGGCCGGGAGAACCTGGAGCTGTACTGGCGGGCCACCGGCCGCCCGCCCGGGGACGCGCACCTGGACGAGGCGCTGGAGATCGCCGGGCTCGGTGACGCGCTCGCCCGCGCGGTGCGCACCTACTCGCAGGGCATGCGCCAGCGCCTGGCCATCGCCCAGGCCATGCTGGGCCTGCCCGACCTGCTCATCCTCGACGAGCCCACCAACGGCCTCGACCCGCCCCAGATCCGCGAGATGCGCGAGGTGATGATCCGCTACGCGGCCGCCGGCCGTACGGTGATCGTCTCCAGCCATCTCCTCGCCGAGGTCGAGCAGTCGTGCACGCACCTGGTGGTGATGGACCGCGGCCGGCTCGTCCAGGCCGGCCCGGTCGGCGAGATCATCGGCTCCGGCGACACCCTGCTAGTCGGCACCGCCACACCCGTGGAGGAGCCGGTCATGGAGAAGGTGGCCGCACTGCCCGGCGTCGCCTCCGCCGTGCGCACCGACGACGGACTGCTCATCCGGCTGGACCCGGGCGGCAAGGCCGAGCGGCTGGTCGTGGAGCTGGTCCGGCTGGAGGTGCCCGTCGCCTCGGTCGGCCCGCACCGCCGCCTGGAAGACGCCTTCCTCACCCTGATCGGAGGTTCAGCATGAGCACGCTCACCGAGGTCGCCTCCGGCTTCTCGACGCGGCACACCCTGCCCCTGCGGGTCGAGCTGGTCCGCCAGCTCAAGCGGCGGCGCACCCTGATCATGGGCGGCATCCTGGCCCTGCTGCCGTTCGTGCTGCTGATCGCCTTCGCGATCGGCGGCGATCCGTCGAGCCGCAACGGCCAGATCACCCTGATGGACACGGCCACCGCGTCCGGCGCCAACTTCGCCGCGGTGAACCTGTTCGTCTCGGCCGGCTTTCTGCTGGTGATCCCGGTCGCCCTGTTCTGCGGGGACACGGTCGCCTCGGAGGCGAGCTGGTCCTCCCTGCGCTATCTCCTCGCCGCGCCCGTACCCCGCGCCCGGCTGCTGTGGTCCAAGCTCGTCGTGGGGCTCGGGCTGAGCCTCGCCGCGATGATCCTGCTCCCGGTGGTCGCCCTCGCGGCCGGTACGGCGGCGTACGGCTGGGGTCCGCTGCAGATCCCGACGGGCGGCGCGCTGGAGGCCGGTACGGCGGTGCAGCGCCTGGCGGTGACGGTGGCGTACATCTTCGTCTCCCAGCTGGTCACCGCCGGGCTTGCGTTCTGGCTGTCGACGAAGACGGACGCCCCGCTCGGCGCGGTCGGCGGCGCGGTCGGCCTCACCATCGTCGGCAATGTCCTGGACGCCGTCACCGCGCTCGGCGACTGGCGCGACTTCCTGCCCGCGCACTGGCAGTTCGCCTGGGCGGACACCGTCCAGCCGCACCCGGAGTGGTCCGGCATGATCCAGGGCACCGCGATCTCCCTGACCTACGCCCTGGTGCTGTTCGCCCTGGCTTTCCGGGGATTCGCCCGCAAAGACGTGGTGTCATAGTTTTCTTTAATAGGATCAATCGATTCGCCGACCACATGTGAATAGCTCCGGGGAAACCGGAGTAATGCGCTTCTTCACTCCTTTTCATTCACGCGTATGGAGTAGTGCCTCGCTTTGCGCGGACTGCGGACTGCTATGTTCTGCATCTGTCGGATCAGAGGTAACTTCAAGTGAGGTGAATGATGAAGAAGGCAGTTTTCACAACTGCGGCGTTGGCCATCGGTGCGGGCCTCGTCGGTGGCTCCGCCGTGGCGGCTTCGGCCACTGCCAAAGGACCTGCCCACGAAACCGGCCCGCTCGGCCTCATGTCCCAGACCGAGGTGACTCCGGCGCTTGTTCCCGCCGCCGATACGGTGATGCGGGTGGCCCGCAAGGGCAACATCACGTCGGGCAGCGCGTTCGACGAGAACCAGGCGTCGAAAGTCACCGGCACATACAAGCCGGCCAGGGTTTCCGGCGTATACCTGGATGGAATGGGCCGGGCCGGCAACAAGAAGCCCGCAATTCCGGTGAAGAATCCGCTCGGCACCGGATCCGTTCAGCTCCACCCGCTGAATGGGCCGACCAGCGCCGGTGTCGGCGGCCTGCTCAACAACAACCAGGCGTGATGCCGCCCCTCTGTTCGCGAGACAGAGATGGGACCGGAATTCTGAAACTCTGATCCGGTTCTGGTCCACCGGAGACCCTGACCCGCGGCCGACGCCGCAGTGCCGCGGGACGGCCCGGTCCGGTGGCCCCTGGTACGACCCTTGTCCGGCGCCTCGAAGCCGCAGGCCGACAGGCCGCAGCCGGACCAGTAGCTCCGCACCCGCCCGGCGCCTGATGCGTGCCGGCGGAAATACGTCTCAAGCCTGTCCGGCCCACTGGAACTCCTCCTTGCCAGTGGGCCGGACGCACGTCGGCGATATTCCGGCGCGTGCGTCCGGGTGAATGGCTCACGGCACCGCTTGCGCCATCCGGTGGAATCCAGCTCTCCTGGGCGTTGTCCGCGTGACTTTTCGCCACATATTTCGGTTTCTTGCTATGTAAGCGCGGCTTACCGTGAATCCAGGAAGGAACCGAGTTGACCAGGAAGTTCGCGGTCGTCACTGCACTCGCCCTTAGCGCGCTCTGCGGCAGCGCTGGTGTTGCCTCCGCCCACACGAACACGACCAACGTCACTGGTGGTGACGGCTTTTCGGAGTCCCCGGTCGTCGTGAACGCCCCTCAGCAGGGGGTGGTTGTCGTCAACGGCTCGCTCGTCGACGGCCGCTGCATCGCGCCGTGGTCCAACGGTGCCGTCGGCGTCCTCGGCGGCGCGGCCACCATCGTGCCGAACTCGCACTACGCCGCTTGCAACACCGCGGCGGTCGACCAGTCGCAGAAGGCTCCATACGCCGGCGGCCTGCTCTTCTGAGCCCTGCTTCGAGTCATTCCGAGCAGGTCAACCCCCTCGCAGTCCGGAAAGGACACTCCATGCGTAACAAGGTTACGGCCATCTCCGCCCTCGCCGCGGGCGTCGTCCTCGCGGCCGCCGGCACTGCCGCAGCCGACAACTGCACGACGGTCACCGGCGGCAACGGTTTCTCGTCGTCCCCGGTTGTCGTGAACGCCCCGCAGCAGGGCGCCGTCGTCTCCAACGGCACGCTCGTCGACCTGCGCTGCGTCGCGCCGTGGTCCAACGGTGCCGTCGGCGTCCTCGGCGGCGCCGCGACCATCGTGCCGAACTCGCACTACGCCGCTTGCAACACCGCGGCGGTCGACCAGTCGCAGAAGGCTCCGTACGCCGGCGGCCTGCTCTTCTGAGCCCCCTTTGCGCTCCGAACCATCCCGGAGTAGGGCGGGGACGTCGGCAGACGTTCCCGCCCGACCTGCCCCTCCCCATCCGAAAGGCGCATCTATGCGTAAGAAGGTTACGGCCCTGTCCGTCCTGGCAGCGGGCCTCGTCCTGGCGGCCGGTGGCGCCGCTGCGGCCGACGACAACACCACCACCGTCACCGGCGGCAACGGTTTCTCGGAGTCCCCGGTCGTCGTGAACTCCCCTCAGCAGGGCCTCGTCGTCTCCAACGGCTCGCTGGTCGACGGCCGCTGCATCGCGCCGTGGTCCAACGGCTCCGTCGGCGTCCTCGGCGGCGCCGGTGTCGCTGCGCCGAACTCGCACTACGCTGCCTGCAACACCGCGCCGGTCGACCAGTCGCAGCTGGGCTCGTACACCGGCGGTCTGCTGTTCTGAGCAGCCCCCAGCCTGGCGGCCCGCCGACGCTCGGCGGGCCGCCATCTGTTTTTCCCCGAATTCTTTCTCTGAAATATCGAGCCTCTTTGAGGAATACGACGAAGGCCGGCTCCGCGACAAGCGGAGCCGGCCTGTTCGGCCCGGCGGGGGTACGTCTTCTACTTGATGACCGGAAGCGCGGCGGGGGGCTTGCCGTTGAGGGGGTTCGGCAGGGTGCCGCCGAAAACGGGGGTCTTGACGACGCCGGACTTCTTCACGCCGTCCGCGGTGGCCTTGACGTCGCTGGACAGTTCACCCGTCGGGATGTCGGCTGCGTTCGGGATGCTGCGGGCGACCGTCTTCCCGTCCTCCAGGAGGCCCTGCCCCGGCATGTCCGCCGCGACAGCGGGGGCCGCGGCGCCGGCGAGGGCCAGGGCGCCGGCCATGAGGGCGGCAGCCTTCAGATTCTTCATTGGGTTCCTTTCGTCTCGCTCCCGCTGGGCTAACGAGAGAGGGACGCGGCGGGAAACTCCGCGGACGGCAAGTTTCCGGAACTCATACATCCGGAATGACCTGGCAACCTGTTTATCGGATTATTCCTCTGAACGTGGCCGTGTTTCCGACACAGTTGACGGTTTCCCAGAAATAGACGGATAAGAGGCTAGTGTTGCCTACTGAATCCGATGTGTTTATGCCGAACCTCGGTTCATACGCTTTGTGACGGGTTCGGAATGTTTCTTCGGAAGGGAAGCTCGGTCATGCGCATTCCCCTCGGTTCCGTCCCGCGCCGTGCGACGCGGCCCGCCGCACGCGAGCCGCACGTCCTGCACGTCACCCAGCTCGTGGAGGGCGGTGTCGCCCGGTTCGTGACGGACCTGGCGGCGGCACAGCTCGCCGCGGGCCTGCGCGTCACCGTGGCCTGCCCGCGGGGCGGCACGCTGACGGACGCACTGCGCGCGGCGGGCTGCAGGGTGCTGCCCTGGGACGCGACCCCCTCACCGGGGCCGCACCTTCCCGGCGAGGTGGGGCGGCTGGCGCGACTGCTGCGCGACGTCCGCCCCGACGTGCTGCACGCGCACAGCGCGAAGGCGGGGCTCGCGGTGCGGCTCGCCGTGCGCGGCCGGGTACCGACCGTCTTCCAGCCGCACGCCTGGTCGTTCGAGGCCGCGGACGGCGTCATGGCCCAGGCGGCGCTGCGGTGGGAGCAGTTCGGGGCGCGGTGGGCGACGCGCGTCCTGTGCGTGAGCGAGGCGGAGCAGCGTACCGGGGAGCAGAACGGCATCACCGCCCAGTGGCGCGTGATCCCCAACGGCGTCGACACCTGCAGGTTCCGGCCGGAAGGGAGCATCGCCCGGTCCGGAGCGGGCCCACTCGTGGTCTGCGTGGGACGGTTGTGCCGCCAGAAGGGCCAGGACGTGCTCCTGGAGGCCTGGCCCGCCGTGCTGCGGCAGCTGCCCGCCGCCCAGCTGGTGCTGGTCGGCGACGGCCCGGACGCGGACCGGCTGCGTGCGCTCGCGCCCGCATCGGTGGAGTTCGCCGGCCCGGCACCCGACGTCGCCCCCTGGTACCGGGCCGCCGACGTCGTGGTCCTGCCGTCCCGCTGGGAGGGCATGGCGCTCGTCCCCCTGGAGGCCATGGCGTGCGCCCGGCCGATCCTCGTCACGGACGTGGACGGAGCGCGCGAGAGCCTGCCGCCCGGCCATGTGCCGCACTGCCTGGTGCCGCCGGAGGACCCCGACCTGCTGGCCCGGGCGCTGACGGCGCTGCTGCGCCGCGCACCGTTGCGCGCGGCGCTGGGCGCGCAGGGCCGCGCGCATGTGCTCGCCGCCCACGACGTACGGCAGACCACGGACGCGGTGATCGACGTGTACCGCGAACTGCTCGGCACTGTCACCACGCCGGTCGTGGTCCCCAACCAGAGCAGGGAGTCCATCACCACATGACTGCGGAAAGCACCGTTCCCCGTCCCGCCGGGCGGTCCCGGGTGGCGGGGCGCGCCGTCCCGCTCCTCGCCCCGCCCGGCGCCGCCACCGGGCGGGGGCTGCGTTCCGGGCGTGGCCCGCGTCGCCCGCGGCGGATCTCCTGGACACCCCTGCTGATCGCCGACGCCGACGGCACCCTGCTGGCCGCCCTGGTCGTGCCGGGCGGTCACCGGTACCCGCTGCTCATCGCCTTCGCCTTCCTGGGCCTGTGTGTGATCGGCCTGAACCGGCGGGCCCTGCTCTACGACACCTCGGACGTCCCCGGCGCACTCGAGGAACTGCCCGCCGTCTGCTGGCGCGTCGCCGTCGGCTGGGCCGTCGTCGTGGCGCTCTCCCCGCTGCGGCAGCTGCCGCTGACCGTGCTCGGCACCGCCTGCGCCGTGCACTGTCTGGTGGCCTGCGTGGGCCGCGAAGCCGTGCACGGGCGGCGCCGCCGGCAGCTCCGACGCCGGCCCCGGCCCGCTCTGGTGGTGGGGCCGCTGCCGGCGATCACGCGGGTCGCGGCCGCGCTGCAGCGCCGCCCGGGATGCGGAACACGGCCGGTGGGCCTGGTCACCGACGCACTGGACCACGTCCCCGATTC
The DNA here is from genome assembly GCF_053596375.1 of Streptomyces sp. NPDC001709. Taxonomy (NCBI): domain Bacteria; kingdom Bacillati; phylum Actinomycetota; class Actinomycetes; order Kitasatosporales; family Streptomycetaceae; genus Streptomyces; species Streptomyces sp. NPDC001709. Next base: position 52,022 of record NZ_JBSFGB010000004.1, on the reverse strand, counting down.
CGCCGCCCGGCTCTCGCTGCCGGTCCTCACCACGCGCGAGGAGGCACATCGCGCGCTCATCCGGAACGGTGTGGAGACGGTGCTCGTCGTGGGGCCCGCGACCCGGTCGCGCAGGGCCCCGCTGCTCCGGGAACTCGCCGCGTTCGGATGCGTCCTGTGGGAACTCGACGCGGACCCGCCGGCGTACGCCCGGCGCGGGCGGCGCGGGCGGGCGGGACACCTCGTGGGGTTCTCCCGCAGGCTGCTCAGTCCGGGCTCGGCGCGGCGCGACAGCCTCGGCAAGCGGGTGCTCGACGTGGTGCTCTCCGGTGCGCTTGTGCTGCTCGCCGGTCCGGTGCTGCTGGTGTGCGCGGTCGGCCTGAGGATCACCGAGGGACCGGGCGTGGTGTTCCGGCAGGAACGGATCGGCAAGGACGGGCGGCCGTTCACCATGCTGAAGCTCCGCACCCACCGGCCCGCCAGCGCGCACGAGGCCGCGACCCGCTGGAGCCTGGCCGACGAGTACGGCATGAGCCGCTTCTGCCGGTTCCTGCGCCGCACCTCGCTGGATGACCTGCCCCAGCTGTGGAACGTCCTGCGCGGTGACATGAGCCTGGTCGGGCCGAGACCCGAACGGCCTTATTTCGTCACCAAGTTCAGCCAGGCACACCCGGGCTACCCGGCGCGCCACCGGATGCGGACCGGCATCACCGGGCTCGCCCAGATCCATGGGCTGTGCGGCGACACCTCGATCGAGGACCGGTGCCGTTACGACAACGCCTACATCGACAACTGGTCGCTGTGGCAGGACGTCTGCATTCTGGTGCGCCGGGCGGCCCTGTTCGTACGGCCGACGGGGGGCTGAGTGCCGGTGAGCACGTCCCCGACGGTCTCGATGCCGGCGGCGCCGACCCGCATCACCCACTACCTGTACTCCGACATCGGCGGCCCCGACATCGCCCTGACGGCCGTGGCCCTGGCTCCCGGCGCGGCGGCTGCCACGGCTCGGGCCTCGTCGGAGATCCCGCGATGAGACCCACGCCCCCGGCGGCCCTGGACACGGACACCCCCGCGCACCCGGTGCCCGATCCGGGCCCGGCGCACGACTACGACCCGGCGGACACCCCGGCCGCCGGCACCCGTCGCGCCGCCGGTGCGGCCACGGCGCAGGAGGCCTTCCAGGGAACCGTCTCGGGCCGCTTCCTCGCGAAGGCCACCCTGATCTCCGCCGTGCTGTCCGTGGCCGGGTCGCTGCTCGGGCTGGGCCGCGACCAGGCCCTGGCCCACTTCTTCGGGGCCGGGGCCGAGACCGACGCCTTCCTGGTGGCCTGGACGGTGGCCGAGACGGCGGCGACGCTGCTGATCGACGCCGGGATGGCCTACGTGCTGGTTCCCGCGTTCAGCGAGGCACTGGCCCGGCGGGGCGGCGCGTCGGATGGGGGCGACCCGGTGCGCGCGCTGGTCGCCGCCTCCCTGCCGCGCCTGTGCCTGGGCCTCGCCGCCGCGGCTCTCGCGCTCATCGTGGGCGCGCCGTTGCTGGTCTCCCTCCTCGCGCCCGGCCTGCCCGACGCGTCCCTTGCCGCGGACTGCACCCGGCTGACCGCGACCTGTGTGCTGACCTTCGGACTGGCGGGGTACTGCAGCGCGGCGCTGCGGGCGCACGGTTCGTTCGTCGCTCCGGCGGCGATCTCCGTCGCGCTCAACGTCGCGATCATCGTCACGTTGTTCGGCCTCGGCCCGTACTGGGGCGTACGGGCCGCCGCGCTGGGCGTCGCGCTCGGCGGATGCCTGATGTTCGCGGTCCAGGCCCCGTCCCTGTGGCGCAGGATCTCCGGGAAACCCCGCCCGCAGCCGCTGCCCGCGGCGGCCGGGGACGGCCCGCGACCGCTGACACCGGCCCTGGTCGTCTCGGTGCTGTTGTTCGTGCTGTTCCGGCAGGCGCAGGTGTTCGTCGAGCGCTACTTCGCCTCGGCGCTGCCCGCAGGCGCCATCTCGCACCTCAACTACGCCCAGAAAGTCGCGCAGTTGCCCATGTCGCTGTCGCTGATGGTGTGCGTGGTCACCTTTCCCGTGCTGGCGAGGGCCGTCGCCGAGGGCGACCTGCGGCAGGCCCGGGAGCGGACCGAGCGGGACCTCGTACTGGTGGGCAGTCTCGTGCTGCTGGGCACCGCCGTGATCGAGGCCTGCGCGCCGCAGATCATCCAACTCCTCTTCCAGCACGGTGCGTTCACGGCCGCGGACACCGCCGCGACCGGCTCCACGATGCGGGTGTACGCCCTGGGGCTGCTCGGCCACACCCTGGTGGGGGCGCTCGTGCGGTCGTACTTCTCGGTGGGCCGCGCCACCTGGTACCCGCTGGGTGCGATGACCGCGGGCCTGGCCGTCACCATCGGCGTCAGCGCCTGGGCCGTGGGGGTCTGGGGGGCGCGCGGCATCGCCGGGGCCAACGCCGCCGGCATCACCCTCACCGCGCTCCTCCTGCTGCACGGGCTGGGCGCGCACAGCGTCCCCATGCGCGTCCACCGGATCGTCGCCGAACTCGCCAAACCGGTGAAGTCGGCCCTGTGCGCCGCCGGAATCGGGGCCATCTGCATGCAGCCGTTCGCCTCACCCCCGGCCGCCGTCGCCGTGGGCTGCGCGAGCGTGACGGCCGTCTTCCTCGCGCTGGTCTGGGCTCTCGACGTGGCAGACACCCGGACCGTCCTGGCCCGCGCCACGCAGATCGTCCGGCGCTCCCTCACCCGAGGGGCATTCCAAGGCCGTTGACGCACATCACCGACACCTCCGCCCGGCTCGACCGCCGGCTCGCGTGGACGGGAGCGCGGGCCGGTCGGGCTCATCGACGCCGACGTCCAGGGCTTCTGCTATCCCTACGGCCGGGTCGACGCACGCGCCCCCGTGGGCGACCTGGCGTTGCCCCGGCTGCACATCGTGCGGCCCATGCTGGAACTCCTCCGGCTGCAGTGGGAGGGCAGGAAGGTGGCGTCAACCCGCGGCTGATCGAGCGCGAGCCGGCGTCGTGGGGACCGACGGCCCGGGCGTCGGGTTCGGCGTGGGGTTCGGCGTGGGAGTCGGCGTGGTCCCCTCGGACAGCAGCGCCCGGTAGATGGCGGACGACCGGGGATTGGCGGAGCACAGCCACACACCGTGCGGACAGGAGTCGCTGATCGTGTGGTAGAGCGGTTTGTGCTCGTCGATCCACGCGAGCATGCGCAGCATGTACGTCGCGTTGTCGCCATTGCGGAACAGACCCCACTCGGGGTACGAGAACGGCTTGCCGTGCGACTTCGCGAAGTCGACGTGGTACCGCAGGCCGAGGGGCTCGGACACCTGCTGGTCGAACGTGATCCCCTCCGGCTGGTCGTAGGAGTCCATGCCGATGATGTCGACGAAGTCGTCGCCGGGATAGCACTGCGGCCACGGAATCGCGTCCGTGCCCCGGTCCGAGGTGAAGTCGAACCTGAACCTCTGCCCGGGCACCGAGCGCATGACGGTGACGATGCGCCGCCAGTACGTCTTCCAGTCGGCCGGGTCGGGGCCGCAGCGGTGGGTGTAGCCGGTGCCGTTCATCTCCCAGCCGGGCACCAGGATCGTGTCCGGCACCCCCAGGGCGACGAGGCGCTCGGCGAGCACCCGGAAGTGCTGGTCGAACTCGCCCGTCGCGGCGCGTCGCAGCAGCCGCGCGACCTCCGCGTCCGGCAGGTGGTCCGCATTGCGCTCCATCATCGGGACGTTGACCACCAGGATCTTGTCGTCCTGCGCGCGCCGCCAGTCGGCCCAGCTGTCGAGCACGTGGTGATCGCCCTCGATGCCGCTCCACAGGTCCCCCGGCAGAGAGGTGTGCCCCACGCGCACCTCGGTGTGGTCGAGCCAGTCGCTGAGCTTCTGGATCGCGCCACGCCGAGCGGGCCGTGGTCGAGGTACGCGCCGAAGGCGGGCGAGCGCGTCGCCGGGGAGCAGGCCAGGGAGGCGGGACCTGCGGGCCGTGCCTTCGAAGACACGGCCGGCGGCACGGACCGTGCCACCGGTGCGCAGTGTCGCGCAACCAGGTTCGCCGCGGTGTCGCCCGTGAGGACCGGGCTGGGAATGAAAGCCGCCGCTGCGCACAGCCCGGCGGCGACGAACGCCACGCGCCTCAGGGATCGGCGGCACTCGGACATCACTGCCCACTCCTTCGGTGCGGCTGTGCCCCAACTACTGGGACATCGCCATATATACGCTCATTGCACCAATGGAATCGGGCGGCTCGGCGCCGATCGGCCACAAGGATGACCGGCGGGTGCCGGGCGGGAGCCGCCCGGCACACACCCGGTGGTCTACTGACGGGAAGCGGCCTTGCGGCCCCGCCGGTACAGGACGGTTCCGGCGGCCAGCAGCACACCGCCGGCGGCCGCCGCCGCGATGGTGCCCTCGGGGCCGGTGTGGGCCATCTCCGGGGGCCTGTGGTGGTGGTGATGCGGCCTGTGGTGGTGATGCGGCTTGTGCGGCTTGTGCGGCGGCTTGTGTGGCTTGTGCGGGGGCTTGTGGTGGCGGTGCGGGGGCTTCTCCTCCTCGCCGTAGCACCCGCAGTTCTCGTCGTCGCCGTAGTCGTCGGACTTGCCGTAGCTCGACTTCTCGTCGTCGCCGTAGCCTTCGGACTTGCCGTAGCTCGACTTCTCGTCGTCGCCGTAGCTCTCGGACTTGCCGTAGCTCGACTTCTCGTCGTCGCCGTAGCTTCCGGACTTGCCGTAGCTCGACTTCTCGTCGTCGTCGCCGTAGTCACCGCCGCCGGAGGAGCGCTCGTGGCGTGGCTCGGACGCACGGGTGGGGGCCTCCGGGGCCCACCTCCTCGTCTCCCTGTCCGCCATCCGTACGGCGTCCTGCGCCTCTTCGATCGCCCTCATGGCACTCGCCATACCCGGGAAATCCTCATCGGCCTCGTCGTCGTCGGCCATGTTGGCCGACATCGCGGCGGCGCGTGAATCTGTCATCGTCGAATACGGATCGGAGTCGGCGAATGCCCATGGGCTGTACAGAGACAGGGCGCTTGTCGCGGCGGCAGCCACGACCAATCCCTTGCTCAGGCTCTGTCGCACTCTCGTTGTCGTCCTCTCAGGGGGAATCGGAAGCCGGCCACGGGGCCCGACAAAGGGGCTTCACGCGTGCCACGACCTGCAGACTGTGAACGAGATATGGACACCCGAAGAAACCAGAAAGGGTGTAATGCGGGTTAATTCACCCGATTGGCGCGGCTGTGCTGCCCGAAAGGCTCATCCGTCGTACAGTGCCCCGATCTGTTCCGCGTACGCGGTCGTCACCGCCTGCCGCCTGACCTTCAGGGACGGCGTCAGCAGTCCGTTCTCCTCGCTGAATTCGCCCTCGACCAGTGCGAAGGCGCGGATCGACTCGGCACGTGAGACGGCCTCGTTGGCGTAATCGACGGCCCCCTGTACGTCGGCGCGCATCCGCGGGTCCCGGACGACTTCCGACATCGGCGTGTCCGCGGGCAGTTTGCGGACCGCGAGCCAGTGCGCTACCGCCTCGGGGTCGAGCGTGATGAGGGCGGCGACGAAGGGGCGCCGGTCGCCGACGACGAGACACTGACCGACCGGCGGGCGGCTGCGCAGGCGGTCCTCCAGAACAGCTGGGGAAACGTTCTTGCCGCCGGAGGTGACGAGGATGTCCTTCTTGCGGCCGGTGATGGTGAGGTACCCGTCGCCGTCGAGGGAGCCGAGGTCACCGGTGGCGAACCAGCCGTCGGTGAGGGCGGCGTCCGTGGCCGCCGGGTTGTTCCAGTACGACCCGAAGACCACCCCGCCCTGGATGAGGACCTCCCCGTCGTCGGCGATGCGGACCGCGGTGCCGGGGACCGGAAGGCCGACCGTGCCCGGACGCGGCGTCAGCGGCGGGACGATGGTGGCGGCGGCGCTCGTCTCCGTCAGGCCGTAGCCCTCGTAGACGATGACGCCGGCCGCGTAGAAGAAGAGGTTGAGGTTGCGGTCGAGCGGGGAGCCGCCGCTGATGGCGTACCGCATCCGGCCGCCGAGCTCCTTGCGGATACGCCGGTAGACCAGCAGGTCGTACAGCGCCCAGGCGGCGTACAGGCCGAGCCCCGGCCCCTTGCCGGTGCCGAGGAACTTGTTCAGGTACGCCTGCGCGAAGCGCACTCCGATGCGGTCCGCCCGGTCGAAGGACGCCCCCCGGCCGATCCGCTCGGCGGTGGCGCGCCCGGTGTCGTGGATCTTCTCGAAGAGGTACGGCACGCCGACCAGGAAGGTGGGCCGGAACTCCTTGAGCATCGGGCGCAGTTCGTCCGGCTTGACGCTCGGGCAGTGGCCCAGCTCGATCCGGGCCAGCAGACAGGCGATCTGCAGGGTGCGGCCCAGGATGTGCGCGAGCGGCAGGAAGAGAAGCGTCGAGGCGACCTGGCCGGTGACCTCCTTGAAGATCGGGTGGAGCAACTCGACCGTGTTGGCCGCCTCGGCGTGGAGGTTGGCGTGGGTGAGCACGCAGCCCTTGGGCGGTCCGGTGGTGCCGGAGGTGTAGCAGATCGTGGCCACCGCATCGGGCGTGAGGGCCGAACGGCGCTTGCCGACCTCCTCGTCGGGGATGTCCCGGCCGAGGGCCACGAGTTCGGCGAGCGCGTCCGCGTCGATGGTGAGGACACGCGGGGGTTGCGGATGGGGAGCCGTGGCGGCGGCGACCGTCCCGGCGTTCTCCGCGGTCTCGGTGACGACGAGGCGGGCGCCGGAGTCGCGGACGATCCACTCCACCTGCTCGGCGGACGAGGTGGCGTAGACCGGGACGGACTGCCCGCCGGCGGCCCAGATCGCGAAGTCCAGGACCGCCCACTCGTAGCGGGTGCGGGACATCACGGCGACCCGGCCGCCGGGTTCGAGCCCCGTCGCGATCAGCCCCTTGGCCACGGCGGCGACCTCGCGGGCGAAGGCCGCGGCGGTCACCGGGCGCCAGGTGCCGTTCTCCCGGCGGCGCAGGACCACGGCGCCGGGTGCCTCCCGCGCGTTGGCGAACGGGATGTCGGCGATGCAGCCACCGGCGCCGCGGGGTGCCAGCGCGGCGGTACGGACCTCGCGCACCGTGCCGGTCTCGTCCCTGGTCAGCTCGATGTGCGCACGCGCCGCCAAGTCGGTGCGCTGCTGAGCCCGTTTCAGATCCCTGCGTACGCCCATGGCGGCTCCCGGTCGCGGCTCGGCTGACGCGGACTTACCGAAGAGTCAACTTACTCGTGCGTAGCGAATGGTCAATGGGTCGGGTGTGCGGAGGTCATGCCCCGAATGGACGGGCGGTTCACCGGAACGCACTCGATCGGTTGCGGGCGGCGGTGGGCGATTTCACGGTGGGCACAAGATCCCGTTCATCAGCGAAAGGAACGTCCATGGGGGTTCCACCCGTCCGGCGCGTCGCGTCCACCGCACTCTGCGCCGTTCTCCTGACCGGCATCACCGGCCCCGTCGCCTTCGCGGCCGACTCCACCCCGCAGACCCATACCGTGGCCCAGGCGCCCGTTCCCGATGCGGACAAGCTCCTCGCGCGCGTCAACGCCCTCGGCCGCTTCGGGACCCTGCTCGACCCGGTGAGCAACCTGCTCAACACCGTGCTCAAGGCAGACAAGGGCCAGCTCTCCGCCGACCAGGCGACCAAGCTCGTCCAGGCCGCCAAGGACGCCGTCGCCAAGGCGGCCACCTCGGCGCCCACCTCCACGGGCGCGGCGGCCTCGGCCCCGCTGGCCCCGCTCGGCAACACCGACGACGCCAAGGCGCGGGCCGACCGCGTGAGCGACGCGCAAGCCACGCTCAACAAGGCGCTGGACACCCTGCAGAAGGCCACCACCTCCGGCGACGGCGACCAGGTGACCGGCGCGTCCCACGGAGTCCTGTCCGGCCTACTGGGCCTCCTCGCCTCCCTGCTGGGCCTCTAGCGCCCCCTCCCGACCCCCACGAACCGGCCCGGCCGAAAGCCTCCGTCACGGGGGCTGGCTGGGCCGGGAGGGGTCGGTCATGGGGGTTGGCTGGTCCGGGATGGTCCGTCACCGGGGTCGGCTGGGCTGGGAGGGTCGGTCGCTGGGGCTGGCTGGGCCGGAAGGCCTCGTCAAGCGGAGTCGACCCGACCCCGAAGTGCCTGACCCTGAACAAAGACCCTGATCCTGACCCAGCCGACCCGCTCCCCACTCCGGTGCGTTTCCGGCCGGGCCGGGGGCCGCAGGGCATGTCGTTGGGCTTGCATGCGGCGTCGGCTGGGTCGGGGCCGTCGGGCCCGGCGTTGGCCCTCCACGCGGGTGCTGGGGTCGGGGGCCGTGCGGCGGGGCGCTGCACAGCCGTGCGGTACCGGCCGGGCCGGGAGCCGTTGGCGATGTCGCCGGGCATGCATGCGGTGTCGGCTGGGTCGGGGCCGTCGGCCGCGGCGCTGGACATCCGTGCGGTGTTGGCCGGGTCGGGGCCGTCGGCCGCGGCGCTGGACATCCACGCGGTGCCGGCCGGGGCGGGGTCGTTCGGCGGGGCGTTGGACGGCCGGGTGTCCCGGTGGTGGCGCCGTACGCTCGTCCGGGTGTCGCCCGATCGTGTGGAGCGTCGGCCGCGCTGCACCGGTCGGGTGAGCGGGGGACCGAGGCGTCCCGCGGGGTGCCGATAGGGTCGCGCGGTGACCTCAACCCCAGGTGACACATGCCTCTTCCGCCCCGCCCAGCCGGGCTGGCCGGACGTGGCCACGCCCTCCCGCGACACCCGGTGCGGCGTCCCGCTGGAGCGGTCGGCCGCGGTCGCCGAGGCCCGCTGGTCCCTGACGGGTGCGGTCCGCGCCACACCGCCGGCCCTCGGTCCGGTTGTCTGATGGCGGCGGCGCAGGAGCCCCGGGCGGTGGGCGCCGGCCGTGGGTTCGGGCTGCTGCTGGTCCTCACGGGCGCGGCCGGGCTGCTGGCCTCCTGGGTCATCACCCTCGACAAGTTCAAGCTGCTCGAGAACCCGAACTTCACGCCCGGGTGCAGCCTGAACCCCGTGGTGTCCTGCGGCAGCGTCATGAAGAGCGCCCAGGCCGCGGCCTTCGGGTTCCCCAATCCGATGCTCGGTCTGGTGGCCTACGGCATCGTGATCTGCGTCGGCATGAGCCTCCTGGCCGGCGCCGCCTTCCCCCGCTGGTACTGGCTGACCTTCGACGCGGGCTGTCTGTTCGGGATCGGTTTCGTATCCTGGCTGCAGTTCGAGTCGCTGTACCGGATCAACGCGCTGTGCCTGTGGTGCTGTCTGGCGTGGGTCGCCACGATCCTGCTGTTCTGGTACGTCACCTCGTTCGCCGTACGACACCGGTTCCTGCCCGCCCCGGCCCCGCTGCGGGCGTTCTTCGCGGAGTTCACCTGGGTGCTGCCGCTGCTGCACACCGGAGTCGTCGGCATGCTGATCCTGACCCGCTGGTGGGACTTCTGGACCAGCTGAATGCTCCGGCACCGGACGCCCGCCGCTCCGGCGACGGCGCCGGCGCCCCCGTCACCGGTCCGGCCGCACGGCGGTGACCGGGAGGGCCGTCCGGCGGTTACCGCTTCGGACACCTGACCGGACGAGGAGTGAACGATGGTTCCAGACGTCGGCGGAGCGCCGGAAGGCGGGCAGCGCGGCACACCGGTCGCGGGCGGAGCGCGGCCCGGGGAGAGCACACGGCGGGACGTGACGCGGAGGCTGCTCGCCTCGGCCGTCGGCGTCGCGCTCGTCCCGGTGGGCGCGGCCTGCGGGCGGCCTCCGGGCAAGCAGGACGACAGCCGGCGGGCCACGGCCTTCGACGAGACCTACCACGGCCGTCACATCCGCGGCGTCGAGGTCCGCACCGGCCGCCGGGCCGCCGGCCACCAGTGGGAGGTCACGATCGACGGCCGCCCGCTGCACCTGATGCGCCGCGCCGACGGCAGCTGGCTGAGCATGGTCGACCACTACCGCTCGTACCCGACCCCGCTCGCCGCGGCCCGCGGGGCGGTCGACGAGCTGAGTCCCGATGACCAGCTGCACGACCTGGCTCCGGGACCGATGGGCGGGGCACCGATGCACGGGGGAGGCGGGCATGGCGTACACGCGTAAGAACGTCGGCAAGCTGAGCCGCACCGAGCGGCGACGGTTCGTGGACGCCCTGCTGGAGGTCAAACGGCGCGGTGAGTACGACGAGTTCGTACGGATGCACATCACGTACAACACCCCCGACGGTGAGGACGGGCTGCGCACCGCCCACATGGCGCCCTCCTTTCTGCCCTGGCACCGCAAGCTCGTGCTGGAGCTGGAGCGGGCGCTGCGCCGGGTGGACGACTCGGTGACGGTGCCGTACTGGGACTGGACCCGCGACCGCACGGCCGGCTCCATGCCCTGGACCGACGACCTGCTCGGCGGCAACGGGCGGCGCTCGGACCGGCAGGTGACCACCGGCCCGTTCGCCTACCGGACGGGCCACTGGAAGCTCACCGAGAACGTGACCGACCGGCGCGACCTCACCCGCGACCTCGGCCGCGCCCGCGACCCGATCCAGCTGCCGACCGCACGGGATCTGGAGTCGGCGCTGGCCGATCCGGTCTACGACGCGGCGCCCTGGGACTCGACGGTCGCCAAGGGCTTCCGCAACAAGCTGGAGGGGTGGGGGCGGGGCCGGGGAGCCGTCTCCTGGCGCAATCACAACCGTGTGCACCGGTGGATCGGCGGCTCGATGCTCGGCGGCGCCGCGGTCAACGACCCCGTCTTCTGGCTGCACCACGCCTTCGTCGACCTGCAGTGGAGCCGCTGGCAGCAGCGGCACCGCAACCACCGCTACCTCCCGGCCTCTCCGCTCGGCGAGGACGACGCCCAGTACGACCGGGTCGTGGCCCGGCACGAGCGACTGCCGCCGTGGGACGTGACACCGGACGAGCTGGAGGACATGAGCGGGATCTACCGGTACGAGTGAGGCCGGTTCCCGGGAGGCGACGCGGGAAGGGCTCCGGCGCCCGAGACGCCTGCGCTCTTCTCCGCGTGCTCCCGAACCTGACCGGTCCTGTCCGGTCTTGCCCAGTCCTGCCTTATCTTGCCCAGTCCTGTCCGGTCCTGCCCGTCAAGTCACCGCTGTCGTCGATCGCTTCGCCGTTCGAGACATCACACGTCCCGCTGAAAAGCCGGCGACACGGCAACCGCCGCTCGCGCACGGCTCCCCCTTGATCAAGTCTGAGTCTTCTGCGAAGGAGACGCCCCCGTGCGAATTTCTGACATTCAGCGTTGCGAAGTCCGGCCCGGACGCCTCGTCGAGTGGACGTACAGTCCGGCGACAGTCGCGACCGCGGCAGCGTTGCCACCGGACCCGCGGCCGCCGGCGTACATCCAGGAGTCGCACATCAGAACCGCGCGCTCGGTGCGCGAGGACGGATTGTTCGTCCCGACCTGGGTCGGTACGGCGTTCGACCTGCCGGGCCGAGCCGATCTCGACGCGCTGGAACAGGCGTTGCGCGGCTGGACACTGCGGCACGAGACGCTGCGCAGCGGCTTCAGGTGGACCGGCGAGGACATGCACCGGTTCACGCTCGGCGAGGACGACGTGTCCCTGCGCCGCGAGGTGGTCGGTGACTTCTCCGACGAGGACACGCTGGTCCGTTATCTGCAGGACCGGTTCGACGTCGCGGCGGACGCGCTCGGCTGGCCGAACTTCATCTACGCGGCGGTCGTCCGCGACGATTCCACCAGCGTGTACGTGGCGTTCGACCACACCAACGTCGACGCCTACTCCCTCCACCGCATCCCGGACGAGATCCGCGAGTTGTACCTGGCGGGCGTCACGGGCGGCTCCCTGGCCGGTGCGCCCGCGGGCAGTTACGTCGACTTCTGCGAGCAGGAACGGGCGAACGCGGACGACATCGACGGCACGCACGCGATCGTCGGCCGCTGGCGGGAGTTCATCGCCCGGTGCGGCGGAAAGCTTCCGGACTTCCCCGTCGATCTCGGCCTGCGGCCCGGTGGCGCACTGCCCACCCAGAAGCTCCTGCGCGAGCCGCTCGTCGACGCGGACGCCGCCGCCGCGTTCGAGGCGTACTGCCGGCCCTACGGCGGCAGCATGGTGGGCATTCTGGCCGCGACCAGTCTGATCGTGCACCAGCTCGGCGGGCAGCCGGTCTACCGCACGGTGGTGCCGTTCCACACCCGGGTGAAATCCGCGTGGTCGGACTCCGTGGGCTGGTACGTCGGCGGGGCGCCGATCGAGGTGCCCGCGGCACCCGACTTCGACGGCGCACTCGCCGCGGTGCGCGCCGAGTTGCAGGCCAACCGGTCGCTGGCGCGCATTCCGCTGGCCCGGGTACTGCGTCTGCTCGGCGCCGACTTCCGGCCGACCTCGCCCGACCTGTACTCGATCGTCTCGTACCTGGACGCCCGCATGATCCCCGGCTCGGCCCGCTGGACCGAGCAGAAGGCGTACGGGCTGCTCCGGGTCTCCTACGGCGACCAGGTGTGCGTCTGGGTCAGCAGGCTGCACGAGGGAATGTGGCTCGCCTGCCGCTACCCGGACACCGACGTCGCGTACAAGAACATGCGGCGGTACATCGAGGGGTTGCGGGACCTGGTCGTGTCCGTGCCGGCACATCATCGTAATCGGGCCGCGGAACCGACATTTTCGTAATACCGGGGGCCATCGAGAGTCCGTTCCACGGACAACTCCCTTTTCGTGAAGCGGCGTTAGCGAACCCGCCGCCAATCCCCAACGCAGGGGCGCCAGTTGTCATCGCCCGGCAAAGCCTGTGCGCCCATGTCCCCTTTTAGACACGGATATCCGCCAAAGTGGAATACGGCGTATTGCTACTGGTAGTGTTCGCTCCGTCACCGTAGGCAATCAGCCTCGACGTCAAGCAATGAAGAACCGAGGGTTCCATGCGCAAGCTTCAGCATGTCGTGATCGCAGCAGTGGCGGCCGCCGGCGGTCTGTCCGCCATCGGTGCCGGCGCCGGTACCGCCTACGCTCATGGGCGCGGCGGGCTGGAGGTGAACGACCTCTACCGCCCCTACCAGGAGTGCAGCCCGCAGACGGTGGCCGACAACAGTCTCCCCATCGGCGTGCTCGGACTTGCTCAGACCCTGGACACCACCTGCGGCCAGTTCAACAACGCTTTCACTGGCTGAGGTCGACGGCGTCATCAAGCGCGACGCCTTCCGCGGAACCCTTCGGGCCCTTCCCGAAGGGTTCCCTTCACGCCCGGGCCGATTGCCCGGGTCTCGAAGACGAAGACAGGGCCCGGCGCGGACGGTTCGCGGCGCGCGGTGCCCAGGCGCCCCTCACAAAGGAAACGCAACGCATGCTCAGAACGAAGAAGATCGCGGCCCTCTCGGGGCTCATCGGCGGCCTCGCCGTGACCTGTGCCGGTATCGCCCAGGCGCATGCCGCGGCGGGCCCGGGTGTCTGCACGCGCGACCTCCAGGGCAATGTCACCTGCATTCAGCGGATCGAAGGCGTGATCCCCCAGGACGGCCAAATCCCGCACCAGGAGAACTGCCTGCCGACGCAGCCCTTCACCATCCCGGCCGCCCTCGGGACCGGGAAGATGCGGATCGGGCCCGAAGTGACCTGCTCCGACAGGACGTCGGGTGCGCCGGACAAGGCCGACGGCGGGATGGAATTGCCCGGGCTGTTCTGATCTTCGGGGCGCAACCTCCGGCTGATCCTGTGTGGTGAACCGACACGACGTATGGAGCGAATATCCCAAATTGCTACGGATCGTGTGTATATGCTCACGGCAAGTAGTCAAGCCAGGGCTTCCTGCCCGGGTAAGAAAGGGTCAAACCATGCGTAAGTTTCAGCGCGCTGCGGTCGTAATGGCAGCGGTTGCGGGGCTGTCCGCTCTCGGCGCCGGTGTCAGCTTCGCCGGAGGCCAGGACGAAACCCCTCCGACGATCACCGCTACCGCTAACTCGTCGGCCAACGCCACGGCCTATTGGAGCAGTGGCGATCCGCAGGAGCACAAGGACCCCGCGCCGGAGGGCTACGGGCAGTCCACTTCGGGTAACGGCCAGTAATACAGCACGATATGCACATCGTGCGAACTGGACTTCCCCGTCCTGGATCAACTCGGCTTGTTCGCCGATGTGCTGAGTAATACCCCATGCGAAGGCAGCCCGGATGCGCGGCAGACCCCCCAGGGTGCGCGTCCGGGCTGCGTCAATTCCGGACCTTTCCAAGGCCCGGGCGCACGCCGTTCGACGGCGTACGCGCCCGGGCCTCCATTGCACCCCATCAGGCCCCACCACATCCCATCGCACCCCATTGCAAAGGAACGCAGCACATGTTCACTCGACAGAAGGTCGCGACCATCACGGGGCTCGTCGGAAGTCTCGCCTTGATCTACGCAGGCGCCGCACACGCGCACGGGGAAGGACCCAAGGGTGACTGCAAGAGCACCGCTTCGGGCGGCGTCGTCTGCATTCACAAGAGCGACACCCGCACCAACGTGCACGGCAAGCACGTCATCAAGCAGTCGGAGGACTGCTTGACGGCCGATCGGCAGCGCGTGATCTTTCCCGACAAGCACATGCTGGACGGCGGATCCGTGGAGGTCGGACCGGTGGTGGACTGCTCCAACAACGTGAAGCTGCCCAAGGGCTTCAAGAAGCGGTTCAGCAAGGCCCACTTCGGGTTCTGAAGCGCGCCACGAAAAACCGGACCGGGAGCGCTCCCGGTCCGGCTTTTCGTTTTCTGCGGATCTGGCTTACTTGCCGACGCTGTTGTTGCAGCCCATGGACGAGCCGAGGGACGACTCCTGGGCTCCGGGGGCGCCTTCGCCGTTCAGCAGGTTGCCGCCGAGGCCGTTGGCGATGCCGACCTCCCCGAGGACGTCGGCGTTGAGGTCGTGGGACCTGCAGGTCGTGCTCTGCAGGACGCTGAAGCGGGAGCTGTTGCCACCCTTGCCCCAGCCGCCCTGGCCGGCGTGCGCGGCGCCGGCGCTCAGGAGCCCGACGCTCCCGAGGGCGGCGACCACAACGGCAGCCTTGCGCAGCTTGTGCATGTCTTCTCTCCGGTGGAAGTGAAGTGGATGCGATCTACGAGAGATCGCCTTCGTACGGTTATGGAGGCTAATAGGAAATATCCGGGGACAACCGGCGACGCGCCGAATTCGGAATTGTTGTCACTCTGAATGCTCAATTGCTGTCACTCTGAATGTGCACCGGCGCACAAAAAGGGGCCCGGCACCGGGCCAGGGGCTCGGTGCCGGGATTATTTTCTGCTTTGCTCGCCGGTGCGACGGTGCGCTTAGAAGGCGCTGTTGTTGCAGCCCATGGTCGAGCCGATGTGCGTGGCCTGGGCGCCCGGGTCGCCCTCGCCGTTGAGCGCGTTGCCCAGCAGGCCGTTGAGGATGCCGACCTCGCCGAGGACGTCCAGGTTCAGGTCGTGCGACCTGCAGTTGGAGCTCTGCAGGACGCTGAAGCGGCCGCCCTCGCCGCCCTTGCCGCCGCCTTCCTGGCCGCCGGCGTGTGCGGTGCCGCCGACGAGCGCGATGCTACCGAGGGCGGCGACCAGAACGGCAGTCTTGCGAAGCTTGTGCATGTCTTCTCCGGTGAGTGAAGGGTTACGATCTGTGGCAGATCGCTTTCTTACAGTCACGGAGATTAATAGGAAATAACCCAAAGCGGACAGCGACGCGCCGGTTTCTTGATCTCCTCGCAAAAGCACCCGAAAGCCGTATCGCATACGACCGGGCCCTTCGGGGTGCTCCTCGAAGGGCCCGTGCCGGGCGTCGGCTTCCGGCCCGACGGCCCTAGTGCGCGCTGGCGTGGGCGAGGGCGTTCGACTGCATATTGGCCTGCGTGCACTCGATTCCGTGGGTGTCGGACGCGGCGAGCAGGGCGACCGGGACCGCCGCATTGAGCAGGGACTGCGGGCTGCACTCCTGGGACGGGCGGAAGAGGTTGGTCTGGCCCGTCAGGCCGCCTTCCGACCCGGGCCTCGCCTGGGGGGAGATCTGCGGGTTGATCTGCGGGCTCAGGTTCGGGTTCACCTGCGGGGTGACCTCAGCGCCCCGCTGCGGGCCCGCATACGGGGCCGGTGAGCCGTAGGTCTGCACGCTGGCCTGGGAGGAAGTCGCCGAGGCCGCCTGGGCGTCCGGCTGCGAAACGGGGAGTGGAACACCACCGCTGTAGACGGGGACGGCAGAGCTCGGGCCGGTGCCGACGGCGGACAGACCGCCGGCAGCTGCGACGACGAGCGCGACCCTGTGAAGCTTGCGCATGAAACCTTCGGCCCTTCATTGACCTGTGCACGAACGAATAGGAAATACCGATGAGTTGGTGCCGGTGTTGCTGTTTCCTGCTGCCCTGTACGGCTGCGACGGACCATCGCCCTGGCCCAGTGGGGAACGAGGGAAGCGGCGGAACGGATACGGGATGGCGGGCCCTGGTCACCCATTTGCCCCAGGCTCCGTGTGCCTCGGCGCCGCGTTCCGGACACCTCTGCAATCCTGGTCCGGCACGCGCGGTCGTCAATGGCAAACGGGTGATGCGGTTTCGCGTCCCGTGACCGGGGCGGGGGAGAAGTCGTTGCCAGCTGGGAGAGGGCAGCGATCATGGATCTACGGAGGGGCAAAGGGAATTCGCTGCCGGCTCCGGCGTAAGTCCGCGTGCCGCCCAGGAGTTACCCCAGTGACAGTGCAGTGCGAACATCACACTGTGCGCACGTGAGACCGCACCGAATACAACGGATTTCCCTGTTCAGGTATTTGAAGGGCCGAGGGTTCCATGCGCAAGCTACACAAGGCCGCGCTCGTCGCAGCAGCGGCCGGCGGTCTGTCCGCCATCGGCGCCGGCGTCAGCCAGGCCGCCGACTATCCCGCGGGGTACAGCGGTGCCGCTCCAGCGTCGGCTCCCGAGTACCCCGCACCGCAGTACGCGGCGCCCCAGTACGCACCCCCGCAGTACGCGCCGCCCCAGTACCCGCAGTACGCACCCCCGCAGTACGCGCCTCCGCAGTATGCGCCGCCCCAGTACGCGGTTCCCCAATACGCGCCTCCGCAGTACGCACCCCCGCAGCCGATGGGGCCGCAGGCCGAGGCGACGTCCCGCTCGCTGGGCACCGCGCAGGTCGCGCCTCCGCAGCCGTACTCGCCGCCGATGATGCAGGCCGCCCCTCCGGCGGCGCCGCCGCAGGAGCACGCCGCCAGCGCCACCGCCACGGCCTCGTCGGGAGGCTTCGCCCAGGCCAACCCCTCGTACGGCCCGCCGCAGGCCGCCGCCCCCCAGCCGCCCGCGGCGCAGGTCGTGCCGCAGGTCAGCCCGCAGTCGGCGCCGGAGGTCATGCCGCGTGTCGCCCCGCAGGTCGCCATGCCCCAGACGTTCGGCGCCGCAGACGGTCCGCCGCGTGTCGCCCCGCAGGTCAACCCGCAGGTGAACCCCCAGGTGAACCCGCTCGTCAACCCGCTGCTCGCACCGGACGCACCGCAGGCGCCCGGGCTCGGCCTCGGGCAGGTCGCGGCGCCTCCCGTCGGCTCACTGGGCCTGCCCCGAATCGGCTGATCGCCTCGCCGCGCTTTCCGCAGTCCACCCCCAACCCGATCTGCTGCAGATCGCATCCGCCAGACCAACGGAGAAGTAATGCGCAAGTTCCAGAAGGCCGTTCTCGTGGGCGCCGCCGTCCTCGGCAGTGTCAGCACTCTCGGCATCAACACCGCCTTCGCGCACGGCGAGCCGGGCCACGACGGCGGCCTCGACATCACGCAGGGCATCGAGTGCCGCTCGCACGACATGAACATCGATGTGCTCGGCAGCGTCGGCGCCGTCAACGGCCTGGCCGGCAACATCCTGAACGGCGAAGGGAACCCGGGGGCGCAGGAGAGCCACCTCGGTTCGGACATGGGGTGCAACAGCCGGGCGCTCTGACCGGCCGCGCCGTACGGCCGTCGACAGCGCAGGACCCTCCCCGCGACCATCGGGGGAGGGTCCTGCGTTCTTCTGTGCGGCCGGGCGGCGTTCCTACCAACGCACGGTGTTCTGGGCGAACTTCCAGGCATCCGCGACGATTCCCGCGAGGTCCGGGCGGGACGGGCGCCAGCCGAGGGTGTCGCGGGCGGCCTCGGCGGAGGCCACCAGCACCGCCGGGTCGCCGCCCCGGCGGGGCGCGACGACCTCGGGGACCGGGTGGCCGGTGACCTCGCGGACGGTCTCGATGACCTGGCGCACGGAGAAGCCGTTGCCGTTGCCGAGGTTGCAGATCAGGTGCTCGCCGGGCCGGGCGGCCGTCAGGGCCAGCAGATGGGCCTCGGCGAGGTCGGCGACGTGGATGTAGTCGCGGATACAGGTGCCGTCGGGGGTCGGGTAGTCGTCGCCGTGGATGGAGACGGCGTCCCGCTTGCCCTGGGCGACCTGGAGGGCCAGCGGGATGAGGTGCGACTCGGGGTCGTGGCGCTCGCCCTGAGCGCCGTAGGCACCGGCCACGTTGAAGTAGCGCAGGGAGACCGCGCCCAGGCCGTGGGCGGCCGCCTCGCCGGTGATCATGTGGTCGACGGCGAGCTTCGAGGCGCCGTAGGGGTTGGTCGGCCTGGTCGGCGCGGTCTCCACGATCGGGACCTGCTCCGGCTCGCCGTAGGTGGCCGCGGTGGAGGAGAAGACGAGCCTGCGCACGCCCGCCGAGCGCATCGCCGCCAGCAGCGCCATCGTGCCGGCGACGTTGTTGTCCCAGTACTTCCCGGGGTTGACGACCGACTCGCCGACCAGCGCGGACGCGGCGAAGTGCAACACCACGTCGTACGACGGGTCGAGCCACTTGGCGGCGTCCTTGATGTCGCCCTCGATGAAGACGGCGCCGGCCGGGATGCTCTCGCGGAAGCCGGTCGAGAGGTTGTCCAGCACCGTGACCTCGTGACCGGCCTCCAGCAGATGCTGCGCGACGACGCCGCCCACGTAACCTGCGCCACCGGTGACCAGGTACTTCCCGCTCATGAACTCGCTCCCTCTCGACGTCGACGACTCGCCGTCGGACAGTGCATTCAGTCGGAGTGAGCTTTGCATGCAAACGTGCGCATACCGGGCATGCCATGCCGCACCTTCAAGGCATTCGGCTCGGCCTGCCGGGGTGCGGTCCGCGCTCTCGCGGGTTAGTGGAGAGCGCGCTTCTGAGGAAACAGTCTGAAATTGGGCATATATGACGAAATATCAGAAGCTAATGGTGTGGCAGTGAGGAGTGAGTATGGCCCTTGAGCGACCCCGGGTTGCGGTCAGGCGGCTGATGTTCGGCACCGCCGGAGTGGCCGCAGCGGTCGTGGTGGCGACCTCGGCACCGCCTGCGGGGGCACAGCCCTCGCCCAGGGCGACCGCCCAGGACCCTCCCGCGTACGGCGCCTACGTCTACTGGCAGGGCGACATCGCGGTGCAGCGGATGAGCGACCTCAGCAAGTGGCTGAACGGTTACGAACTGCGGGTCGCGCACACGTATCTGCCGGGGGACCGGTGGAGCAACATCGAGGGGCCCCCTGGGTACCTGGACAAGTGGGCCGAGTGGCGCCGGGCCGAGGAAAACCGGCTCTTCGTGCTCAATGTGCCGATGCAGGAGCGCAACGAGGAGAACCTCTCCGACGCGGAGGTCAGAACGCTCTTGCGGCGTGGCGCGGCGGGCGACTTCGACGAGCACTTCCGGGCCCTGGCGAACCGGCTGGTCGACCTGGGGGTGCCGGACACGATTCTCGTACTGGGCTGGGAGATGAACGGCATCACGTACACCCATCGCTGCGCTCCTGATCCGGTGAGCTGGAAGGCGTACTGGCGGCGGATCGTGAGCGTGATGCGTTCGGTGCCGGGGCAGAGGTTCCGATTCGACTTCGCTCCGAACCGGGGCATGGACAACATTCCGTGGACGGAGTGCTATCCGGGTGACGACGTCGTGGACATCCTCGGTATGGACTCCTACGACCAGCCGAACGGCGAGACGTTCGACGAGGCGATCTCCGAGCCGTACGGGCTGCAGCACCAGGTCGATTTCGCGCACGCCCATGGAAAGCCGATCTCGTACCCCGAGTGGGGTCTGTTCAGCAACGGTGACAACGCGGCATACACGCTGGGGATGCTTTCCTGGATGGATCGGCACAAGCCGCTCTACGCCGCCTTCTTCGACAAGTGCCCGTACGGTCTGTGGCAGTGCACCGAGAACCCCTATTCCTCCGCCTTGGTCCGGGTGTGGCTGGCCGGGCAGGTCCACCCGAGGCGGGGCTCGCCCGTCGTCTCGTGGTCCGGGTCCACGGCGTCCGCGCCGGCTTCCGCTCCGACACCGTCCCCCGGTGCCGGCCCCGCACCCACCGGATGAACGACGGGGCCTGTGCCACCAGGTGGCACAGGCCCCGAACGCTGGGCATGGGCCCTGGGCGCCTGCCCGGCCCCAGGTGTCAATGGCCGTACACGTACCGCAACATCGTTCGCTGTCGCTCCGGACTGTGCTCGACGAACAGCTCGGCCATCCTCTCCTCGGCGCCCTTGCCGGGAGCGTTCGTCAGCCGGGCGACGGCCGCGGTCGCCAGTTCCGCCGGTGTGTCGACGAGGCCGGCCAGGCCCAGGGACTCGAGCGCCGGGATGCGCCGCGCCACCACCGGCCGTCCCAGCCCCACTGCCTCCAGGAGCGTCATCGGGGCCCCCTCCCAGAGCGCGGAGTGCGCGTACACATCCGCCTGCGCGAGAAGCCGTTGAAGGGTGGGGCGCTCCAGCCAGCCGGTGACCGTCACGCCGGCCTCCTCCAGCCGTTCCTGGTGGCGGGGGTCCCCGCCGCCGAGCCAGAACCAGTTGCTCGAGGGCATCAGTCGTCTGCCCTCGACCGCGGCTTCGGCGAAGAACCCCGGATCCTTCTGCGTGCACAGCCTGCCGACCGCGGCGACGGTGCGTGGCGGCAGGCAGTTGTCGGTGGCATCCGCGGTGGAGCGGGATCGCGGCCGCGGCGGGATGCCGGTGGCTTCTCGGGGGCGCACCACGTTCGGCACGTAGGCGGTCCGTTGCCGCTTGCGCAGCGACCGGGCGAGCTCGTTCTCCCGGGGGCTGGACCCCGCCGCCGTTCCCGTGCGCCAGGACAGGATGCGCTCGGCAGCCCGCACCGCCGCCGCGGCGGGCCAGGAGAGATCGGTCCGCTCCATCGCGTAGCCGTGCGCGGTGTAGACGATGCGTTCCGTCGGCACCCGGGCGGCGAGGCGTACGTACCCCCCGGCCATCGAGGAGTGGGCGTGCACCACGTCCGGATGCAGCTGCCGGAACAGCCGCCCCACCTCGCGGATGCGTGCGAGGTGACCGCGCGGCATCCGCCAGACTCCGTCGAAGACGGCTTCCGCCTCGGAGGCGACGCGAAAGGGGTCGCCATCGGCCATCAGCAGCAGGTGCCGTATCTCCGGAACCGCCCGTACGTAGTCGAGGACGATCGCCTGCACCCCGCCGCCCCATGCCTCCACGACGTGCAGCACGGCCGGCCGGGCGCTCTTCTGCGTCGTTCCTGTCTGGTCAGCGTGCATGGTGTGTCCTGAGGACGGCGGGCAGCGTGCGCAGCAGGATCAGCAGGTCCAGCCGCAGGCGCCACTGGTCCAGGTACTGCAGGTCGAGCCGCACGGCCTCGTCCACGGTGAGGGCCGAGCGGCCCGACACCTGCCACAGGCCGGTCATCCCGGGCTTGGCGGACAGACGCCTGCGCTGCTGAGGACTCAACAGGGCGACTTCCTCCGGGATGTTGGGGCGCGGCCCCACCAGTGACATGTGCCCGCGCAGCACATTGACGAGCTGGGGAAGCTCGTCCAGCGAGGTCTTGCGGATGAAGCGGCCCACCGCGGTGATCCGGGGATCGTGGCGCGGTTTCGCGCAGATCGACGGTTCGATGTTCTGGGCGGCCAGGAGTTCCGCCAGGCCCACGGACGAGTCGTGGCGCATGGTGCGGAACTTCAGCATGGTGAACGGTCGTTCGCCCAGCCCGACCCGGGTCTGCCGGAAGACCACGGGTCCCGCACTGCTCATCGCCACGGCGAGGCCGATGGCCATCATGAGGGGCAGTAAGGCGATCAGCAGAACTGTGGAGAGCACGATGTCGAGCATGCGCTTGGCGCGGGAGTCGGCGCAGCACGGACGGGGTGTGACGAGTGGCGCCCGCGGGGGCGCCGCTGGGCTCTCCGCCCCACTCAGCAAAGGGGCTACTCCTACCAAAATCCTACTCCTCCCATAATGGAAGAAAAAAGATGGATATATGAACGCTAAGAGGGACAGGCACCGCAGACGGACTGCGACATACCGCGGTCACGCCCATGGACGCCCGGTTGCCAGTTGACGCCGCTGCCCTCGGAGGGCGGGTCCCAGCGCCTGGGCGACGTGCTCCTCGTAGGCGGTCGCGCGCTCGGCGAGCAGGGGAAGCGCGGCGGACAAGCGGTCCCAGTAACCGTCCGGCCCGCGCAGGATGCGGCGGCACTGGATGGCCAGCACCTCGGGGGAGAACGACCGGGCAGGATGGACGAACTCGGTCAGCCCGAGGTCACTGAATGCCGCAGGGCCGGCGGGTTCGTCGCTGAGGTGGATCGTGGGCACACCGGCCGAGAGGGCGTGCACGCAGTCGCGCAGCACGGTGGAGACCACAAGGGACGGTCCGGCCGCGGACGCGAGACGCGCGTCGAGCGTACGAGAGGGTTCCTCCAGTCCGATCCGGGACGCGAACCCGTGCTCGTCACCTGTGGCGTCGGTGCCACTCGGCAGTGACGTCCGCAGACGGATCCCCGAGGCGCGCATGTCCTCGGCGAACGCCCGGAGCCGGTACGCGTACTGCCCTGGCGTCGGCAAGCGGTGTGCCACGAGCGTGACGGACCCGTCTCCGCGCCGAACGGACGGCGCCTGCCGGGCCAGGTGCTGCAGACCCAGGTCGGGCACCCGCATCGCCTGGGGGACGTCGTCCACGCTGCGGTCGTCGCGCACGGCCACCTGCGGCAGCCTGCGCAGCCAACGCCGAAGCAGCGCGCCGGCCGGGCCGCCCAGCGGGCCCACGCTCTGCGGGAGGTAGAGGACGGTCGCATCGCCGTGCGCGGCCGCGCGCAGGTGCCGGCCGTGCGCCAGCACGGTGACGAGCCCTTCGCGCCACGTCCGGGCCCGCAGGTAGCCGCCCCCGACCGCCACGACGGCATCGGCCCCGGCGATGAGCCGGCGGACGGACCCGGAGCGGGGACCGGCCGCGACGACGTGGATGGCGTCCTCGGGCACACCGAGCCGCCGGAGCAGACCGACGCTCTCCGCCACCAGAAGTTCGCCGCCCGAACGAGCGTTGCTGCGGGCGTGAATGACCAGGATGCGCATGTCGGCCTCAGACGTGGGCGAGTTGGTTCATGCTCTTGCGTGCGCCCGTGCCCGTGCCTGCGCCTGCGCGGAACTCCGCGATGTAGTCGCCGAGGGCGATGCGGGGTTCCCAGCCCAGTGCCCGGGCCCTGGAGTTGTCGGCCCGGCCCCGCAGCCGTTCGCCCCGGCGGACGGGCACCATCTCGATCGGGCCGCCGAACATCCGGGCCACGTCGATCACGCGGTGCTCCTCGCCCCGGCCCAGCAGGTATCCGTCACCGGATCCCTTGGCCGCGCACACGAGAATGCCCTCGACGATGTCGTCGACGTGCGTGAAGTCCCTGCTCTGCGTGCCCGGTTCGACCACGGTGAGCGGCCGTCCGGCGCGGTACTGCTCCTCGAAGATGCCGATCACGGTGGCGTAGGTGCCGGTCGAGATCTGGCCCGGGCCGTAGACGTTGTAGAAGTACGTGATGACGTAGTCGAGCCCGAACCAGTCGCCGTTGTTGCGCAGGTACTCGACGTTCTTCGCCTTGGTCCAGGCATACGGGTTGAGGTGTTCGTCGCGGCCGTCGTTGCCGAACTTGGAGCTGGAGGCGGCGTAGACCAGGCGGGCCCCGTGCTCCAGGCACAGCGAGACGATTTCCTTGGTGCCGAGAAGGTTGAACTCCCACACCCGGTCGGGTTCGTCGAAGGACTGGGGGATGCGGGAGTACTCGCCGAGGTGGTGGACCGTGGTGATGCGGCCCAGGCCGTGCTCGGCCCAGATCTTGGCGATGTCGGCGGTGCTGCCTTCCAGGTACCGGACCCGCTCGTCCCGGACGTGATTGCCGCGGCTGCCGGTGAAGTAGTTGTCGACGGAGACGATGCGGGTGCCCGGCGCCCTGGTGAGGAGCTTGCGGATCAGATGGCTGCCGATGAAGCCCGCGCCCCCGGTGACGAGGGTGAGCCCGTCGCGATGGTCAGACATGAGCCAGCTCCTCGCGGGACTCCAGACGGGGCTCGCCGGCGGGTGCGTGGACCGTGCCGGTGCGGTTTCGGTGTGCGTGGCCGCGACCGAGGGCCCGGTAGGTCCAGCCGGCCTGCCGCCAGGCGGTGGGGTCGAGGCAGTTCCGCCCGTCGAGCACCCGGGGAGCGGAGACGACCTTGCCCAGGACGGCGGGGTCCGCGTCCCGGAACTCGGCCCACTCCGTGAGCACGCAGACCAGATCGGCCCCGGTCACGGCGGCCTCCAGGTCCTCGGCGTAGTCGAGCAGGGGTTCCGTGCGCCTGGCGTTGTCCGTGCCCATGGGGTCGTAGACGCGCACCTGGGCACCGGCCGTGCGGAGTGCCGAGGCCACGGCAAGGGCGGGCGAGTCGCGGACGTCGTCGGAGTCCGGCTTGAACGTCGCGCCGAGTACGCCGACCGTGCGGCCGGTCAGATCGTGGTCCGGGTCCCCGGGGAGGTCGCCGAGCATGGCGGCGGCGAGCTCGACGGTCCTGGCCCGGCAGCGCTGGTTGATCATGTCGACCTCGTGCAGCAGGCGCGGTGCGCCGTCGGCACCGAGTTCCCTCGCCCGCTCCTGGAAGGCCCTGATGTCCTTGCCCAGGCAGCCGCCGCCGAACCCCACACCGGCGCGCAGGAAGGCCGGACCGATGCGCGGGTCGTGTCCCAGGGCCTCGGCGAGTTCGGTGACGTCGGCGCCCACCGACTCGCACACCTCGGCCATGGCGTTGATGAAGGAGATCTTGGTGGCGAGGAAGGAGTTGGCCGCGACCTTCACCAGCTCTGCGGTGGCGAAGTCCGTGACGAGCAGCGGGAGTTCACGCCCCTCCTGCTCGGCGAGCCGGTACAGCCCCTCGTGGGCGGCGTGCAGCCGTGCCAGGACGCTCTCGTCGCGTACGCCGAACACGATCCGGCTGGGGCGCAGGACGTCCTCGACGGCACGTCCCTCCTGGAGGAACTCGGGGCTCCAGGTCACGTCGACCGGGAGACCCGCGGGAGCGTGTTCCCGGGCCAGCCGCTCGACGTGTTCCGCGGTGCCCACGGGGACCGTCGACTTCCCGACGATGAGCGCGTCCCGGCGCAGGTGGCGGGCGAGCGTGGTCACCGCGGTCTCGACGTGGCCGAGGTCGGCTCCGAGGCCATCGGCTCGTTGGGGTGTGCCGACGCAGATGAAGTGGATGTCGGCGAAATTGGCCGTCTCGTGGATGTCGGAAGTGAAGGAGAGGCGGCCGGCCGTGAGATTGCGGCGTAGCAGTCCGTCCAGTTCCGGTTCATGGAACGGTAGCGCGCCGGAGGCGAGTCGCGCCGCCTTCGCGATGTCGTTGTCGTAGCCGATCACGTCGTAACCGAGGTCGGCGAAACATGCGGCGTAGGTGGTGCCGAGATATCCTGTGCCGATGAAGGAGAGTCGTGGGCGTGAGGTGTCAGCGGACATCTGTAGGGAAGCTCCATTTCCTGATCTCTGCTGGGATGACCGGCACTGAGATGGCCGCCGCTATCTCGGTCAGGAAATTCAGGCGGGCGGCCGAATTCATATATACACGGAAGTGGAGGCCCTCAAGGGGGTTGACGCGGCGTCGGTGCATATTGTCAGCCAAAGGGCCGCCCGGCCAACGCCCGGACGGCCCGTCATGAAATGCCGAAATCAATTGCTGCAGATGGGTGTCCTCCGTACCGTTCTCGCTTCCGAGAACGCTCGGGTTGGTGCGTTTATCCGACTATTAATCAGGTCCCGTCGGCGCCCCGGTGGTTCTCGTTGTCGGCGCTGCTCTTCCGTGTCCGACTGCGCAGGATCTCCCTGGCCCGGCCGCGTGCGGCGGCCTCGCCGGCGGCGGCCGCCAGCAGCGGCGCGGTACGGCGACGGGCCAGCAGGAGACGCTGGTTGACGACGGACTCGGGCTGCCAGCGGTACTTGTACGGCTCGTTGCCGCGCAACAGGCTCAGCACCCGGTGCTCGCCGGTCGCGAGGTGCTCGGCCGACGCGCGCACCACCATCGTCGCCACGTCTGCCTTGCGCTCCCGCAACCGAGGATGGACGCCGTACAGGTAGACGCCCGCCAACTGGCGTGAGAGCAGCGTCAGATCGACCGCCATGACCTCGCCCTCCAGCCGGTACTCCCGTACCAGCGCCTCACCGGAGCGGGCCATGGGGACGGTCGACCGAAGGAGGTGGTCGAGGAAGCGCGTCCGCAGGTGCTCCGGTGTCACTCTTCTGTCCTGCCATTGCAGTCGATGCAGCTCCAGCATGCGCCGCACCGACGACGCGGTCTCTTCGGGGCCCACTACACGTGACTCGACGCCGAGCCGGGTGAGCTTGTTCAGCTTGTTGCGGATCCGCTGGGAACGCGTCTTCGGCAGCCGCCCGAGCAGATCGTCCATGGGAGCGGCGGGCAGCTCCAGGCACTCGGAGTCGCGCAGCCGGCGGCGCGGGCCGCGCCAGCTGAGGTAGACCCGCTCCACCGCGGCGCCGGGCCGCACCTCGCGGAAGTCGATCAGCGAGGACCGGGCCTCGTCGTACAGGGCGTCCGCCAGCGCGAGGGCGCCCTGCGCGGCCGCCTGCTCGTCGAGGAGCACGTCGCAGAAGTCGGTGATGGCGCCGCCGATCGGCACCAGCGCGGGCAGCGGGTGGTACACGCGCATCAGCGGCGCGGCGGCCACCAACCGGCCGTGTCTGCGCACCAGCAGGAGCCGCAGCCTGCCCGGCATGCCGTACGACAGCCACCACGAGTGCACCCAGGCGTAGCTCTGGAACGGCGTCGCCGCCGGACACGCCCGGTACAGGCGCGCCCACTCCTCGGCCAGCCCGGCGAACACGCGCTCGTCGGTGCACACCTCCACCGACACCGGGCCGCCGGACGCGGTCATCCCACCTTCTCCGGCACCTCACCGGCATGGGCCGGAGCCGGCACCGACACGCGGGCCGTGTCGTCGTGGTCCGTGCTGCGCCGCGGCCGGACCAGCAGCGCCAGGCCGGCCAGCAGGCCTCCCGCGCCCGCGCCCACGAGCGTGGTCAGCTCGCGGGACGCGGACGACGGTTGGGCGGGCTTCATGGCGTAGGAGAAACTCACCAGCCTGATACCGGTGTCGCGGGCCGCGTGGTGGGCGTGCTCGATCAGCGAGCGGGCCACGGCGTTGGCGATGTCGGCGGCCTGGGCGGGGCGCGCGGAGGTGGCCGAGATCGAGACCATCGGCGCATCGGGCGAGGTCGCGGACCGTACGCTCTTGCGCAGCGTCCTGACCGGAACACCCGCCCACACCTGCGCGTCCCCGAGCACCGCGAGCTGCGTGGCGACGCGGCCGTACGCCTGCGCGAAGCCCTGCGCCGACTGGGAGTCGAACCGCTGTTTGGTCGGTACGGCCATGACATAGCTGGTGGCCGTGTACTGCGGGGTCTGCACCGTGCCGTACACCCCTCCGGCCGCGGCGCCGAGCAGTACGCCCGCGGGCAGGAGCCACCGCACGGACAGCCGCACGGACAGCCGCCCGGCGCGCGCGAGCCAGCGGAGGGAACGACGTGCGGACTGTGCAGCTGCGTCGGTCGTCATCGGGTGCTCACTTCCAGGGGCGAGTCGGAGAGGACTGCCGTGTACAGGTCCATCGTCTGCTGGGCGATGTTCTGGATGCTGTTGCGCTGCACGACCTCCGGCACGGTCCGCTCGGCGGGACCCGCCGAGTACAGCCGCAGCAGCTCCTGCGCGAACTCCTCGGCACCGCCCATGACGCGCCAGGCGCGGGGCGCCGCCTCGCGGGGCTCGTCCGAGACGGCCGGGGCGGTGGTGTACAGCACGGGAAGCCCGGTCGCTAGCGCCTCCACCACGGCCATGTGGTAGGTGTCCACCGTCGACGGCCCGGCCAGCACGTCCATCGCGAACATCAGGTCCGGCATGCCGGGCGCGTCGTCCCCCGGGTCCGGCACATAGGGGCGCTCGCCCGTCAGCACCACCCGGTCCGCGACACCCAGCTCCTGGGCGGTGCGCCACAGCGCGTCCTTCTCGGGCCCCGCACCGACCAGCAGCAGCCGTGCGTCGGCGGGCAGCTTCGGCAGCGCGCGCACGAGCACGTCGAAGCGCTTGCCGGGGATCAGGCGGCCGACGCCGCCGACGACGAACGCGTCCTCCGGCAGCCCGTAGAACATCCTGGCCTTCTTGCGGCGCACATCGTCGAAGCGGAACAGGACCGGGTCGAAGCCGATCGGGATCGTGCGGATGCGTGACTTGGGTACGCCCCAGCGCTGCAGATTCTCGGAGACCGTCGGAGAGATGGCGATCGTGGCACGGCCGAGGCGCTCGCCGAGCAGATACAGCGCCCGGACTCCGGCGGTCAGCGGCCGGCCCTCCATCTGCGCGTCGGTCAGGCAGTGCTCGCTGGCCACCACG
The DNA here is from genome assembly GCF_053596375.1 of Streptomyces sp. NPDC001709. Lineage (NCBI taxonomy): Bacteria > Bacillati > Actinomycetota > Actinomycetes > Kitasatosporales > Streptomycetaceae > Streptomyces > Streptomyces sp. NPDC001709. Next base: position 23,454 of record NZ_JBSFGB010000004.1, on the reverse strand, counting down.
GCCCGCACCCCCGCGAGACGCGCGGCGATCCGCCCGTACAGGCACGCCCGGTACAGATGGGTGTGCACGATGTCGTAGCCGCCGGTCCGGATCAGCCTGACGAGCCGTGGAAGGGCGCGCAGGTCGCGGTTGCCGCCCATGCCGATGTGGAAGACGCGGACACCGTCGGCCCTCAGCCCGTCGGCCACCAGGCCCGGGTTGGTCAGGGTGACCACGTCGCACTCCACGTGTGCGGGCAGGTGGCGCAGGAGCTGGCGCAGCTGCTGCTCGCCGCCGCCGGCCTTGAGGCCGGTGATGATGTGTAGCACTCTCATGAGGTCTCCTCCAGAGTTCGGCCCCAGGCACGGGCGAGCCGACGTTTCAGTTCCAGATGCACCGCGGTGTCGGACCGCCCGATGTGGATTCGGGGCAGCGCGAGATCCCCGGCGATGTCGGGGCCGGGGGCGATGGCGCAGGCGTACCGGTAGCCGGCGCTCCGCACGGCATCCCGGACGCGCTCGTCGACCGTGCCGTACGGGTAGCAGAAACCCTCGATGCCACCACCGGTGATCCCGGCGAGGATGGCGCGGCTGTCGTGGACCTCGGCGTGCACCACGTCGTCCGGGGCGAGAACGAGGTCTCTGTGGACGAGGCCGTGCGAGGCGATCTCGATACCGGCGCTCGCGGCACGGCGGATCTCCTCCACGTCGAGCAGCCGCTTGCGCGGGCCGTCCGGGTCCCAGTCGTTCTCGCCGCCGAGCCGTCCGGCGAGCACGAACACGGTCGCGCTGCACCCCCAGCGGCGTAGGACGGGCAGCGCGGAGACGACGAAGTCGGCGTACCCGTCGTCGAAGGTGAGTCCGACCAGGCCGCGTTCCCTGCCCTGCGCGCGGGCCGCGAGCAGTTCTCGCACGCTCACCCCGCGCAGCCCACGGCCGCACAGCCAGGCGATCTGGCGGTCGAGGCGATCGGGGGAGACGGTGATGTCGTACGGGTCCCGCGGGCAGTCCGAGACGGAGTGGTACATGGCCACCCAGGCAGCCGGGCCGCGATGGGCACGTCTCGGTGCGGCAGGCGCGGTCGTACGGCTGGGCACCGGTGCGTCAACGGCCACGGCGGGACTCCCTTGTGAGGGAGCGTCGTACGGTGCGTGAGACGGCGGACATCAGCGACCGTACCTCTGCCGCGTCAAGGACCCAGACCAGCAGCAGGAAGACGGCGGTCACGCCCACGCTGCCCGCGCCGACGGAGGCCAGGGGCGAGGTGAACCGTTGTGCGCACAAGAACCCGGCTCCGGCGGCGCATACCGCCGCGACCACGGGCTTGGCCAGTTCGACGGCGAGCCGGCGGACACGCACGGGCACGCTGTGCGCACCCAGCCCGTACAGCAGGATGAGTGCGGTGAGGGTGATTCCGGCCGCGTTGCCCGCGGCGATACCGCGTGCCCCCCAGGTCTGCATGGTCCATGCGTCGATGCCGGCGGTGGTGACCATGCCCACGGCCATCGCCCCCACCGGGTACCACGTGCCGCGCCCCGCAGAGAAGTACGTCCGTACCAGGGCGCCCACCATCGTGTGGCCGAGCAGCCCGAGCACGTACACCCGCAGGATGGAGGCGGTCGCCGCGGTGTCCTCGGCCGTGAACGCGCCCCGCTGGTAGAAGAGTTCGACGATCTGCGGCGCGCAGGACATGATTGCGGCGGCGCCCAGGAGCGCGATGCAGGCCACCAGGACCAGGTCCCGCTCGATGCGCTCCCGGGCCCGCCGCAGGTCGCCCTGGGCGATGGCCTGTGCCACCACGGGGTAGGTCACGATGGCCAGCATCAGAGCCAGCACCATGGGGTACTGGCCGACCTTCTGGGCGTAGTTGAGGTGCGAGATGGAGCCGGCGAAAAGCGCCGATCCGAAGTAGCGCTCGACGAGGATCTGCGAGTGCCGGAACAGCGCGAAGATCAGAACCGTTGCCAACAGGGCGAACGACAGCGGCCCGCTCTCGTTCCCGGCGTTCGCGGACGAGGCGGGCCGGGGGCCGTCGGCCATTCTGCGCCACAGGGCCACGGCCTGCACCGTCGCCATGAGGCACCCCCCGAACGCGACGCCGAGCGCGGCCGAGCGCACACCGAGGTACCCGCCGAGGGCGAGCATCGTGACGATGATCGCGGTGTTGGAGGCCAGGGAGATCGTCGCGGGAGCGAGGTACGAGCGGTGCGCCCGCAGCGCCGCGCCGCAGTACCCGGCCAGTCCGAAGGTCAGCACGCAGGTCGCGGTCAGGCGGGTGCAGTCCACGGCGAGGGACGGATCGGGCAGGCCGGGAGCGAGGACGGAGACCAGCAGCGGCGCCCCGGTGATGAACACCGCGGCCAGGGCGGCGAGGGCGAGCCCCAGCCGTGGCAGCGATGCGGAGATGAACGCCCGTACCGGGTCGGGAGAGACGACGCCGTGCGCCCGCCGGGTCAGCGCCACACTGAACGCGGGCACGAGCACGATCACCATCCCGTCCTCGATCAGCAGTGCCCCGGCCAGCTCGGGAAGGGTCCAGGCCACCAGCATGGCGTCTGTCTCGCCGCTCGCTCCGAAGAAGTGGGCCAGGGACTGGTCCCTGACGAGTCCGAGCAGCGCCCCGGCCAGCGTCAGCACGGTGGTGATCAGGGTCGCCTTGGCGAGGAAGCGGCCCGAAGGGGCCGACGTGGGAGCCGTATCCACCGCACGAGCGGTGGCCCGGCTCCTTGCCGGTAGGCCCTGCCGGTCATCGGACAGGTCTGTCACTACGGGACCGGCCGGCGCCGCGTCATCCGGCCCGATCGGAGTGACCTCCGTGCCGCCGGCGGCGCCGTGCGTCATCCGTGGGGGTTTCATCGCGGGCTCTCTTCCGAAGGCGTGGTCGTGGCACCCGCCGCGCCGCAGGCCAGTCCCCACCAGGCCGCGAGACCGAATTCCAGGGCCACGAGAGCCGTGGAGCCACCGCCGGTGTCGGCGTACGCGAAGTCCACGAGCTGCCACAGGAGCAGACCGCACACGATGATCGCGCAGTCCTGGCCGTGCCGTGCCCGGCGTGTCCGCACGAGCCTGCGCAGACCGCACACCAGCAGGGCCAGCCAGCTGCCCGCCACGGTCACCAGGCCCAGCAGGCCCTGCTCGCTCAGGACTTCGAGGTACATGTTGTGCGGGGAGAGGAAGGGCTCGCGGTAGAAGCCGTGGCCGGCGCCGTCCGTATCGGAGGCCGACTGCAGCGAGAGCGGGGCGTGGCTGTCCCGGTACTCGGGGAAGGCCTTCAGCCCCACGCCGGTCACCGGGTGTTGCTCCCACATTCCGACCGCGGACGCCCACAGCCCGTACCGGTCGACGACCGCCTGGTCCGGAGCGTCGGTGACCTGCATGATGCTGTCCAGGCGCTCCTGCAGGATCGACGTGCCCACACCGAACCCGCCGACCAGCACCACACCGGCCGCGGCCGCCGCCAGGAACACCTTCAGCGCCCGCCGCACACCGGCGAGCAGCAGCTGCGCTCCGCAGGCCGCGACCGTGGCGATCCAGGCGCCCCGGCTGAAGGACACCGTGAGGGGGACGAGGAGAGCCAGCGCGCACACCCCGGCCACGATTCGGTGCCGCGGTGCCGAGGTCCCGAGCGCGAGACCCGTGGCGGCCACCACTCCGGAGGCGACGACCGTCGCCATCGCCATCACCTCGGTCGGCCCGAACGTGCCCACCGCCCGCACGAACTCCCGGCCGTACGCGGCGCCCGTACCGGTCAGGTACTGGTGCACCCCGACCGCGCCCTCCCACACCGCGAGCCCGATCACCGACCAGGCCACCAGCCGTGCATCGCGGCGGTCGCGCAACAACAGCACCACGGCGACCGGGACGAGCACGAAGATCTGGAGGTTGCGGGCCAGTCCCACGAGGCCCTCACCCGCGCTGGGCGCGCCCAGCGCGGCGACCGCGACGCCGATCACGGGCAGCCCGAGCACGACGGCCGCCGTCCGCGTCAGCGGACGACGGGCCTGGCGCGCGGTGCGTACGACGGCCCAGAGCACCACCAGCCCGCAGGCTGCGTCGGCGGGCGTGGCGCGGCTGCCCGACGTGCCGGGCAGCCCGATCAGCGCGATCGTCGCCACGACCGGCAGAACGGGAGCGGCCCGGCGCAGCGCGGGCAGGGGCGACGCCAGCGATGACGCGGGCACGAGGGCAGCACTCACCGGCACTCAGCTCCCCGGCGGCCGTTCGGAGAGAGGGCCGTGCTTTCCGAAGTCATGGGGGGTCGGTCTCCCTGCATTTCGTGGGCGGGGCCCCGGTGCACGGTCACAGGCCGCCGCCGTACGGCACGGAATGGAGATTCTGGACACGGCAAGAGACGTGGATCGCGCTGTCGATCGCGAATATCCGGAGACGGGCACCTCTATCGCTGCATATATTTATCTGAGAACTTGCCGACTTTGGCGGAACTGCGAGGTCGGCCGGGCCGTGTCCCGGACCTCGGACACCCCGTTGGGCGCACCCGGCACCTCGAACGGCTCACCGCCGCAACCTCATCGGAAGACGTGCACGTAGTCGGCGCTGAACGTGATCGGGTCGCTCGTCTTCGGGGCGGGGTGGAAGGTGCCCGCGGAAATCGACAGATTCACGTTCAGGTAAGCGGACCAGTTCGGATCCACTCCGCGACCGTCCTCGTAGACCAGGGCGCCGTTGACGTACCAGTCGGCGGAATGGGTGCCCACCAGCACACCGATACGCATCCAGTCCTCCTTGCCCGGGGGACCGATGGCGTCGTAATTGGCCGCCTCCCGGACATGGTTGGCCATTTCCAGCAGGTCCGGGGCGTCCGGATGGTATTCGAACAGGTCGATCTCGTGGCCGTCGCCGACCCAGGTCCACACCGACGGCCAGGCTCCGACCGCGGTGGGCAGCTTCACCCGGGCCTCGATGTAGTCGCCGGGGCGCAGACGGAACCCCTCTCGGGACCATTCCGTGGTGATCAGCCCCGTCTCCCAGGCCTGCAGACCGTTCTCCAAAGTGCGCCGACCGGGCCGAGCCGTGAAAGTCGCCATTCCGTCGGCGACACGCACGTTGTCGGGATTCACCCAGTCGAGCTTAAAATACCTTGGATTGTGGGTTCCGTATTCATAGGCCGAGCTGGCATTGCGGGTCCAGCGCTCACCCCATGTGATGGGCGAGTTGAACTCTTCCGCCCAGGCGAGTTTCCTCCCCTGGGACGGATCCACGTTCCGGCCCATCGAGACGACCTGGAACCTGGACTTTTCGAGCGGGTGGTAACCGGTCTCGTCCTCGTAATAGGCGTACTGGGTGTAGGTGCCCGCCCGAAAGGTGCGGGGCTGGGTGGTGAAGGTGAAAGCGCCGGGGCAGATCCGTGCGTTCTCGACCGTGCCGGGGTAGTCCAGGCGGTTTTCCAGCCCGTCCTGTACGGCTACGCCCACCTTCCGGACCGTGATGCATTCGGGCGCGTGCAGTTTCACCGTGGCCGCCACCGCGGTTCCCGGCTGCGCGCCGGACGGAGTGATGGCGTCCTGGACGATCCCGCCGATGCCGTCGGACAGTCGGCCGCTGCCGGGAACGCTCCTTTGGGCGGACGGAAGGGAGCCGTGGGTGCTCCCGTGCGGCGCGGTGTCCTGTGCGCTGCACGCCAACGACACCATCCCGACCATCATCAGCGCCGCGACGCGGCTCGCCGTCCTCATGCGCGGGACCTCCTGCACCGTGCCGTCACCGCCGGCCGAACGGCTTGCGAATTCAGGGGGCGGTGATCAGGGGCAGTAGATCATGTCATGTGCCGAAGAACCATTTCTGTGGGCTTTGATGACCAAGTGTCGGATTGATATGAATTTCACACCCGGCAGGTACGGGCGCGCCGACAGCGACGGCAAAGGCGCGAACACACATCGTGTGCCCGTGTCACTCGGCGTCCCACCACTCCATGCCTGCGGAGGTTCTCGGCGGCAGCGTATGAGACTGACCGCACGGTCTGGCCCGCATGTACATTTCGCGCGACCTGGTACCGGCCGCACAACCGGCGTCGTCGTTTATCGTCGCAGTTCGGGGATGCCGCCGGGGAGTTCCAGGTGCTGGGCGGCCTGCCGGACCTGAAACGGCGGCTGGAAGCCGCGGGGGACCTCCCTTGATCACCAAGGGTGCACCCGGGGCTGACCCGCGTCGCGTGAAACCGTCTCTGACCAGCAAAAAGCCCTCCCGATGGGAGGGCTGAGGCTATGCGCCCCCGGCAGGACTCGAACCTGCGGCCAAGCGCTTAGAAGGCGCCTGCTCTATCCACTGAGCTACGGGGGCCTGGTGCGGTGGCTTCGTGCCGGGTGCCCTGGTCCGGGCCGATCCGTGACGTTGCCGGGGACAAGGATAGAGCTCCCCGATCCTTGACCCTGTCGCTTCCCCTCCGTGGCTCGATGTGGAGGTTCGGTGAAGCGGTCTGATAATCGCAGGCAGGCGCGACTCGCGCACCGCTTTTGGGCGCCCGACGCGCCGGGTGTTGTGCACTCGTTATGCCTGGACTGTGCCCGTGTCCCAATGGTTCCCTCCGCCCGTTCTGTCCTCCCGGCGCGCAGGCATGTCTATATGCTTCAGAATCACCCTAAAATTGGGCATTCTTCGCTTGTGGTGACCTTGGACGTACGGCCTCAGCTGCTCGACACACTCTCCGCTCTGCGCGACCGTGTCGCCGCCACACGCTTTCCGCTGCCCCTGCCAGGGGCCGCACGCGCGCGTGCCAACCGCGACGAACTCCTCGCACAGCTCGACGACTACCTCGTACCCCGCCTGCGAGAGCCCGAGGCGCCACTGCTGGCCGTCATCGGCGGATCCACCGGCGCGGGTAAGTCGACGCTCCTGAACTCCCTGGTCGGGCAGCGCGTGAGCGAGGCGGGCGTGCTGCGGCCCACGACCCTGACGCCGGTCCTCGTCTGTCATCCGGAGGATCACCAGTGGTTCAGCACGATGCGCGTGCTGCCCGATTTGACGCGGGTGTGGGTGACCCGGCAGGAGGACCCCCTCGACGACCTCCTGCCGCTGCCCGCCCGCGAGGAACCCGGGCGCGGGCGCGTGCTGCGCATCGAGACCGCCGAAACGCTTCCGCGTGGGCTCGCCCTCCTCGACGCGCCCGACATCGACTCGCTGGTCGCCGACAACCGGGTCCTCGCCGCCGAGCTGATCTGCGCCGCCGACGTCTGGATCATGGTCACGACGGCGACCCGCTACGCCGACGCCATCCCCTGGCACCTGCTGCGCACCGCCAAGGAGTACGACGCCACACTCGTCACCGTCCTGGACCGGGTGCCCCACCAGGTCGTCAACGAGGTCTCCCGGCAGTACGGCGCCCTGCTCACCAAGGCCGGGCTCGGCGCCGTACCCCGCTTCACCGTGCCCGAGCTGCCCGAGTCCGTCTGGGGCGCCGGCCTGCTGCCCGCCACCGCCGTCGCGCCCCTGAAGAACTGGCTCGTCCACCACGCCCAGGACCCGGCCGCCCGGCAGCAGGTCATCGCCCGTACGGCCCACGGTCTCCTCGACTCCCTCACCTCGCGCATGCCCGAACTGGCCAGCGCCGCCGCCGCCCAGTACGCGGCCCGGCTCCGGCTCACCTCCGTCGTGGACACCGCCTACGACAACGAGCACGCACGCGTGCGGGGCCGTCTGCAATCGGGTGCCGTACTCGCCGGGGACGCCCTCAAACGCTGGCGCGCCTTCCCCCTCGACTGCACCGCGGGGGAACTCCTCGACGCCCTCGTGGAGAGCCTCGCGGCCCTGCTGCTGTGCGCCGTCACCGCCGCCGACGAGCACATCGACGAGGTCTGGCGCCACGAACCCGCCGCCGAGGCCCCAGGGCTCGCGGCTCGCGCCGCCTCCCTGGAGAGCGCCGAGCACCGCATCGGGCTCGCGGTACGGCGCTGGCGGCGTGAGCTGGAGGAATACGCCGAGGACGAGGTGCGGGAACTGGAGCGCACGGTGGCCCTCGACTCCGAGGTGGTGGCCGCGCTGGTCGCCACCGCCGTCCTGGGCGGGCGGCGGGCGCGCAACGCGGGCGAGGGACTCGCCGAACGGATCAGCGCCCATGGCGCGCTCCGGCTGCGCGACCGGGCCGGACGGCTGCTCATCGAGCATGTGGACCGGGTCCTGCACACCGAACGCGAGCGGCGCCTCGCCCCACTCGATGCCCTGGGGGTCCATCCCGAACCCCAGGCCCAACTCATCGCCGCGCTGTCCGTACTGCAGAAGGAGAGGTGACCGGTGACCGCCGTCACTGACCACGACCACACGGACCACATGGGCCCCGCCGGTCAATTCGGCAACGCAGAGCGCCAGTCCGTGCACAACGATCACTCCGACCAGGCCGGCGACATGGACCACAGCGAGCACATCGGTCGTAGGGAGCGCAGCGCTTACATGGAGCACGGGCACGGGCAAGGGCAGGGGGAGGGGCGCGGGCGCGTTCGCGGGTCGGGGCAGGAGCCGGGAGAGCGGCGTGCGGCCGGGGCCGGCCGGGGGAACCCCGTCGCCGGCGAGTCCGGCGACGGCACCGGGGCGCGGGGCCCTGGCGAGAACCGCGGCGGCTCGGGGGATTCCGGCGCCGGAGCGGCCGTTGGCACTGCCGCCGCTGCCGCCGCTGCCGCCGCTGCTGCCGCCGCTACGGAGCCGGCCGAGGGCGCGACGGACGCCGTGACCGGGGACGGGACAGGGAACGCGACGGGGGAGGCGGCGAACGAGGCCGTGGAGGGGCGTCACGCGCGCGTGCGCGACCCGAGGACCGGAGCCGACAACCGGCCCGCCGCGGCGACGGACGGCGGAAGGGGCGCCCGGGACGGGGACACACGGCGGGGGCGGCACGCGCGCGTGCGGGACGAGGACGTTGCGCGGGAGGTCGGTGGGGCCTGGGAGGCCGCCGGGACATGGGAGGCCCACAGGGCCGAGGAAACCGGCGGTTCTGCGGAGACCTGCGGAACTCAGGACCCCGGTGCAACCGAGGAACCCGGCTGCGCGGCCACGAAGGCGGCAGAAGGGGCTGGGGAGACACACGAATCAGAGGAGGCCGGCGAGACCGTGGAACTCGGCAGCGGGACCGAAGAGGGCACGACCCGGAAGCCCGCCGAGAGCCACGGTGTGTCCGCGCGTGAGAAGGACGCCCACGCCGCCCAGCCGCCGCATCCCCGTTCGCCGTACCCGCAACGGCGCCGACCGGCGCCCGCCGGCCCCGACAGCACCAAGACCGCCAGAACTCCCGGCCGCCCCGCCATCACCTTCACCCCCACGCCCACCCCCACACCCACGCCCACCCCCGCCGCCGTAGGCCCCGCAAGCGATGGGACGCCCGGCGCCACCCCCGCCCAGGACACCGACCCCGCCTCCGCCGACGACCCCTGGGGCGACGGGCTGATCGCCCGACGGGTCACGGAGGGCACCGCCGAGCGTGCCTCCGCGCTGGAGACCACGAGCCGGAGCCAGAGCGGCAGTCAGACCCCCACCCCCCTGGCGTACGACGGCACGCTTCGCTCCCGGCTGGACGCGCTCCGCGAACTGATCGGGCTGTCCCGGACCCGGCTGGACCCCCATACCCTCGCCGAGGCGGGCCGGGTGCTGGACGAGGCGTCGGCCCGGCGCAAGCTGTCCGGCCAGCACACGGTCGTCGCCATCGCGGGCGCGAGCGGCAGCGGCAAGTCGCAGCTGTTCAACGCCCTCGCCGGAGTGGCCATCTCGGAGACCGGCGTACGCCGCCCGACCACCGCGTCACCCATCGCGTGCAGTTGGAGCGACGGCGCGGCCGGCCTCATCGACCGGCTCGGCATCCCCGGCCGCCTGCGCCGCCGCCCGGCGCACAACCCCGACAACGAGGCGCAGTTGCGCGGGCTGGTCCTGATCGACCTGCCCGACCACGACTCCGCCGCCGTGGAGCACCGCAAACAGGTCGACCGGATCCTGAAGCTGGTCGACGCGGTGATTTGGGTGGTCGACCCGGAGAAGTACGCCGACGCCGTGCTGCACGAGCGCTATCTGCGGCCCATGGCCGGACACGCGGAGATCATGCTCGTCGTCCTCAACCAGGTCGACCGGCTGCCCGAGGAGGCCGCCGACCAGGTGCTGGACGACCTGCGCAGGCTGCTCGACGAGGACGGCATCGCGCTCGGCGAGTACGGCGAACCGGGCGCCACCGTGCTCGCGCTGTCCGCGCTCACCGGCGAGGGCCTCGGCGAACTGCGCGAGGTCCTCGGCCAGTTCCTGGCGGAGCGCGGCGCGGCCGCCCGCCGGGTCTCGGCCGACGTGGACGCCGCCGCGGCCGGGCTGAGCCCCGTCTACGCCACCGGGCGGCGGGTCGGCCTCAGCGAGGAGGCACGCGAGGAGTTCGCCGCACGGCTCGCGGACGCGGTGGGCGCCATCGCGGCGGGCGAGGCCGCCGAGCGCGCCTGGCTGCGCAACGCGGGCCGCGCCTGCGGCACGCCCTGGCTGCGGCTGTGGCGCTGGTACCAATCCCGCGGCGAACCCACCACGGGCCGCACCCCGGTGCGCGTGGCCCAGCCGGACGAGGAGGCCACGGCCCGCCAGCGCGTGGAACAGGCGGTCCGTACGGTGTCCGAACGGGCCTCGGCCGGGCTCCCGGCGCCCTGGGCGCAAGCGGTGCGCGAGGCGGCCGTACGCGGCTCCCAGGGGCTATCCGAGGCGCTGGACGAACTGGCCGCACGGGCGGGTTTGCCGCCGGGCCGGCCACCGCGGCCGGGCTGGTGGCCGGGGGCGGTGCTGGTCCAGGCGGCGATGACCCTGCTCCAGGTCGTGGGCGGCCTGTGGCTTGGCGGCCAGATCGTCGGTGTCATGGCGCCCAACCTCGGGGTTCCGGTGCTCCTGATGCTGTGCGGGATCATCGGCGGGCCGCTGGTGGAGTGGAGCTGCCAGATGGCGGCCAGAGGCCCGGCCCGGCGCTACGGCCAGGAGGCGGAACGGCGCCTCAGAGAGGCGGCCGCCGGCTGCGGCCGGGCCCGCGTGCTCGATCCGGTGGCGGCGGAGCTGCTGCGGTACCGGGAGGTACGGGAGCAGTACGGGCGGGTCGTGGGGAGCGGCACGCGGGTGGGGTGAGGGTCGGAGTGGGGGCGCGTGTGGGGGTGGGGTGGTGTGACAGCGAGGGGCCTCGGAACGTTCCGGGGCCCCTCGGTCGCTTTCCGGGGCTCCTCGGCTCGTCATCGGGGCTCCTCGGCTCGTCATCGGGGCTCCTCGGCTGGTCATCGGGGGTTCCGGCGCCAGGGTGAACAGGGCGGCCGGGGACGGGGGTCACTCGTCCGGGTGGCGGGTTTTTCCACAGGTGGGCTGGTCGTCCACAGCGCTCAGCGACTTCGGCCGGGCGGAGGCAGTCTGGGGTCGCGGCGATCGCACGGCGCCTCCGGCGTATGCGGCCCGCACGACCGAGACACGCCTTCGAGACACACGACCGACATACACGACCGACATACACGACCGACACACACGACCGACACACACGACTGACACACACGACCGACACAGCGGTACGGGACGGCCCGTACGTGTGTCCGCCCGGCCGGAAAAGGACCGGGCGGGGGAGGGGAGCGAGAACATGAACGAGACGATCGTCTGCGTGGTGGGCAACGTGGCGACCCAGCCGGTGTACCGGGAGCAGGCGGCCGGCCCGTCGGTCCGGTTCCGGCTCGCGGCGACCACGCGCTACTGGGACCGGGAGAAGAGCGCCTGGACGGACGGGCACACCAACTTCTTCACGGTGTGGGCCAACCGCCAGCTCGCGGCCAACGTGACCGCGTGCGTGGAGGTGGGCCAGCCGGTGGTCGTACAGGGCCGGCTGAAGGTGCGCACGGAGACGCGCGAAGGGCAGCAGCAGTGGGCCTCCGCCGACATCGACGCCGTGGCGATCGGCCACGACCTCTCACGGGGTACGGCCGCCTTCCAGCGCACCGCCAAACCGGAACCCGCCCTGACGGCGACCCGGCCGGAGCCGAACTGGGAGACACCGCGTCCCGCCGACCCCCAGCCGGAGGGCGCACCCCAACAGGCCCCGGAGCCAGCAGCGGTGACATGACATCAGTAAACGGTCGCCAGGATGCCCAACAGCCTGTACGAACCGGTGGATTTGTCGATATGCCCAGCTCATGGACGGTCCCGGCGATAACGATTACGGATCGGATCGCCCATCGGATCATCCGACCGGCAGGAGAGGCTCCGGCTGATCCATAGGATGCCGGGCGTGCCCCTAGGGGCTGCCGATTCTGCTGGTGGGACCGTCCCCCACGTCCAACGGGTCCTGCTCGAAGGGGAATTCTGTGCTTGCTGCGTTCTCTGGGTTCAGCCGTTCCACCGGAGCGGCCCGCCTGGCCGCCGCCACGACGGTGTCCGGTCTCGTGGCGGCCGGTGTGCTGTCCGGCGCCGGTAGGGCCGCGGCCGACGGGACCGACGGCACGCCGCAGACCCAGGGCGGGGCGACGGCCACGACCGACGGCCTGAAGACCTACGGCGAGGCAGTGATCCACGAGGACGGCGGCGACCAGCGGGTGGCGGCGGGCCTGTTCGAGATGTCCGTCGACGGCGGCGGCACCCTGCAGACGTACTGCGTGGACCTCCACAACCCCACCCAGCGCGACGCCCGCTACCAGGAGACGTCCTGGAGCGACACCTCACTCGGTGCCAACAAGGACGCCGGCAAGATCCGCTGGATCCTGCAGAACTCCTATCCCCAGGTCAACGATCTCGCCGCGCTCGCCCGCCAGGCCGGCGTCGGCACGCTGACCGAGCAGGACGCGGCGGCCGGCACCCAGGTCGCGATCTGGCGCTACTCCGACCACGCCAAGGTCGACGCCGTCGACCCGCGGGCCGAGAAGCTCGCCGACCATCTGGAGAAGGCCGCCCGCGACCTCGGTGAACCGCAGGCCTCGCTCACGCTGGACCCGCCCGCGGTGTCGGGCCGGCCGGGTAAGCCGCTCGGCCCGGTGACCGTGCACACCAACGCCTCCGGCGTCACGGTGAGCCCGCCGCCGGACGCGGCCACCAGCGGGGTGCGGATCACCGACAAGACCGGCAAGGTGATCACCTCGGCGCAGGACGGCACCCGGCTGTACTTCGACGTCCCCGAAGAGGCCGCGAACGGCACGGCCCAGCTGACCGTGCAGGCGTCGACCACGGTGCCGGTGGGCCGCGCCTTCGCCTCCGACAGCCGCAGCCAGACCCAGATCCTGGCCGGCTCCAGCGAGTCCACGGTGTCCGCGACCGCGACCGCCACCTGGGCGGCCGAGGGCGCCATACCCGCGGTCTCGGCCCGGAAGGACTGCGCCAAGAGCGGCGTGGACATCATCGCGGCCAACAAGGGCGACGAGCCGTTCACCTTCGAGCTGATGGGCGCCGAGCACACCATCCCCGCGGGCACCACCCGCACGGTGACCGTCCCGCTCCAGGAGGACCAGGCCTACGACTTCACGATCACCGGCCCGCACGGCTTCAGTCACCGCTTCACCGGCATCCTCGACTGCAAGACCCAGGGCGCGATCACGGCCCAGACGACCCGGGCCCACAATGAGCCCAGCCCCGCCTCGGTGGGCGGCGGCACCACGGCCCCCGACACCGACCTCGCCGCAACGGGCGGCTCCGCGATCACCCCGCTGATCGCGGGCGTGGCCATCGGCTTCGTGGTGATCGGCGGCGGGGTGCTGGTCCTGCTGCGCAAGCGGGAACAGCCCGGCGACTGACCCGGTTGACGGGTTTCCGCCCAGGGGGATCGTACGGCGAGAATGTGAGGCCGTGTCAGGCGGCTTGGACCGTCTCTGGGCCGTGCCCCGTCGTCGGTCTGTGATGAGCGTGACCGACGGCCCGGTACATCGCCGGGAGGGTGAACCCCGGTTCGCTGTGGCCGAGATGGAGGCTCAGGGCCTTGATGCCCCCTCGGGACAGGGGCAGGAGGTGACACCTGCCTGCGGCGCCGGACGCACGACCCGACAGCCAGCCTTCATCTCAAATGCCCTGATTTGGAGTGTTGACGTCATACCTCCGGTATATGACGATAATCGGAATAACGAGCGCCGAACTGTCGCCCTGTGGACCGCGCGGCGCTCCCGTCTCGGCCCGAAGGAGGGCGGCAATGAGGACGTTCCGGAGGCGTATACCGGGCAAGAAATCGGCGGTGGCGGCAATGATCCTCGGGGCGATCGTCTTCGCCGCTCCGACCGCGACCGCCGCCACCGAGAGCCCGAAGCCCCAGAGTCCCAACCTCGACCGTTGCGTCCACAGCGCTGGTCCGGCCGGGCGCTACTACTACCCGGGCTTCTCCAACATCCCCTGCATGTGAGTGGCGCATCGGACCAAGGGGGGATCGGTCACCAGGTCAGGGGCTCGCCCGCGGCGCGAGTCGGGTCCCTGAGCGGTTTTGGGGGGTGCCTGGGAAAATGAGAGAGAGGATCTCAGAAGGGCCGAACTCGTGATCATCTTTGGCACCAAGGCATACCTGTACCAGCTCGCGATACTCACGCTGGTGTGCGGTCACTGCGGCAACCCTGCCGCGCACACGCTCAGGAAGCGCGTCACCAAGTTCACGCTGTTCTTCGTGCCGCTGTTCCCCTTCTCGACGAAGTACGCGACGCAGTGCACGTTCTGCGGCATGGAGCAGGAGGTCACCAAGGAGCGGGCCGAACAACTGCAGGCACAGGCCGCAGGCGCTCCCGGCAGTGAGGCGTACGGGCCGTCGCAGCAGCCGTACCAGCACCCTGGAGTCTGATCGTGCCTGCCAGGTGATCACTCCCGGGCCGTCCCGGGGCGCCCGAGGCACCCCGAGGCCACTCGACGCTGACCGACAGTGACGGACGAGCCACTACCGCCGCCAGCGAAACCCCCAGGTCAGCGGCCCCGGACTATACGGGTTTCCATCCGGGGCTGGCCGTCAGGCAAGATGGGGTGTATCTGCCCACTGCCAGATTTCAAGCTGCCGGACGGTTTCTCTTGGCTGAGTTCATTTACACCATGCGCAAGACGCGCAAGGCGCACGGCGACAAGGTGATCCTCGATGATGTCACCCTGAACTTCCTGCCGGGAGCGAAGATCGGCGTCGTCGGTCCGAACGGTGCCGGTAAGTCGACCGTGCTGAAGATCATGGCGGGGATCGAGCAGCCGTCGAACGGCGACGCGTTCCTGTCCCCGGGTTACAGCGTCGGCATCCTGCTCCAGGAGCCCCCGCTGAACGAGGAGAAGACCGTCCTGGAGAACGTCCAGGAGGGTGTCGCCGAGATCAAGGGCAAGCTCGACCGGTTCAACGAGATCGCCGAGCTGATGGCCACGGATTACTCCGACGCGCTGCTCGACGAGATGGGCAAGCTGCAGGAGGAGCTGGATCACGCCAACGCCTGGGACCTCGACGCCCAGCTGGAGCAGGCCATGGACGCGCTCGGCTGCCCGCCCGGCGACTGGCCCGTCACCAACCTCTCCGGTGGTGAGAAGCGCCGCGTCGCGCTCTGCAAGCTGCTGCTGGAAGCCCCCGATCTGCTGCTCCTCGACGAGCCCACCAACCACCTCGACGCCGAGTCGGTGAACTGGCTGGAGCAGCACCTCGCCAAGTACCCGGGGACCGTCGTCGCCATCACCCACGACCGGTACTTCCTCGACAACGTCGCCGAGTGGATCCTCGAACTCGACCGCGGCCGCGCCTACCCGTACGAGGGCAACTACTCCACGTACCTGGAGACCAAGGCCACCCGTCTCAAGGTCGAGGGCCAGAAGGACGCCAAGCGGCAGAAGCGCCTCAAGGAAGAGCTGGAGTGGGTGCGCTCCAACGCCAAGGGGCGGCAGGCCAAGTCCAAGGCCCGCCTCGCGCGCTACGAGGAGATGGCCGCCGAGGCCGACAAGATGCGGAAGCTGGACTTCGAGGAGATCCAGATCCCGCCGGGCCCGCGGCTCGGCAACATCGTCGTCGAGGTCGACAAGCTCAACAAGGCCTTCGGTGAGAAGGTCCTCGTCGACGGGCTCTCCTTCACGCTGCCGCGCAATGGGATCGTCGGTGTCATCGGCCCGAACGGCGCCGGTAAGACGACGCTGTTCAAGATGATCCAGGGCCTGGAGACGCCGGACTCCGGCAACATCAAGGTCGGCGAGACCGTCAAGATCTCCTACGTCGACCAGACCCGCGCCAACCTCGACCCGAAGAAGACGCTGTGGGAGGTCGTGTCCGACGGGCTCGACTACATCAACGTCGGCCAGGTCGAGATGCCGAGCCGGGCGTACGTGTCCGCGTTCGGGTTCAAGGGCCCGGACCAGCAGAAGCCGACCGGTGTCCTCTCCGGTGGTGAGCGCAACCGGCTCAACCTGGCGCTCACCCTCAAGCAGGGCGGCAACCTGCTGCTCCTCGACGAGCCCACCAACGACCTCGACGTCGAGACGCTCTCCAGCCTGGAGAACGCCCTGCTGGACTTCCCCGGCTGCGCCGTCGTCGTCTCCCACGACCGGTGGTTCCTCGACCGCGTCGCCACGCACATCCTCGCCTACGAGGGTGAGTCCAAGTGGTTCTGGTTCGAGGGCAACTTCGAGTCGTACGAGAAGAACAAGATCGAGCGACTGGGTCCGGACGCCGCGCGTCCGCACCGCGCCACCTACAAGAAGCTGACCCGGGGCTGATCGATCTTGCGGCACATCTACCGCTGCCCGTTGCGCTGGTCGGACATGGACGCGTACGGACATGTCAACAACGCGATCTTCCTCCGCTATCTGGAGGAGGCTCGCATCGACTTCCTGTCCCTGCGGGGCAAGGAGTCCAAGCAAGGGTCCGTGGTGGCGCGCCATGAGATCGACTACAAGCGGCAGCTCGTCCACCGGCCCACGCCCGTGGACATCGAGCTGTGGATCACGGAGATCAAGGCCGCGTCCTTCACCGTCACCTACGAGGTGAAGGACGCGGACGTGATCTACGTGCGGGCGTCCACCGTGATCGTTCCGTTCGACTTCGAGACCCAGCGGCCGCGCCGGATCACCCCGCAGGAGCGCGAGTTCCTCCAGGGGTACCGGGACGACGCCGACGAGGAGGCCGTCGCCGCATGACGGTGCTGCACCTGGCCGATGAGACGGAGGCGGCCGATCTCGCCGCCTTCCTCTCCCGGCTGCTCCACTACGACCGTGGAGCCGCGGTGCGCCTGCAGGCGTCCGGCACGGCGCTCGCCGTGTTCGGCCGCCCGCCGTCCTTCGAGGTGCTGGCCGTCCGCGCGGTACGGCTGGCGAAGCCGTACGAGAACGGGCTCGACGTCACCCTCGACGTGACCGTCTCCGCCGGAGAGTTCCTGGAGTCCGTGGACGAGCGGGCGGCCACGGCCGCCGTACCGGCCGCGGTCACCGGTCCGCCGTGGGCCGGTGTGCTGCCGCCGCGCGGCGGCTGGCAGGCCGAGCCGGGGCTGCCCGCCCCGGACGCGCTGCGGGCGACCGTCGCCGCCGCGGTCACCGAGTTCCGCTCGCGTACGGAGGAGCTGGCGCCGGACGGCCGTACCCGCGCGGAACTGGACCGGATCGGGCGGGACATCTGGTCCCGGGAGATCGGTCGGACCGGGCTCCCGGTACGGGCCGTGCACGCGGCCCAGTCCCTGGGCTTCCTGCGGCCCGGGACCGATCCGGCCGACACCGGGCTGTTCTCCTCGGGGGCGTGGCTGCGGTTGCGCACCCCCTACGGGTCCGTCGCCGTACGGCGTACGGGACTCGGGTCGCTGGGCGTCAGCGTGCGCTGAGCCTCACTCCGGTGACCCTGAGCCGTCCGGCCACACCCCGATGTGGTCCGGCTCCAGTTCCAGGGCCACACGGTCGCGCATGTCCAGGGCGCGGAGGTAGTCGGCGGGCAGTTGGAGGCGGCCCGCGCGGTCGAGCATGGCGTACTCGCGGGCGACGACCGTCTCGTGGCCGGTCGCGGCGTCGATCTCGCTGCGCCGCAGTACCTCGGTGGAGGTGCGGCCGTCACGGATGGCGACCGTACGGCGGACCTCGCCGGCCACGGCCTGGTCGTGGGTGACGATGACGATCGTGGTGCCGAGGGTCTCGTTGGCCGCGCGGAACGCGTCGAAGATCTGCGCGGCGGTCCGGGAATCGAGTTCGCCGGTGGGTTCGTCGGCGAGCAGCACCGCGGGGTCGTTGGCGAGGGCCACGGCGATCGCGACGCGCTGCTGCTGGCCGCCGGACATCTCGTGCGGGCGGCGGTCGCGGCAGTCGGCTACGTGCAGCAACTCCAGGAGTTCCAGGGCGCGTTCGGTCCGTTTGGCGCGTTTGGTCCGGGTGCCGGAGAGCTGGAGGGGGAGGGCGATGTTCTGGGCGGCGGTGAGGTAGGGGAGAAGGTTGCGGGAGGTCTGCTGCCAGACGAAGCCGACGGTTTCGCGGCGGTAGGTCAGGCGGTCCCGTGCGGTCATGGTGAGCAGGTCGTGACCGGCGACTCGGGCGGCGCCGGCGGTAGGGGTGTCCAGGCCGGCGAGGATGTTCATCAGGGTGGACTTGCCGCTGCCGGAGGCACCGACCAGGGCCATGAGTTCGCCTTCGCGGACGAGGAGGTCCAGGCCCTGGAGGGCTTGGACTTCGATGCCGTCCGTGGAGAAGATCCGGACCAGGCGGTCGCAGGTGATCAGGGCGTCGTGGCCGTAGGCGGGTTGGCTGCGGGTTTCCGCGACGCGGTTCGCCAGGTCGGTGAGGGTGGGATTGCCGGTCATCCAGGCTCCTGAGTGAGTGCCCTGAGTGAGTGCGCTGCGGTGTGGGTACGGCGGTATGGGGACGGCGGTGTGGGGTGCCGCGATGGCCGACGGCGCTGTAGCTCCCCAGGACGCCAGGACGCTCATCGGCCGTCCCCCGCCCTCAGTTCCGGCACCGACCCCCTGCGCCCCGTCCACCACGCCTGTACCGTCGCGACCCCCACCGTCACCAGCACGACCAGGAGCGCCGGGACCGTCAGCGACCACGTGTCAG
This sequence comes from Streptomyces sp. NPDC001709, assembly GCF_053596375.1. NCBI lineage: Bacteria > Bacillati > Actinomycetota > Actinomycetes > Kitasatosporales > Streptomycetaceae > Streptomyces > Streptomyces sp. NPDC001709. The sequence goes on along the minus strand of NZ_JBSFGB010000004.1, from coordinate 4,555 downwards.
GGCGCAACCGGGCTTCGGCGAGGGGAGATTGGGCCGAGGACAGGGCGATCGTCGTCAGGTCGATGCCGGGGGACAGCAGACGGATCGTGGACCAACCGGTCAGGGCGGAGCCCAGCGCGGCGAGCAGGGACTGTGGGAGGGACTCCAGGATCAGCAGGCGCCGGCCCTCCGCGCGGGTGAGACCCATCGTGCGCAGGCGGGCCAGGAGTGCCGTGCGTTCGGGGGCCGCGCGCAGGAGGGCCAGAAGGAGGGCCAGTACGGCGAAGCCGGCGCCCGCGGCCACCGCCGCCGCGTACACGTGCTCGGCGCCGGACTGGAGCGGTGAGTCGGCGTACCGGGCGCGCTCGGCGGCCAGGAGACGGACGTCGGCCGAGTGGGCCGCCGCCTGCCGCAGCGCGCCGGCGTCCAGCTGGTCGCCGGTCAGCAGCAGGGCCGTCGGGTGGTCGGCGGGGGAGGCCGGCCCCGTCCGGTTCACGACGAGGAAGTTGCCGCCGGACACCGCCGGGGTGGTGGCACGGACGAGCGCGATGCGTACGGTGACCGTGCTGCCGTCCGACAGCCGGACCGGGAAGGGGCGCCGGGTGCCGTACTCGGACGCGACGGACGGGGAGGCCACGGCCGGCAGGGGGCGGCCGGGCAGGGTCCTCAACTCGGGGGCGTGGAAGGCGCCCAGGCCCGTGCGGGACGCCAAGGCGGCGTAGGCCGGCGGGTCCACGCCCACCAGGGGTATCGAGTCCTGGCCGTCCACCGGCTTGGCCTGGTAGTCGATGCTCACCGCCGCGACGTCCCGCACCCCGTGCACGGCGCGCACCCGGGCCGGGAGGGCCGTCGGGAGCGGGGTGTCGGAGTCCAGGCGGGCGTCGGCACCGATGGCCAGCAGCGCCGCCCGGTCCCGGGCGTCGGCCACGCCCGCCAGCACCGAGCCGCCGAACGCCGCCGTGGTCAGCGCGGTCAGCAGGGCCAGCAGCGGCAGCACGGCCGAGGCCTGGGTGCGGCCCGCCCGGGCGAGGGAGAGATGGCCCGTCGCCCCGCGCAGCCGGGCCGCCGGGCCGGTCAGCCGGCGCAGCAGCAGGGGGTAGAGGCGGAGCAGGAGCAGCGCGGCGATGACGCCGACCAGGACCGGGGCCAGCGCCACCAGCTGGTCACCGCTCGTGCCGCGCCGGCGCAGGGCCGCGACCGCTCCGGCCGCCAGTACCAGCAGGGTCACCTCGGCGACCGTACGGCGCCGGGAGGGCCGTACGGTCGCCAGGTCCGCGCGGTCGGCCGTGGCGCGCACCGCGCGGTGTGCCACGGCGGCGCGCAGCGGCAGTGCGCAGCAGGCGGTGAGCGTGACGGCGGCCGCGGCGGCGACGGCGTACCCGGTGCGGCCGGCCGGGACCATGAGCAGGGCCGCGGCCAGGCCGAGCGCGCCGGCCGGTACGGCGGCCACGGCGGTCTCGGCCAGCAGCCGGGCGGCGAGCGCGGGCAGGGAGGCGCCGCGGGCGCGCAGCAGGGCGAGTTCGGCGCGGCGCCGGTCGGCGGCCAGGCCGCCCGTCATCAGCAGCACGACGGCGACGACCGTGCCGGTACCGGCGGCGGCGACGGACACCAGGGGGGCGATGCCGGAGCGCAGCTTGGCGAAGGAGCCGAGGGCGTCGGCCAGGTCGGTGTTGATGTCGGCGTTGCTGTCGGTGAAGTCGCGGGCGCGTTGCAGTGCGGGGCCGGACTCCAGGGCGGCCACGGCCGACTTCAGCCGGTCCAGGTCGTGGGCGTGCAGGGCGTGCGGGTCGGGTGCGAGGAACCAGTAGCGGAACGGGTTCACGGTCGTGCCCAGCAGGGCGGGAGCCGCGTTCTGGGGGAGCAGCAGTGTGCCGAGCCAGTACTTCGGCGGGTCCCCGCCCGGGCTGGGGATGGTCACCAGGACCGGGGTGCGCAGCCGCGGGACGGTCGACCAGTAGGCGCCGTCGGGGTCGCGCGGGACGAGGACGCCGGTGACGCGGACCGCGAGCGGGGGGCGGCCGGCGCCCGGCACATGGATGACCGAACCGACCCTGATGTGCAGGGACTTGGCGGTGGCGGCGGTCACGGCGGCCTCCACCTCGGGTGTGCTCGCGTCCACCGGGCGGTCGGCGCGCGGCATGCGGCCGGTGCGGACGCGGGCGTGGTCGGCCAGGCCGCTCGGCGCGAACAGCGAGACACGGGCGGGCAGTCCGGTCGGGCGCGGCAGGAACGCGTCCGGCACCGCCGGGTTCACGCTCCCGGCGACGCCGTACACCGACTGGGCGCGGTCGACGGTCAGCGGGCTGCCGACCGTGGTGAGAACCTTCCGGTACTGCCGTTCCAGCGCGGCCGGGCGCATCGCCGTGGCCCGCTGCCCGGCCGACCGGCCGAGGTCGGGCTGGGGCGCGAGCACCTGCACGGTGGTGCGGTCGGGGCGCGCCTGCGCGAACGCGCGCCGCAGGCCGGCGTCCTCGTACCGGTCCACCGCGCGCGGGAAGGCACCCGCCAGGCACGCGGCCAACGCGACCAGCAGCGCGAGCGCGCAGGCGGCCCCGGGCGCGGCCCGCAACCGCGTCCGCACCCAGGGCGCGACGACACGTGGCACCGGACGGCTCACCTCAACCCACCTCCTTCCCAACCCGACGCGACGAGGCGAGGCGCCACCCCGGGCATGCGCCGCACCGGCTGACCCGCGCGGCTCACGTCCCGTGCCCGATCGGCCCGCGGCACCGAACGCCTCACCTCGCCCGCCCCCTCCTCGGCGTGCCCCACCTCACTCACCCCCCTGCTCCCGCAACGCCCGCGCCGGATCCCCCCGGCGCAGGGTCGGCAGGGCCGCCACGGCGAGCGGGACGGCCGCGACCGCTGCGAGCAGCAACGTGACCCGGGTGGGCGGGAGTTGGACCAGGAGGGGTGGTACCGGGCGGGTGGCCTCGCCGGTGAGGACGATCAGGGGGAGGACGGCGCGGGAGAGTGCGGTGCCGAGGCCCAGGCCCACCGCGAGTGCCAGGCCCACCAGGACGGCCTGTTCGGCGGCGATCGTGCGGGCCAGCCGGCGGCGGGGCACGCCGAGCGCGCGCAGGACGGCGAACTCGGTGCCGCGGGCGCGCCGTGCGGCCGCCGCACCGACCGCGAAGCCCACCGCGGCGAGCGCCGCCGCCACCACGGCCGCCGCGGTGAACGCGGCCGCGGGGCCCGCGCCGAAGGGATCGTCGCGCAGCTCGGCGGCGATCTCGTCGCGCACCACCACCTGCCCCGGGTCGACATCCGGCAGCGCCCGTACAGCGGCGGCCACCGCGGCCGCGTCACCCGGCCGCCCGGGGTCCAGCCACCATTCGTCCGGCGTGACGCTGTCGCCGTACCGCGCCTGCAGTACCTGGTTCACGGTGCGCAGGTCGAGCAGGACCGCGCCGCCGTCGCGGGCGCCGGTGGCCGCCGGGTCGGCGGTGGCGGGCAGGGCGCGCGCGGACCGGACGATCCGTACCGGCAGCGTGTGGTCGCCGATCGTCAGGTCGACGCGCTGGCCCACGCGGGCGCCGGCCGAGGCCAGATAGCGGTCGGTGGCCACGGCCGGCACCGCCGCGGGCGCGCGCTGCGGCACGTCGAGGCGGACGGTGAGCGAGGCGACCCGCCACGCGTCGGCCTCCGGCAGGTAGCCGGTGCCGTAGACGAAGGTGTCGGTGCCGGTGAGCCTGGGACGGGTGGGGCTGGTGGCCGCGCTCGCGACGGCGTCGCCCGCGGTCTGCGTCGCGGTGGTCCACCGGGCGGGCAGCGCGAGCCGGTGTTCCGTGCCGTCCGTCCCGGTCGCCGTCAAAGCGCCCAGGACCAGCCGGTGCCGGGCCGGCTTGCCCGGCTGGTTCATGTCCAGGCGGAGCCCGGTGAGGGTCAGCGGCGCGGTGCCCACGTCGGCCGTCAGGAGGTGTGGGCGTCCGTCGGTGGGGAGCTGTCCGAACGGCAGCTGGTACGGCACCCCGTACCGGTCCGCCAGCGTCACCGTCACGTCGGTGACCACCCCCGGCCCCGCCGAACTGCCCAGTGTCGCCGCCAGCCGGAGCCGGACGGTGCCCGTGGGCACCCGGGTCCCGGCCGGGGCGCCCCGCGGCGCGAGCCCGGCGAGCAGCGGCCGTACCGGCACGTCGGCCAGGTCCGGGCGCATCAGCAACGCGTCCGCCGCGTGCCCGGTGTCCAGCGCCAGCACGGTCGCCGTACGGTCCCCGGACAGCGGCTGGGAGACGCGGACGGCCGGAGCCACCTCGCGCACGTGCGGCAGCCGCGCGTACAGGTCCGTACGGCCGAGCCCGCTCTCCCCGGCCGACACCACCCGCACCGGCGCCCCGGCGCGGAAGTCGGCCTGGTCGTCCTGCGAGCGGCCCCAGGAGGCGGCCTGCCCGATCGCGAGCATGCCGAGCGCGACCGCGAGGACCAGCAGCAGTACCGGGCCCGCGGCGCGCGCGGTGCGCCGGCTGAACTGCCAGCCGGCCCGCAACGACTAGTGACCGAGCCCGTGCGTTATGTGATGTGCTGGGAGCGAACACGCACCTGGCAAGGGCGTGCGACATACGACAGCACGGCCGAG